>JAHJEX010000078.1 GCA_018825385.1 Patescibacteria group bacterium
CAGTCCTTTCTCCGAAATCAGCTTATTAATCTGTTGCTCACTTCCTAGCGCAGCGCCTACTAAAACAAGATGGGTATCACAATTACTATTAAACTTCTCAAACGCTTCTATCACCATTTCAATATTTTTTCTAGGCTCCAACGCCGCCAAACTTAGTATAAAGTTTTTTGGAAGATTATACTTCATACGAATACTATTTCTTGTTTCATCATCCCCATTGCTATAGAACTGTGAGTCAACACCGGGATAAATCTTTACGACTTTGTCATTATTCACATTTAGAATATCCAAAATATCATTACGCGTGTGCTCAGACACTGCAATTATTCTATCAAATTGCTCAACCAGTTTTTTTACATTTACTGCTTTGTGCCAGAAACGGCCTTTTGTTGAATAAAAATTTGGATATAAAAGAAACGACAAATCGTGTAGCGTAATAACTTTTTTGATTTTTGAGGATAGTGCAAGAAAATTGATATTAGGCGCAAAAAAGATATCAACCCCTCCTAATATTCTGTCTATTTTAGGCTCATTCAGAAATCGGAAGCTAGCATTTAGAATTTTATTAGGATAAGAAAAGGACTTCATTTCTGCATTGTTTTCAGAAAATATATTTTCTACATTTGACGTATTTTTTTTATAACTGTTAGAAAACAGAAGATACTCGTTCTGAGTATCTATCCGCAACAGGTTTGCAATGATTTTTTCGGTATATACCGATATCCCGCCTGCATCTTTTTCAAGCAGTGGGCGTACATCAATCCCTATTTTCATGTATTTTTATGAAATGTGTTCCTTTAACTGTGATGGTGTTTTAAAATAACGAAACAGATAAACAAGCACAATACCTACCACTAATCCAACTATAAATCCAACTATTGTTGCAAGGATAGTTTGTGGATCATTTTTCACAATCACGGGCTTTTCACCAACTATTTCAAATAGTGCCTTATTATCTGCTGTTTGATTAATTGACACTGCCTTTTCTTCTACTACTGTTATTACTGCCTGAGAAATTGTGTTTGCAGTATCCTCATCTCGCTCGCTGAATCTTACAACAATGTTTTGTGGGGAATATTTTTTTGTCTTGAATCGATTTGCAAATCTTTCCAAGGATTCAATCTGAGGATCCACTTCTCCACTTTCATAAATCTCAAGAAGAACAGAAGGAGTAAGAAACCAACTGATTACTGTTTGGGAAAAAAGATCCGATGCTTGAATGCCAAAATAGCTGTCATCGTAATACGGGGTTTCCTGTTTGTTAATTCTATTTACAGCAAAAGAAATAGATGAGGCGTAGGTTACCGGCCGAAAATAAGTAAAAAGAAACGCTGCCAGCGTGACAAGTAAAGTAAAAGTTATAATGAATGACTTCCCTTTTTTAAGTATAGAGATGTGTTCGTGTAATTCCATAATTTAAATTATTTAATATTAGTATTTTCAAAGTTTTTGTAAGCGTCTAAAACATATGTCTTTATCTTATCCTTAAATGCAGTTGTGTCAAATGTCTCAGCATGTGCTCTAATTTCAGTTGCAGAGTAATTTTCCGGCTTGAAATGTATAATAGTATCTGCTAATGCTTCCCAAGTCTGATCGGAAAAAAGTTCCCCTGTTTTGCCAGATACTACAATCTCGCGTGCACCACCTTTATTAAAGGCTATTACCGGGCGGCCAGAAGCCATGGATTCAATCATTACTATGCCAAAATCCTCTTCTTGGGGATTGATAAATGCTATTGCTTCGCTAAATAATTTTCTTTTTTCTGACTCTGATACTTTCCCGAGGAACTCTATGTTTGGACGAGCCATCTTTTTTAAATTAGCAAATTCTGGTCCTACACCAAAAATCTTTAGAGGAATACCCAAGCGGTTAAATGCCTGCACACCCATATCAAAGCGTTTGTATGAAACCAGTCTTCCCCCCATTAAATAATAGTTGCCTATATTACTACTTACTGAGAATTTTCTGATATCCACGGGCGGATGAATTACATCGCTTTCACGTTTGTAGTATTTTTTGATTCTATGCTGGACAATTTTCGAATTACTTACAAATCTATCAACACGATCCGCCGCTATTCGGTCCCATATTCGTATTTTATGTAGCACCAACGGTACCAGTTTTCTGAAAATTGATCCGTAAGGGAGTTCCTGTACATAGCTGTGAGTATCGCTCCACAAAAAACGTGTAGGTGTGTGACAGTAGCAAACATGCAATGTCTCCGGTTTTGTAATAATTCCCTTTGCAAAAGCTGAAGTACTAGAAAGAACTATGTCATATTCTGACAAATCATAGCTTTCCGTAGCAGCCGGCATTAGCCTCAGGAACCACTTATAATGTTTCACTCCCCCGGGCAGTTTTTGAATGAAAGAAGTACGAATATCTTTGTGAGCAAAATTGCTGTTTGCTTGTTTCGAGTTATAAACAAGCACATATGTTGGCGCATCAGGAAAAATTTCCTGAAATGCCATCAGTACCTTTTCTGCCCCTCCGTCTTGTGCTAGATGATCGTGAATTAATGCAACTTTCATGTTTTTATAATATCATATTATGCCGCAGACCGCTTTGCCATAAGTACAAATGTTGTTCTAAAGATTAATTGAAGATCCAAAATCATTGACCAATTTTCAACATAATACACATCAAGCTTTGCCTCTTCTTCAAAATTCAAGTCTGATCTTCCAGAGACCTGCGCCATGCCTGTCATACCCGGTTTGATAGTTAAAAGCGTCTTGTGATGTTTCTGATACTTACTGACTTCTTCTGGTTCATGCGGACGTGGACCAACAAGACTCATTTTGCTTTTTAGCACGTTCCACAATTGCGGTAGTTCATCTATACTGCTTGCTCTCAAGAATTTACCAAGACGTGTGATTCTAGGATCATTTTTCATTTTAAATAATGGCCCATCGGAACGCTCATTAAACTGAGTTAGTTCTTTTTTCATTCCATGTGCTCCAACAATCATCGAACGGAATTTGTACAAAGTGAATATTTTTCCCTTTCTACCAACTCTTTCCAATCCCACAAACATTGGACCAGGAGAATCAATCTTTATTAGTATTCCTATAACAAGAAAGAACGGGGAAAGCAATATCAGAAAGATTGTGGAAAAAATAATATCAAATGCTCTCTTAAATATCTTTCCCCAACCATCAAGCGGGGTACGCTTCAGCTCAATCACAGGAATATCTGCAAGAGGAGTAATAGCAATATTGGTTGCTGAAGTCTCAAAAAGATTTGCTACATATTTAAAGGTAACATGATACTCGTTACACAGGTCAATTATTTTTAATATCAAAGGTTTTGCAATGTCAGAATCTGCCTGAATGATTTCATCAATCAAGGAACTTTCAAAAGCATGTTTGATCTTCGCAATATCCTCTTCACTGTTAATTTGAATATGCTCAACAATTTTATATCCCAAAGCAGGATTATCCTGTATTGTTCTAATAATTCTGGTAGCAGCTATCTCATTGCCAATTACCGCAATACGATGTGACCCGATTCCTTTTTTCAAAAGCCTTCGCTGGAATGAACGCACAAAAAATCTTTCAATTCCAATAAAGACTATACTTAATATCCATCCACTAAGGACAATAAAACGGGAAGAAAACAATTCCCGTTGAAAAAATATAACGATTATAATAACCAGAACAGCGGTAGAACATGCTAATACAATCTTTGTAATTTCCTCCACCATTTTTCGAGTGGACCTTATGCTGTATAACCCACTAAACACGAAAACAATAACCCATAACAAGCTAGCAAACAGAAGAATTGGTAAAAATTCCTTCAGGGGCATCTCATAAATAACAGGTCGCAATTCAGAAACAACAGATCCAAAACGAATTCCATATGCTAGCAATCCAGCCAAAAACACAACAACATAATCCAATGGAACCAGAATTGCACTGAAAGTAAGTTCTGACTTATTCATCCGTTAGAAATTATTGTAAGTAATATTTATGAAATTCTAGTTTTGTATCCCGCCATTTTCATTATTTTCTGGCGGGATTCATAACTATGGACGTATTTGGAAATAGAGGCTCGTCCTAGGAACCCCTATTTTGCCTTCTATCTAAGCCTATAAGCCGAATTTTGTACTTTTGCTTTCACAAAAGCGATGATTATCTATCTAGCCCCGCCGATGGCGGGGTCAAGCGATCAACCCGTCCTTTATAGGACCTATTTAATCTTGCACCGGATAGGGTTTTTCATCCGACTTTGTTACCAAAGAAGGAAAAGGATTCTTAGGCCCTTACTTTTCACCCTTACCCTACATAAGTAGGGCGGTTTAGTCTCTGTGACACTTTCCCTAGGAATCTGGAACATTAAAAAGTCTATAGAACTCTTCAATACCCATGCATCCCGGCTCGAGTTACGAGCTATCCACTTCTCCCCACACCAATGCTTTGAAATTATAAATCAACTGGATAAATTCAAAACATGGGTGTGAGGAGGGTGTTCGGACTTTCCTCTATCTACATTGCAAAAACAATGTATATAGCAATCATCCAGCTTAGATAAAGGCAATGTATATCATACTACAAAACTGCATAATGTCAAGCACATAAAATGCAAGAAATCCGAAAATAGACTTGTAACGAATATTTTGCAACTACTGATGTTTGCCTATTTTATTCAGCAATAAATTCTGCAAGTCATAAGTATCGGAATGTTTTAGCACACCTAAATATGAAGGTAGATTTTTGTGATTAGCTAATTGTAAAATTCTTTTTTTGGTCTTAGTACGCAGTACTCTATGCTTAGTAAAATGTGCTGTTCCTATAAAATCAACGCCAGAAGCCAGTGTACGTAAGAATGTTTTTTCAGGATGTATTTGTAATTGAAGTTTTTCACTCAAGAAACGTTGAACTGGTTTAATTATATTTAATAAATCATTTTCATTATCTGACATAAACACAAAATCATCAGCATATCTTATATAATATTTTTGTTTTAATTTGTGTTTGACATATTGATCAAACTCATTCATATAGACATTCACAAATAATTGTGAAGTAAGATTTCCTAAAGGCAAGCCTTTATTTTCACCCAAATCAAAACTATCAATTACTTTATTTAGTAAGCATAAAATATTTTTATCTGGGATATAATTGGAAAGAATATCTTTTAAAATATTATGGTCAATGCTGGCAAAAAACTTTTTAATATCGCACTTTAATATCCAACATGTTCTAGTGTTGTTTTTACTAACTTGATAAACCATACTTCTAAATCTACTTGTAGCCTTATGAGTTCCTCTGTAGTTTCTGCAAGAATACGAATCTGCTGTAAATGTCCTATCAAAAAACGGATAAAGTACCCTATAAATAGCATGGTGTAACAATCTATCTCGTACACTGGGCTTATGTATGTTCCTAGGCTTGGGGTCAGAAATATTAAAAGCAATATAACCAGAATGCTGGTAGTCAAAATTGGCAAGGTCTTGATGAAGTAGTATAATATTATCTATTAGCTGACGAGAAAAAGCCTGAACATCTTGTTTGTCTTTCTTTCCCCTGATAAACTCTTGCCAAGCTAAAAGTAGGTTATCTAAACAAATAATATCGTTATAAGTATGAGTCAATTGAATTTTCATAATAATAAACAAAAATCTACCTTTAATTCTACCCCCCCCCAGCGCAATCTAGTGACTTACCAATATTGAATAAATCCGCCGTCGCTTATAAACTTTGGCATGAATATTTAATCCATTTTCCTCGCTTGGAAAAATACACTCTGGGACAAAAGATAGATAATTTATTTTGTGATTTAATAGAATTACTACTTCAAGCCAGCTATGCTAATTCTCAACAAAAATACATCATAATCAGCAAAGCTGGCATAAGACTAGATGCCCTAAAATATTTTTTGAAAATGTCCTGGGAATTAAAATCAATAGACAATAAAAAATATACTACGCTTTCTAGCAGCATAAATGAAGTGGGTAAAATGTTAGGAGGCTGGAAAAAACAAATACAAAATCTTAGCTGATAAAGAGGCTTGCGCACGCCAGCGAACCACCAGTTGTCATTCCAATCATTGTCGTTGCGGTTGACATTGAGCTTACGCTCGTTATTCCAGCGGTTGAACGTGGCGAAATGTACAAAATACCCTCTGTTCCACTGCCTGTCGAATACTCTTCAAGCTGTATTTTATTTGGCATATTCAATGCACCAGTATTTTGCACCAAGCATCTTCATTTGAAGAAAATAAGGTAGGCTCTCTGGAATAAGATATTTCATGATTCCATTCTCACCACTCCTTAATTGCAGAGTTCAACCGTCCTAAGCCTTGACCAAGGACTGTTTCGTTTACTATCCAAAAGTATTTTAACATTTTTTTTAGAAAAAGAAAAACACCACTCCCTCATCCAAAGATGAAAAAGTGGTGTTGTGAAAATTGCAACCGAGGCCAAGAAACCAAGGGACTAAGAAGTCCCAAGAACTCAAGTGACCAAGGTCACTACTTGCGCACGCCAGCGAACCACCAGCGGTCATCCCAATCAAAGCCGAAGCGGTGGACATTGAGCTTACGCTCGAGATTCCAGCGGAGGAACGTGGCGAAACACCACTTGCCGTCGGAATCACGCCAGTGCGTACAGTTGGGGTGAGTATCAGCGAAACTGGGATCGTCCTCATTGACCTTGGCCAACGAGTAGGGGTCAACCGGAAGCAGACCACGGGAGTCGAACTCGTTCTCCAGGTCATCGTCGCTCGTGAAGTGACCGAGCTTGAAGAAGAATACTTCCTTCTCCTCACCCGTGTCCTTGGGCATGGACTTGACCACGGACTTGTCCGTGAACTGTTTACGACCAGTGGCGTCGAGAGCCTCTTGTGGGGTCTTGCTGCGATCCACCTTGACGTGGCGCACAATCATGTCGCTGAACATCTCCACATACTTGCGGAAAACCGCCAACCATTCTGCACTTAGCTTGGACTGCCCGAAAGCCAACTGGACTGCCTCTGAGGAGAACTCGGGAGCGTGCTTGGTGATTTTGGCACGAAAAATCTCGCAGACACGGTCAACCTGCTTGCCGGTCATCGGGGATGTGGTCATGGGCGTTGCCATGTCGTCATCCTTTCATGAAGAATTTGGACTCGGAAAATCGTTCCAAGCGGACGAACTTTGGCAACTATAGCCGCAGTGGCTAAACTACGTTGTTTTCGGTTGAAAACTCAGTCTAGACACTACGGCTATATCACAAACATATTTAAAAGAACGTGCAATAGTAGCATATTCCACAGTTTTGTCAAGTCTATCCTCGCAAGCAACTGAGTCAAGCCTAGTTATTAACTATCCAAATACTGATCCAAACATTCATTAACCTGAGCATCAGCTAACTTGTTTTTCTCTCTAGGAACATGATGATACGACACAGAATCAAACTTCTGAGCAATGTTCCAAATTTTAACAAATATAGTTGAAAGCTCCTTATTCTTAACTTTATATTTGCGATTAAGTTGATTTACAATTAATTCACTATCTGAGTACAAAACTATTTCGGTTCCCTCTAATTCTAAAGCTTTTTCTAACGCTAAAAGTACTGCTCGATATTCTGCCTGATTATTTGTTGTTTCTCCTAGAAATTTAGAGTATTCCCCTATCATTTTTTTCTGGTCATTAAAAATTACAACACCAGAAGCCGCCGGTCCGGGATTACCACGCGCCCCACCGTCAGTATAGATTACTAATTTTTTTTCTTTTGTGTTAGTCACTCTTTTTTAGGTCAATAATTTTTAGCTCTAATTCTCTATTACCATTCCATTCATTTACACCAATTTCAAAAACTGCATCTACATGTTCACCTATCCCAATGATATCAAAAAAATTTCCAAATCCAAAACCAATTGTTTTTCGAACAATCCCTGATCCCTGAGTAATCATCAATTTGAGATGTTTCCCGCCGTTTCCTACTTGCTGCATTCCAACAACTTCTGCTCCCCTAACTAAGAAATACGGACTACGATTTGATTCGCCAAAAGGCTGGAATGAATCCAGTTGTTCAAAAAATTTCCAATCAATATCATTCAGAACAATCTCAGCTTCTACATCTAAAAATGGAGCAAGTTTTTTATCCTGTAATTCGTTTTCCACTACTTTTTGAAAGTCTATTTGAAATTGCGCAACACTTTCAGCGCTTTTCAAGGTAAATCCTCCAGCCTGAGAATGACCGCCCCAACGCTCAAAGTGTATTTGTGTTTTTTCTAAGGCCTTTACAATATTGAATTCCTGAATACTTCTTCCAGAACCCGTGACCTTCCCGTCAATTTCTGTCAGGATCAGTGTTGGACGATAGAATTCATCAGCAAGTTTTCCTGCAATTAGCCCAATGATACCAGCAGGCCATTCCTTGCCAATAGCAAATAGCAATTTCTTACTA
This sequence comes from Patescibacteria group bacterium, assembly GCA_018825385.1. Lineage (GTDB taxonomy): Bacteria > Patescibacteriota > Patescibacteriia > UM-FILTER-42-10 > UM-FILTER-42-10 > JAHJEX01. The sequence continues at coordinate 8,390 of JAHJEX010000078.1, forward strand.
TCTCCAACTTCACCAATTTGTATTTTTGCCTCTTGAACAAAATCACCTGTAATTTTTTGTCTTACAACATTGTTTAGCTGAAGCTTCTCAGCCAGAATTTCTGCTTCGTCTTTCGTTTCTGCTGTCAGTAATTGAAAAGCTAGTTTTGCATGATCCATCCTTCCTGCCGCATTAATTCTAGGACCAATTTGGAACCCAATAGTGAATGTGTCAACTTTTCCTCGCCTGTTCCCAATCGTCTCCATCAGCGCCTTCAGCCCTACCCTTCGCGTCTTCCCCAGTACTATCAATCCATACCTTACAAATACACGATTCTCTCCTAATAAGGGCATTATGTCAGTAACTGTACTTATAGCAACCATATCCAGAAGCCATTTTTCAAATCCCTCCGGAAATGAATATTCCGGCTTATCCAGCGATTCTGTTATCAAAGCTGAAGCCAGCTTAAATGCTACGCCAGCACCTGCAAGGTTTTTGAACGGATATGTTTCATTTTTAACATGAGGATTCAGAATGGCATGTGCGGACGGCAGATCGTTTGGAGCCTCATGATGATCAGTAATAATCACATCCACACCATTTTTCTTTGCCAGAGCAATCTCTTCATGATTAGAAATTCCACAATCAGTAGTGATAATAAGATTATTTCCCTCGTCAATAAATTTTTGAACAGTCTTAGTATTCATGCCATAACCCTCGCGTTCACGATGGGGAAGAAAAACAGATACATCCGCACCGAGACTCTTTAGCGTGTCATGTAAAATCACAGAACTACATACTCCGTCGGCATCATAATCACCATGCACTATTATCTTTTCTTTTTTCTGAATCGCTTTCCAAATACGTTTTGTCGCTTTCTTCATATCCTTAAATAAAAACGGATCATGAAGATTGTTTCCGTATTCTGGATTCAAAAATTCATCTATATCTTTTTGCTCAACAATATTTCGATTATACAGCAACTGCAAAATTACCGGATTGATTTCCGGGAATTTATTTATTAGCGCATCAGACACCTTTTCTTTTACAACCCACTTTTTGTTCATTTTCAAATTCGGTCCGGATAATTAGTAATAATTCCATCGACTCCAATCTTTTTCATTTTTTCTATTGTTTTTGCTTTATTCACAGTCCATATATTCACCTTGTAACCTAGCTCGTGAAGTTCGTCTATAAATTTTTTTTTGGCAAGAAAGTGAGTCAGATTAAGATATTCTGCCTGTGCCTGCTTTAGTCTTTTGGATATCAGTTTTTTTATGCAACAGAATGCAATACGTGCGAAAAACACCAACACAGGCAATCCACGATCTGTTTTCGTTGCATAGTACAACAGAGCCGTTCTCACATCTGGAGCAGCATCTTTCACTGCCCGTAGTTGCTTAGCATGATTAGATGAAATTACAACATTCTTCTCAATTCCATTTCTCTTTACTATCTTGACAACCTCCATCGCCGTGTCCTCCAACTTAATTTCAATATTGATTTCCACTTTGTCTTTTACTTCGTCAATCAGCTCTTGCAAAGTTGGTATCTCTTGATCCTTTTCTTTTGTTCTGTAACTCTTTATCTCTGATAAATCCTTTTCTCTCAGACCTCCTTTTCCGTTGGTGGTCCTATTCAATGTTTCATCGTGTATTACTACTACCTCATTATCTTTCGTTAAATGAACGTCCAGCTCAATCATGTCAGCGCCAAGCTCAATCGCTTTTTTGAAAGAGATGAGTGTATTTTCTGGCTCATACCCGCAAGCACCGCGATGCCCTATGTTTTGTGTCATTTCTATATCTTATAGTGATTCACGTATTTGCTCAACTGATTTTAATTCTTCGTCGCAAAAAGATACCGGAATCTTTTTTAATGCTCCCTTGGCGTTGCCTGGCCTTTCAACAAATGCTGCCATTAGGCATTCGTCATCTTCTATGTGGCCCATCCCTATCTGATGCCCAAATTCATGCAATACTGTTGAAACTACAAAAGGTTCTAAAGAATCCGGATTATTGCTTGCTAGATCCTTTATTGTTTGCCAAAAAATTCCAATACCATTCTCCATCAATGTTAGGCCAATATTAGAAGGATCATCTGCGTATCCGTTTACGCAGACAAGTTGTATTGTTGCCTCATTCCTGCTAGAAGATTTATCTTTATACGTTTCTTTTATCGCCAACAATTCTTCTACTGTATATTCATTTTTTGTTAAAGAAAAAATATTACTTTCTTCGAACGCTATGCCACCTGGCTTTTGCACGACTTTCTTTATTCCCTTTTCAATAGCATCAAACATTTCATCTGTTAGCAAGCATTCTTCATATCTATCAATCTCAATTTTTAGTGATGAGAATCTATTAGAAGTTAAATAGTCCGACTTCGCATCTCCATCCCAATGCAGATAGAACAAAGATCGCATTAAGGGATACTGTGCGATCTTCGATCTGTAATGTGTATTAAACCAGTTTTCTTCATCCTGACCAGTATATGCATACACTGCTAAGTACAGCCCAACTATTACAACAAATAAAATTAGTATTATCCGAGACGCTATTTTCATTGTGTTACCACTTTTTATGCCAGTCCCTCAAAATTAGGTGTAAGATCAACTTTGCCCAATTCATGCTTAACTAATGGCGCATCTGCAGTTTGAGGTAATGACGAGTTATAGGAAGGTTTTTCTTCTTTGTAGAATATCCCAATCGGAATACGTTCACCCCATTCTGAAGCCATCTCATATGCCTTCTGTTTGTTATTTGTCTTGTGGCCTTCCTTATTCATGTCATAAACACGTTTATTGAAAAATTGGAATGTGTTTAGTTTGTTGAAAGTTACACAATTCTGCAGGATATCTACCAATGCAAAGCCTTTATGCTGAATAGCTTTTTTTATTAATTCCGCTAAGTGATCAGCCTTTCCTGAGAACCCTTTTGCCACGAAAGTAGCATTTGCGGCTAGTGCAAGTGAAATTGGATTGATCGGGTCTTCAATAATTCCGGAAGGGGTAGTTTTGGTCTTCATTCCCTTTTCTGATGTTGGTGATGCCTGTCCGGTGGTCAAGCTGTACATTTGATTATCGTGTACCAAATACGTTATGTCATAATTATTTTTGCAAGCATGAATAAAATGATTACCACCCTCGCCATATGCGTCCCCGTCTCCGCTCACAGCGATTACAGTAAGCGCATCGTTGGCAAACTTAATTCCAGCTGCCGGCGGTACTGCTCTGCCATGCAGACTATGGAAAGCATAGGTCTTTACAAAGTTATTTTCATTTCCTGAACAGCCGATTCCATAGCTAATAGCTACTTCGTCTGGATCCAGTTTAAGTTCTGTAAGTGCTTTTTTCAAGGCAACCCATATTCCAAAATTGCCACAGGCTGGGCACCATGTTGGATCATGTGGTGTGTTTAGTTCTTCTGGTTTCATATTTTTCTCCTTTCAAAGTTTTATTTCCTGAGCAACGTCGAAGGATAAAACTGTTATTATTTTACACAGGTCTTCGACGGGCTCAGACCATATTGTTATTTGCTTAAAATATCACTGACATATTCATGAATCTCATTTGGATAGAACTGTCTTCCGCTATATTTCAACAACTTTTTTTCAATATCATGGCCCGTGAATTCACGAATTAGTGATCCAAGCTGAGCTGTTGAGTTGTTTTCGACTATTACAACATCCTTAGCATTCTTTATGACTTCATTTACCCGTTCAGTTGGAAATGGAAAAGCATACATAACATGAAGCAGGTTCACTTTGAGTTTATCCCGTTCACAAAGCTTCATTGCCTCTAAGATCGGCCCCTTAGTAGAACCCCAAGCTATCAATGTTATATCCGCTTTCTCAAGACCGTATAGAATGGGCTCTGGTAAATCTTTTGCTGCTTCTTCAAGCTTTGCTGCCCGCTTTTCTACCATGCGTACCCTGTTTTCAGCATCTTCTACCGAATAACCAAATTCATCATGTTCGTCTGAATTTGCATTGTACACCCCGTCTTTTTGTCCCGGGATGCTCCTAGGCGAAACCCCCGTATCTGTGAACTTATAGCGTTTATACTCCTTAACCTTTTTTAACTGCGTATCAGTCATCATTTCACCACGCTCAATTTTTAGCTTTGTAGTATCAAAGAATTCCTCTGATTTGTAACTTTCAGAAATGAACTTATCAGAAAGTACAAACACCGGCATTTGATATTTTTCCGCCAAATTGAATGCATGATGAGTCCCATAAAACGCCTCGCGAGCATCGCCGGGTGCAATTACTATCCTTGGAAACTCACCCTGCGCCGCATGAATCAAGAAGCGTAAATCTCCCTGTTCGGTCCAGGTTGGCAGTCCGGTTGCAGGACCTGGTCGCATAACCTCTGCAATTACCATTGGCGTTTCAGTTATTCCAGAAAGCCCCAGAGCTTCAACCATTAGTGAAAATCCACCACCCGAGGTGCAGGTAAATGACCGTACCCCGGCAAAATTTGCTCCAAGCGCCATAGTCATTGCCGAAAGCTCATCTTCGGTCTGTTTTACCACTAGGTTGTGTTTTTCTTGATTAGCAGCCATATAGTGCAAAATAGACGATGCGGGTGTCATTGGATATGCTGACATAAATTTACAACCTGCCTGAATTGCGCCCAATGCAATTGCTTCATTCGCAGTAAGCACCATACGCTTAGGTCCTTTGACCGCTTTTAACTGGAACGGAAATTTTCCAACATCAAAATTATCTTTTGCATGTTTATATCCTGCCTCAGCGATCTTTATGTTCATGTTTACTATTTCATCACCTTTCTTTTTAAAGGCATCTTCAATTACACTTTTTAGTAGCTCAAAATCATAACTGATCAAACCAACTGAAGCCCCTAAAGCGACTGAATTACGCATAACCTTTTTACCGCCTGCATCTTCTGCCAGTTTCGTCAGCGGTATAGGAAAAAGATTATATTTTTTTGCATCAAGAGAACTAACATCAATTTCTTTGTCCTCATTGTCATAGACTAGACCACCGCCTTCTTCTAACTCGTCTCTATGAAAATCTATTGTATCTTGATTCAAAGCAACCAATAAACTTACTAAAGCTTTTGGCGCAAATTTTTCATCCTCACCTACATTAACCTGGTATGTGTTATGTCCCCCTCGCACTAATGAAGGATATTCAGAATAGTCAAAGATTTGCAATCCTCCCCTTGTACAGATTTTAGAAAACATAAGCCCCACAGATTTAATTCCATAACCCGCTTCTCCGGCAATTTTCCAGTTTAAATCGTTAACAGTTGGTTTGATACTCATAAAGCAGATTCTATTTAGTTAATAAATTCTAACGGTTTTTTTAATCGACTGATTGCCTTGTCTAATACATTTTTATGATTCTTGTGAACTAGTAGCTTTATTGCCTCGTTATAAGTACACCAACAATACTTCTCATGTTCAGAAGAAAGACGCACTTCTTTATCAGTAATTCCTAAGTAATAATCAACGGTTTTGCTCACCAAATACTCATCTCGCTTAAAACGGTAATGCGTTTTTGTCATAAAATCCTTCACAATGCGCAGTTCTTCTATTCCCGTTTCTTCTTTCATTTCTCTTTGCAAAGTATCTATATCTCCTTCTCCTGCTTCGATCTTACCTTGTGGAAATTCCCATTTCTGTATCCATTTTTTGAATACAACCAGCACTTTGTTCTCAGAATTAAACAGAACAATACCGACAGCTATTTCAGTTCTCTTTTTTTGCATATTAATCCTCTAGCGTACTAATATCTCCAACTGGTTTGCCCAGCTCTTCCGCTTTCAAGATTCGTCTCATAATCTTTCCGCTTCGGGTCTTTGGAAGTTTTTTGACGAAAGCAATCTCGTCAACCCCAGCAATTGGCCCTAGACTTCCACGGACTTGCTTTTTGAGTGCATCTATTAGTTCATCTGACTGTTCAAATCCGTCCTTCAAAATAACAAATGCTTTCGCACACTCACCCTTGATTGGATGAGGTTTGCCAATCACTCCTGCTTCCACAACCGCCTCGTGAGAAACCAATGCACTTTCAACCTCGGCAGTACCAATTCTATGTCCGGCAATATTCATAACATCGTCTGCTCTTCCCTGAATCCAAAAATACCCGTCTTTGTCCACATATCCCATATCACCTACTGTATATACATTTGGAATCTTCTCCCAGTAGGTTTCTAAATATCTTTTTGGATTGTTCCAAAGAGTAGTAAGCATTGCCGGCCAAGCATTTTCAATCACCAGAAATCCTCCTTTGCCCACTGGTACTCGCTTACCTTTTTTATCTACTATTGAAGCTTTAATGCCTGGAAATGGTTTAGTGCAAGACCCAGCCTTTAGAGGTGTAACAGGAAGTGGTGTCAGCATAAACATGCCTGTTTCCGTTTGCCACCACGTATCCATTATCGGACAGCGTCCCCCGCCAACCACCTCATAGTACCAGCGCCATGCTTCCGGATTAATCGGTTCGCCAACTGATCCTAATATACGCAAAGCTGAAAGGTCATGCTTTTTAACCGGCTCGTCACCATATTTCATCATTAAACGAACAAGTGTCGGTGCTGTATAAAGAACAGATACTTTATATCGTTCAATTAGATCCCAGATAAAGTCGTTCTCTGGAAAGTCCGGGACACCTTCATACATAACTGTAGTAATACCGCACATCAAAGGTCCATAAATAATGTAACTATGACCGGTAATCCATCCCGGGTCAGCAGTGCACCAATACACGTCGTCATCTTTTAAGTCAAAAACTGTTTTCAAAGTATGATAAACACCAACCATGTATCCTGCGTGATCATGGACCACGCCTTTTGGTTTCGATGTTGTACCAGAAGTATACAAAACAAATAAAGGATCATTGCCATCCATTATTTCAGTATCAACACCTTCTCCTGTTTCTTCCTTCATAATATCTTCAAACCAAACATCTCTTCCTTCCTTCATTTCGATATCTAAATCAACATTATTGACCACAACCATTTTTTCGATGGACGGACAATCCTCTGCGACTGCCTGATCGCATGTTTCTTTAAGCTTAACCGTTTTTCCTCTACGCAGGCTTCCGTTGGCAGTAATCAGCAATTTCGCCTCAGCACCATTTATACGATCTCGCAAAGCCATATATGAGTATCCAGCATAAACCACTGAATGCAAAACTCCCAGTTTCGCACACGCCAACATAGTCATGGCAGTTTCTGGAATATTCGGCATATAGACCGCAACGCGATCCCCTTTTTTTAATCCTATTTTCTTGAACGCACCCGCCAATTTGTTCACTTCTAAGTAAAGTTCTCCATAAGTAAATTGCTTTTTTCTTCCACCTTCTTGCTCATGTATGATTGCTATCTTATTTTTGACTTCTGTTTTTTGGTGACGCTCCAGAGCATTAACAAAAATATTGCATCTTGATCCGACAAACCAGTTATGAAAATTTTTCTTCTTTTCTTGGTGTACTGTATCCCATGATTTGGACCATTCCAGTTCCTTCGCCACTTCGCCCCAATAACCCTCGTAATCTTTATCCGCCTTCGCTAACTCATGTTCCCAGCTTTTAATATTTGCTTTTTGCACAAATTCCTTAGAAGGCTGATAAAGCTTGCTTTCTTCAGTTAGTACCTCGGTGAGTTCGCTTTGTTCTTCTGAAGACTTTTTTTCTTCTTGTTTCATAATATTCTCCTTTTTACAATTATATTTCCCGAGCAACGTCGAAAGTTGTAAACAAATTTATTCTTCAAAAATCCTCGACAAGCTCAAACAATAATATTTATTTATTAAATTTATGTTTAATATCTTTCCAATAGGCTAATCCGCCTTGAGCGCCCGTCTTCTGTACTAATGATGCAGTATTTAGCATACATAAGTACACCGCCTTTTTTGTATCCCCTTTGAATCGAATCATTCCAGCTACAAATGAAGATCCGAAACAATCACCTGCTCCTGTAGTATCGACTACCGGCTTGTCTATTACTTTAGAAAAGTGGATTTTTTCTCCATCATAAACATAAGCGCCTTTCTTTCCATCAGTGATTACAACAATTTTTGGGCCCCATTCACGAATAATTTTTATTAAGATTCTGGCATTATTGATTTTTTTTGGTTTCAACCCAGCAGAAAGCACCAACTCTATTGCTTCGTCTTTGTTAATAAAAAGTACATTGGTAACCTTAAGAACTGGTGAAAGTCTTTTCTTTCCGGCTCTTAGCTGTGTTTCACCGGGATTCCAACCAAGTTTAGTATTACTTTCTTTGATAAATTTTACAATTGACCGGGCATTTCTTTTCCATGTCTCGCCAGTAAGCGAAGAGACATACAACCATTTTGTTTTGATCAGATTGGCGGCATTTTCTGGAAAAACAGAAACATTATTGGCACCACGATACAGAAACGCCACATGATCTTTAGCTTTTTCAGAAATTGTGATAAACGAAAATCCAGTAGAGAGTCTAACATCACGCTGCACATATTTTGTATCAACTCCTTCTTTTTTTAAATCATTTACAGTGGAATCTCCTTCTCGGTCGTTTCCTACTGTAATCCAACATGCATTGTGCAAACCCATCCTAGCAAAAGAAACAGAGGTGTTACATCCACCTCCACCAAGGCCAAAAAATACCTTCTCACTTATTATTTTGGCTCCATATTCAAAGCCAAGTAATTTTTGGCGGGTAAGATCCTCCGGAGTTTTAATTATCTGTCCAGCATCAGTATAAAAAATAATATCACGCGTAGCTCCGCCGAGTGAAATAACGTCGTAAATCTTTTTTTTCATACGATAATTGGTTATTGTTTGTAACTGTCTATATTGTATCAAAATTACTCAACCAAAACAAAGCAACCTAAATTAGAGATCTTCCGGTCATCTCTGCTGGCCTATCAAGACCTAAAATCTGCAGAATTGTTGGCGCAACGTCTGCAAGCATACCAACGGATTGCAAGCTGGATAAATCACGAGTAGGCAGAGTGCTTTGTCCCTCCCACTGTTTGCCGATTAGAACAAACGGCACCGGATTCGAAGAATGCTCCTTAACGATATCTCCTGTTTGCGCATTCATCATTTCTTCTGCATTACCATGATCTGCCGTAATAATTGCTGCACCCTCCATATCTAACGTAGCTTCGACAATCTCCTTCACAGCTTCATCAACCACCTCTACTGCTTTCACGGCCGCCTTTAAATTTCCAGTATGGCCTACCATATCAACATTTGCTAGATTGATTACTATTAATTTGTATTTCTTTTTTAGAATCTCTTGAACTACTCTTTCTTTAATTTCCCGAGTGGACATCGCGGGTTTTTGATCATAGCTCGAAACATGCGGTGAAGGAATTAGTACACGATCTTCTCCTTCAAAGGCCGCCTCCTTACCGCCATTGAAAAAGAATGTTACATGTGGATACTTTTCTGTTTCTGCAATATGAAGCTGCTTAAAATTATTATCAGCGATAACTTTGGAAAGTGGAGTGTCAATTTCAATTGGAGGAAACGCAATTTCACTTACCGGCAAATCTTTTTCAAATTCAGTCATAGAAACAAAAAAAAGATTTTGCAAGCTACGTTTACGCTGAAATTTTTCGAAACCTGGCAGAATAAACGCTTTGGTGATTTGCCTGGTACGATCCGGCCGGAAATTGAAGAAAATAACAGCATCGTTATCTTGGACTGTTGCTACCGGTTTACCGTTTTCCGTAATAACTGTGGGAATAAATTCTTCATCGAAAACATTATTCTCATATGATTTTTGAATCATTTTGATGGGATCTTCAGCAGTTTGTTCTGAAACACCTTCCACAATAGCATTGTAGGATTTTTCTATTCTATCCCAGCGATTATCCCTATCCATTCCATAGTATCGTCCAGCAAGTGAGGCAATTTTGCCTACTCCCAAATCATTGATTCTTCGCTGTAATTGCAAGATAAATTCTTCCGCAGTATTTTTAGCGGTATCACGGCCATCCAAAAAGGCGTGAATATATACTTTGTCAAGTCCGTTGTCTTTACAAAACTCCAATAAAGCATAAAGATGCTCTTCTGAACTGTGGACACCGCCATCTGACACCAGCCCCATGATATGCAAGGCTGAATTATTGTTTTTTACATGCTTTGCTGCATTAAGAAATGCTGTATTTTTGAAAAAACTACCTTCAGCAATTTCTTTGGTTATTCTAGGAAGCGATTGATAAACGATTCTTCCTGTACCAATGCTTAAGTGTCCAACTTCAGAATTGCCCATCTCACCCCATGGCAGGCCAACTAATTCTCCGGAAGATTTTAGAGCCATAGACGGAAATGTCGTAACCAATTCATCTAAAGTTGGAGTTACCGCTATGCTAATTGCATTTCCTCTGCGGGGAGGTGCGATACCAAAACCATCAATAATAATTAGAGTAACAAAGTCAGTGTTCATTGCAGCAAGCTTTTTAGTTTCATTTTTCCTGGTTTATCTAGTTTCATAATATCTAAAATAGTCGGTGCAACATTTCCCAAAACACCCTCAGGCAAATTCTTTTTCTTCAGAATCCGTTTATCAGAACTGACAATGATAAATGGCACTGGATTAGAAGAATGCTGCGTACCTACTTCTCCGGTTTTCAAATTCACCATATCCTCTGCATTCCCATGATCTGCTGTAATTATAACAGTACCTTTTCGCTTGTGAACCTCGCGAATAATTCTACCGATGCATTTATCAGTAAATTCTATTCCCTTAATCGCCGCGCCTATATTCCCAGTATGGCCCACCATGTCCGGATTAGCATAATTCAAAGCAATGAAGTCATATTTCTTTGCTCTTAATTTTTGTAATACCACGCTGGTTATTTTTCCTGCATTCATTTCAGGCTTCTCTTCAAAATGCTTCACAGAAATTGAGGGTATTGTAATTCTGTCTTCACCGCCCACTGGATCAGAATACCCTCCATTAAAGAAGTACGTCATGTGGGCATATTTCTGCCCCTCTGCAATATAAAGCTGGCGAACATTCCTTAGGGCCATTGGTAAGGTATCTTTGATGTCAATTGAAGGATATGCGGTTAATACTCCTTCGAGGTCCGGACCAAAATCTGTCATTGCAACAAAGATCAGATTCTTTACTATTTTCCTACGCGTGAATCCTTTTGGATTTTTTGAATTGAATTTCGATTGAATGAATGGCTTGGTTAACTGGCGAGCTCTATCAGATCGGAGATTATAAAAAATCACCGAGTCTCCATCAGATATTTGTTTACCGCCCTTTAAAACACTTGGAGTAACAAATTCATCTGTTTCTCCACGATTATATGCCTGCAAAATAGCCTTTTGCGGATTTTCTACTTTCAAACCTTCTCCTAATACTAAAGCATTATAGGCCCTCTGAGTTATATTCCAGTTTTTTGTTCGATCTAAATAGTACCGGCCTATTATTGTAGAAATCTTTTCATTACTATTCAATTTCTTCTCAATCTTCTTTACTAAACGAATTGCATAATACCGATTAGAATCTCTTCCGTCAGTAAAAAAGTGTAAATATACATTTTTAACCTTTTTTCTACGTGCAAATTCAAGCAAAGCTATTAGATGACTAGGACTCATATGCGGGCATTGATCACCCGAAATAATCCCCATCAAATGCAAATTGCTTTTGTATTTATTGATATGTTGTACCGCCTCTAAAAATCCAGGGTTTCGGTAAAACGTTCCGTCTTGAATACTTTTAGTAATAATAACTGAATCCTGATCTACTATTCTCCCCGCACCAATATTCATGTGCCCTGCTTCAGAATTGCCGTTTTGTTTAGCAGGGAGACCAACGTGTCTGCCAAAAGACTTTAGTTGTGTATGTGGATACTGTCTCCACAGACGATTCATTACCGGCGTCTTTGCTAAATCAATCGCATTACTCTTTGAAGGAGGAGCAATCCCCCAACCGTCCAGGACAATTAATACTGTCGGGGATTTTATAATTTCTTTGATTTTAGGCATTTTTAGTTGAAGTAAGCAATCCGTAAGTCGCAACTGGTGATTTATATAATGTTGCTAATTAACGATTACTATTTGCAGTTATTAATTATTTATTTCGTTTTCAATTTCCATTAACCGATTGTATTTTACTATTCTTTCTCCACGAGAAAGTGACCCTGTTTTAATATATTCTGAATTTACCGCAACACTCAAATCAGCGATAAATGTATCACCAGTTTCGCCGGAGCGATGAGAAATTACGGTTTTATATCCATTTTCTTTTGCAAGATTAATACAGTCCAGCGTTTCAGTTAAGGTGCCAATCTGATTGAGCTTAATTAGAATTGAATTAGCAATACCTTTATCTATACCCTTTTGAAAGCGAGAGAGATTAGTAACATATAGATCATCTCCCACCAGCATCATTTTATCCTTCAGTTTTTTAGTCATAAGCTGCCAGCCGTCCCAATCATCTTCTGCTAATCCATCCTCAATAGAAATGATCGGATAATTTGCCTGCCAGTCGGCATACATGTTAATCATTTCTTCCGCAGTCATGCTTTGCTGTTCTGGTTGAAGCAGGTATTTGTTTGCAGATGAGTTATAAAATTCAGACGCTGCTGAATCTAAGGCAAATGAAACATTTTTTTCAGTTTCATAATTAGTTTTACTGACTGCCATCATTATTAAATCCATAGCCTCGGTATGCGCCTTTACTTTTGGAGCAAATCCTCCTTCGTCTCCTACCATTACAGAGAGACTTCTGTTCTTTAGTACAACTTTCAATGAATGAAAAATTTCCGCTCCCATGCGCACACGTTCTCTAAACGTTTCTGCATTAGGAACAATCATGAATTCCTGTACGCTCAAATCATTATCAGCATGCTCTCCACCATTAATAATATTCATCATTGGTAGCGGGAGGGTGTATTCTCCCTTTATCTTTGTAAGCGTACGAAGATACTCATACAGAGGAATGCCGGCTGAAGAGGCTGAAGCTCTAGCATAGGCTAGGGAAACTCCCAAAATCGCATTAGCACCTAGCTTTGCCTTGTTTTCAGTGGCATCAATTTCTATCATCTTTTTGTCCAGATTCCCCTGTTTACCAAGAGCAAAGTCCTTTAATGCTGGGGCTAGCTTGTCATTTACATTTTCCACAGCTTTCAAGACGCCCTTTCCCACATAACGATCCGGATTATTGTCTCGAAGTTCTAATGCTTCATAAGTTCCTGTTGAAGCACCGGAAGGAACATCAGCAACGCCGATATTTCCATCTGAAGTTACTACTTTGACTTCAATTGTGGGGTTACCGCGCGAGTCCAGAATTTCTCTGGCATGGATTTCTTTAATTTTTGCTGATTGTGTCATAAAATTTGTAATAATTATTCAAATACTATTTGTCCGGTAGAAGTTCCACCGCAGGAAGTTTTTTTCCAGCCAAAAATTCAAGACTGGCACCACCACCAGTAGAAACATGAGTAAACTTGCCATCAAGACCAAACATCTTCACAATTTTTTCCGTGTCACCGCCACCGACAATCGAAGCAGCGTTACTATTAACAATTGCATCTGCTATCTCTTTAGTGCCTTTAGCAAATTCCTCCTCTTCAAATAAGCCCATTGGTCCGTTCCAGAAAATTGTTTTTGATTCGGCAATGATTTTTTTGTATGTTTCCACCGTTTGTGGACCGATGTCAAGATAAGCCCATTTCTCAGGTAATGTTTCTGATTTATTGACATTCACGACTTTACTCTCAGTTGGTTCTTCTATGGAATTTGCAGCGATTAAGTCTAATGGCAGCTGAATAAATTCAGCACCCTGAAATGAAGTTTTGTCAGCAGTTTTTTCTAGGAGCTCTTGTGCTGATTCTACCGCAGATTTCGAGGCATCAATTGCAGTATCCTCTACAAATGAATTCTGAATTTCCGCACCTTGTGCTTTTAAAAATGCGTTTGCCATTGCTCCGCCAATTAAAATAGAATCAGCAACACCCAGTAAATTATAGGTTGTTTCCAGCTTGTCTGATATTTTCGCACCGCCCAATATAACTGTAAACGGTCGGTCCGGACTTTCAAGCATTTTTGAGAGAATTTCCAATTCCTTTTCCATTAAAAAACCGGCTACTGCTTCTTTCTGCTTTAAAATGCCGGTCGTGGAAGAATGTATGCGGTGTGATTGAGCAAACGCATCAAAGACTATCAAATCTCCAAGACTAGCCAGTTTTTTAGAAAATTCTTCATCTTCTTTTTGTTCTTCCGGATAGAAACGAACGTTTTCCAGCATAATAATTTCTCCCGGCTTCATGTTTTCAACCTCTTTTTCTACCTCTTCGCCGACACAGCTATCCAGTTTTTTAACCGGATGTTTAATCAATTCAGAAAGTCTTTCCGCTACCGGATCCATTCGATATTTCTCCACCACTTCGCCACCCGGTCGCTTTAGCCACGAAAGAAGGACTAAACTGCAGTCCCTTTCTAATAAGTACTCAATTGTAGGTAATGTTGCTTTTATCCGCGAATCATCCGGCACTACCCATTTTCCGTCCACCTCTTTTAAGGAAATGTCATATGCTACCCGTAGTAGCACTTTTTTTCCCTGAACATCAATATCCTCAATTGTTTTTTTAGGCATATAAAAAGACTTAAAATTCAAATACTAAAAATGTGGATAATAGTGCGTTTTATTATCCTATTATAGCAGATTTTTTACTGGTTGTCACCCTCATTTAAATGCTTTGAACCGGATTTGACATGACAGCGGATTTAGCTTTATAATTGAAGTACGATAAAAAAGGATTGGGCGTTCTCAATGGTCTGTTTTCAGACCCTGAACGCTCTTTTTAGTTTGCGCTGGGCAAACCGGTGCATTACCAAAGGAGGTAGAACAGCCACAAATAACTGCTTTATCTGCTTGAATCACAAGCAGAACCATTCTCGAAAACCAAGGAGCAAGACAATGCGAAGAACACTGTGGCTTCTCTATGCAGCTTTGCTGCTGTTGGGAGTAGTCGGAACACTCGGCGGGTGCGAGCACGAAGAGGCTACCACACACAGCTCACTCCCGCTCTTTACCCCCAATACGGGAACGTATGAGGAGGCTGTCGCGGAACTCCAAGCCGCAGAAACCGACGAAGAAGCCTTCGCAATCCTCGATCGGTATCCGAATGAAGTTCGGGACGGGATTCTCTCTGGTAATGTCTAAACACATTTGGCACTTTCTACTAATATTAAGTAATGTGTATAAATATGCCAAAGAACATATTAGAAGAGAGAATAAGGTGGGTTAGAATGGTTGATGATGGTAAGGTTAAACTAAAGGATGTGTTGACA
>JAHJEX010000089.1 GCA_018825385.1 Patescibacteria group bacterium
ATTCATCTCCGGACCGCAATAGCTCTAAAAAGTGGCCGGCATGTCCTTTGCCTGAGATAACCATAATATCTTTTATCCCGGCATTTGCTAAAGTCAATAGTGGATAGTAAATCATTGGCTTATCATAAACCGGTAGCAAATGCTTATTGGTTACCAATGTTAGTGGTCTTAAACGCGTTGCTTGTCCTCCCGCTAAAATTATTCCTTTCATGGGTTTTTTTCGTTATTTTCGTAAAGTAGCAAGATGGATAGTAAAATAATGATCATGCCACTGATGATTGAAATAGCCAAACGCAGCCAGAAAACCAAATCTATTTTATAATAAATAACGCCAGCTGCAACAATTCCTAATCCAATAATAAATAAATAGTCTTTTAATCCCACCTGCTTCTGTTTATTTTCTTCTTTCTCCGAAGAAAATGCCGGAAAACTCATTACTGCTCCACTTATAATAACAATAATCAGAATGATGTTCAAATTGAAATAGTCAGAAATAATATTATTAAGAATTTGATCAAGTAAGTAAAATAACAAATAACTCACAAGTAAAACCTCGAATATCTGCTTATCAATATCTCTTAATAACCGCGTAAGTTCTTTGTTTGTACTATGAATAAACATACTATTTTCTCAGTGTTACCTTAATCTCATTTAACTTTACATTCTTGTAGTTTTCAATACATGGAATATTCAATTTAAACTTAATGCCATTTTCATCAACAAAAAGATCACTGACATTGAATGTTTTAGTATAACCATTAGTGTCACTAGCGTTTATTTGGGGATCATAAAAGCTCGAGAGAGCATAATCGAAATCGAGATCACCACTACAAGCTGAATCCTCCAGGTCAACTATGTTAAACCTATGCACTAGATTATTAATATTTTCCAATTCCGTACTAGCTATTCCGTCGTATTCGATTAGTATGTCACTCTTTGGAATCACTACCTTTGCAATTTCACTGTCAATTGTGTAGCCGAAATATTTATTAAGTTTTTCTATCTCGATACTTTCTCCATCCACATTAACCGTTTGTAATCCTGACGAATGAGATGTTTTAAAAACCATATTATTACTCATATAGTATTGTGAAGACATTTCTTTATTATCCAAAAGAAGATGGTCTTTAAATGCCATATATTTCTGCGTTGTTGAAATTTTTACAATATTCGTATTGCTTCCGGTATCTACTTCAAGTGTATATATTCCTGTTTCTAGATCATTATGCATAATGTGAATCATTTTATCAAAATCTTCATGGTCAACATTCACCGATTCTGAATTTTCCCACTCTTCAATTAATTCATTGCCTCGAAAAAGCTTCACCATAACATCATCAATCTGCTTTGATAAATTTCTTTGTTTAAAATAAAATGAAAAGTCAAGAGTTTCGTTTTCAATATAAGTAACTAGCTCGTGTGAACCTCTAAGAATTGTATCTATGGAATTTTTGGCGATACCTGAACTGTAATTATTTATCCTAAAAAAATTAATTGGGTCAACTTGATAGAAAGCAACGGTATCATTAGCCGGTATTTTACTCAAGTAATCAGCTAATTTGTCTTTCTTTTCATTATTCATGGTACCTTCGTATTGAGTTGTACTTTGTAAATTTCTAAGCAATACTATGTCATCCTCCTTGCCAATAAGTACATTTGCGCCAAGATTTTCAATAAAACTATTTCCAATTGTATCAGTTATGTATTGGGATTTACCGTCATATTTGTAGGGTACACCAAATTGGATAATTGGCGCATCACTTTCTTTAAATGAAATATCCAGATCAATATATTTTGCACTAAAAGGCAAATTTACATAAAAATAGATTGGATTCCCCTTAATTTCTAGGTAACGCTCCCCTGTGTCCTCATCCTTTGTAATCTCTCCCACTCCGTCCGCTGGGAACAATCCGGATATTACTGCGCCTTGCTTCTTAAATTTGTATGTCTCGCTTAATTCTCCAAATGGAACGAACCGCTTGTTAAAGGTAAATAAAAGAATAATGACCGGAATCGATATCAATACTATCCTAGAGATCTTAATAATTCTGTTGTATTTCTTTTTATTCAGCATTTACTTTTATGGAATTATCTTTTGTCTCATCATCACTCAAATAAGACATTACAAATATAAATCCACTGATGAGCGCCACAACCAGCGGTATTTTTATATTAAAAAACTCTCCTATAAATCCTTCCACTATTGAATTGGAAACTAGCAGAATAATATAGGAACCAATGGCATGAAGAAAGACAAATATGCTTGATTTCATGAGAAACCACCTTAAATTGATATATTTGCTATTTTTCATTACGGATTTTTTTAATCGTTTTAGCAATAAAATTCTTCACTCTTTCCGAAAAATTGCTAAGAGTTAATGGGGGTTTTTCAAACCCAACTCTGATTTCTTTGACTTGAATTGTATCTTCGTCTTCTCCCAGACCCGGCGCACTAAGTCTGAATCTCAAATTTCCACTTTTATCTCGATACAAATCACTAACCTCAAATGTCTGTGATTTAGTAATCCAACCATCTTCTTCTGAGGGCGGTGTATATTGTGTAATAATGTAGTCTATTGAATCGGTGCTAGAATTAGCATTCAATGTGGAAACATTTAATGGGAAAGGATTGAAATACTGGTCTTTTGAAAATGCAAATAACCCGTTTGATTCAATTAAAACATCATTATGTGGAATCAAAATTTCAGTAAATCCTTCCAATTGCGCACCATAAACAGCATTTACTGTTTCAAGATTTAGTTCGCTATCCCCTATTCTGATATTTTGTAACCCTGCTGGATGCGGGGTTTTGAAATTGATAATAGAGCTATTCGTAAACAACGTTGTTGATTTACTTCCAGGAACAAAATTATTTATGTACTCCTCGTTATCAGCTAAAAATATTGTTTTTGAAAAAACAATCAGTTTTTGATGAGAGCTTATTTTATTAATAACAAAATCATTGTTCCCTTTTATCTCTATCCGATACACACCTTCCTCTAAATTTGGAATCTGCACAGATAATTCTTGTGTACCCTCAGATAGATCACCAATCTCTTCCACTCCATCGTCATCCAAAGTTCCAGAAAATATACTATTTCCATTTTTATGCTGAAATATATCAACAGCAACGGAATCAGAACCAATATATCTATTTAAATCCGTTTTATAAAAAGAAAAGTTTAATTCTTCATCTTTTATGTACGTATATATTATCTGACTACCTCTGATAGAATGATCAATTACAGTTTCACGGTTAGATTTTTCGTAATCAGCGATAATTCTGTTCTCGGGTAAGCGATAAAAGTATTGACCAACTTCATCAGTGACTAACACATTATCAACATAATCGTTTATAAAACTGCCTATGGTGTCATATTTAACCTCCTTCTGAAAAAGGGTCACACCATTTTCATCAATACTTTTCCAGTCAAGCTCATCTATAATCTTATTTTGAAGCGTTCTGTCCAGATAACCATTTTCACTGTTTGCCCTCGCTCCAATTTCTATAATATTCTGATTTTCATTATTGAAAACAATTTATGCAGTAATTCGTTCAAA
>JAHJEX010000079.1 GCA_018825385.1 Patescibacteria group bacterium
CGCGGAGGGTGTAAATAATATCAGTATTAGTGTCGTAAACCATCCCAGTACTCGATCCGTAAATAAATGCTTCTGGCATATCGGCGAGATAGTCCCACATATCGTTAGCGATATCGTACCGGAAGAAGTCGTCGCGATAGTTACCAGCTTTTGCGTAAAGATACCCGTTATCGTAGATAATCGAACCGCCGTATCCGATATAGAAAGGCGTTGGAGTGAGATTGGTCCAAACGTTTCCGCTAATGTCATATCGAATAAACTGATTTGTGTTGGCACCACGCATGGCAAAAAGACATCCGGAAGCATCAGAGCAGTAATCGCCATTCGGTACGTATGTCATAGAGGATCCATAATAGAATACCTGGTCAGGCGAAGAACGAGCCGTCCAAGTATTACCGGAAATACTATATCGATAGAACTCATCAGTGTTATAACCAGGATAAGCAAACATATAATCGCCACCCGCCCAGACTAATGATCCGCCATAGTACACGACCTGCGTGCTGGTAATATCAGCCAAAGCTGTCCAAGTATTAGCGTTAACATTATAACGCATAAACTCTTTGACATTATTACCAACCAAGGTAAATACGCACCCGCCTGCATCAGCACATTGCGATCCATTTGGTACATAGGTAATAGCAGTCCCTTCATATGGGCTCGCCGTGCTAGTGATGTCAGCTAGTGATGTCCAAGTTTTTGTTGAAATCGTATATTTGAAAAAAGTTTTTGTATTCTGAGCACGCAGCACAAAAATGCTATCACTGCTATCAAAAGCTATTGAGGAATCATTATACGCTGTAGCTAAAGCTGCTGAGCCATAAGTTGATGGCAAGTCCATCCATAGTCCGCCCGAAACTGAAGAGAGTGTCATGTTCGTACCGGAGCCGGCAGCGGCATTCACGTTTGTCGCGGTTGTGCCAGTCGCCTCAAAGTCGGCCTGGGCAGTCCACGTTTGCGTTGCAGCAGGAGATATTCCGCCGTATGTGTATGTAAAAGCAGAAGTAGCCGCTGACGTGTTCCCAGCATTATCTTTCGTTACAATCCGTAGGTAGTACGTAGAGCTCGCCGTCATATCAGTATTCACCTCAAAAGTCGTACCGGTCTGATAGTAGTCCTCACTTGAGGATGGATCTGCGGATGCGTTTGTTGTCCACTGAACATAGTATCCGGCGATACCCGAGCTCGAATCCGTAGCACCAGATAAAGAAAAATAGGGATTCGGATAGTAGTACGAGTTGCCAGTAGTGATGCCTGTGCCCAGACCGCTGTTGGAATAGCCAGTAGCTGTCGGGTTTGTTGGGTTGTCACTGTCTTTTTCATAAGTAATAGTAAAATCAGAAACACTCGGTGTATTTGTTCCGTCAGATGTTAGAACAGCTTTTATCTGAACGTATCGCCGAGCTGGCGACGTAATACTTCCAGCTGTAATCGTTGCCCACGAAGACCAGTTTACCTGGTCTGTAGATGTTCGTGATGAGTAAGTAATAGAACTAGTTCCTGGTGTGGACTCAGTAGCCGCAAAAGTCGTGAACGACTCTACCCAATTTAGGTCAAGCGTATCGGAGATCCATGTCGCGGTATCTGCGTATGCATTTGTTGACATGTCAGCTTTGTAGATCGTTGTCGTGTTCCAACCGCGTCCTGCAAACAGAATATCATTAGCAGTATCATACGCCATACTCGCTCCATACCCGATTGTTCGTTCAGGAAAATCTATCGAGCGCTCCCACGCATCTCCGGATATACTATACCGCCAAAAATGATCTTGATAATCACCAGAGACAGCATAAATATAGTTTGTCCCGTCATACACTAAATTTGCAGAATAGTATGTATTTGTTGGAAGAGCTGCCATCTCTGTCCATCCGACACCAGGCTCGTACCGATGGAACTCCGCGCGGTAGTATCCCATGAGCGAATATGTGTACGTCCCGTCGTTTGTTATTGCTCCACCTCCATAGATGGTATATGGTGCTTCCGTCTCTTCGGACCAAGTACCGTTGTAACTGAACATGTGGTTGTTATTGTTACCTTTCTGCGCATATACCGTTGTACCCATACACGTAATACCGCTACCATACCGCCCGTTAAGCGACCCGGCAGTTCCTGTAGAGTGAGTTGCAGGCATACTCGTAAGCGTACCCCAGGTGCCCGCAGAGATGTCGTAACTATAAAAATTCAGTGTGTTGTTCGCGCGGTTCGCGTAGATCGTACCACTCCCGTCGTAGCAGATGGACGATCCCTCGCGGAGAGCTCCCAGGACAACAGCGAGCGACGTCCAGGTATGCGCATTGATATCGTACCGCCAGAATTCGGTCGTGTTGTTCCCCGTGGAGAGGTACAGGCACCCGTCCGTGTCGTCACATCCGTCCTCCGCATCCGTGACGTACGCCATGAGGTTCCCCTCGTAGCTCCCACCCATGTTGCTCGGAGTGGAGATGGAGTCCCAGTGGCCGTTCGTGATGTCGTACCGCCAGAACTCAGGTCGGTTATTTCCACGGAGTGAGTAGAGGTAGGTATCGAACTTGAGTAACGAACCACCACCGTAGATTGTTGCTGGCGCGTCAGGAGTGTCGGTGATATCACTGTCCCATGTCTGGGCGCTCACATCAAACTTTAGAAAGTCATCCGTGTTGTTCCCGCGCTGCAGGTAGATGTCCCCAGTCGTCGAATCGAACGCCATGGCGCCACCGTAGTGCGGTCCGTACGACGACAGGATGCTCGTCGAGTCGTACCACTGGCTCTCCCCGATGTCGAACATGTAGAACTGCAGGTTCCGGTTCCCGCGGGTCGCGTAGATGCACCCGAGCGTGCAGTACTCCGGGTCGGAGCCGAACGCCTCATCCACGTACACGAGCGCGTGGCCGTTCGTCGTGTAGATCTGGTTGTCGGGGAGACCCGCCATCGTCTCGTCCCACTCGTCGCTCGAGATGTCGTACTTCCAGAACGTCGAGGTGGAACGCCCGCGTGCAGCATAAAGTGTTCCCGTACCATCAGAAACAATATCCGAACCCATCCCCCATGCATCTGGCGCATCCGTAAGCTGTGACCAGGTATCCGTGGCGATGTCGTATTTGTATAAGTGTTTTGTCGCAGTACCATTCTCGTTCTGTAGGCCACCATTGATCGCATAGAGTGCCCCGTTGTAGTACTCGATCGATCCGCCATTGAGGAATGACGTCGGTGCGTTCTCCAGGAACGTGAACGTGTTCAATTCGGGGTTGTATCGGATGAGGTACGGAGTGTAGTTGCCCTGGATGATATAGACGTACGTCCCGTCTGTCGCAAGGTCGCCACCGTAGCTAGTGCCTCGGTATGACTCTACTCCATACCCGTGTTCGTCCGTAATGAACCCCGGTGTATCTGCACTCCATGTACCGCCTGCTCCACTTGAAATTTGAATTGCGTCAGCCGTTGTAGTTGTGTCAATCGTTCCCGGGTAGTACTCGCCAGCCTCCCACTGCGACTGCGTGTCTACCGTATACGTATCCGATACTGCATTAATAGTAATGATGTCATAGATCCAATATCCGCCAACGATAACTGCAATCAAAATAATAGTACTAAGCTGGAACGCTTTTTTCTGGTAAAACCTCTTCTTTCTCTGAACAGTTTTTTTAATTTTTCGAGGAATAAAAAGGGTGTGCTTTTTTCGAGGTTTTAGCACACCTAAAGATTTACTCATTAATGGTTTCTTTTTCCTTTTCTTGGCAAATAGAAAAAGGTTATTTTTTGATTTTTTTGATTTCTTTTTATTTTTAGCCCAAAAACTGGACATAAAGCACGCTGGTTATTGCCCTAATATTCCTTTAATTTTCACTGCTACTTTAGCACAATTTTTGCGAAAAGTCAATAAAATTCACCCATCAAAAAACTAGGTGTTTTGCCCAGCTTTTATTTATTACTAGTTTGCCTGCTATTCTGTCGTATTGGTGCCACCCGAGCCTTCTACTGGCTCCCATGAATTAACTGTACCACAATATGGAAACAAGGTTCTACAGCAATTATCATTAGTTGTTCTACACACATTTCCAAAAGTCACTTTTATTTCTTCGCCAATATATGCTCTGAACTGTTCTTTCATAGAATCATATTTACCTAGACCTATTTCGTGTCCTGCAGAAGTTAGCACTCCGTATGATTCACTCGGCGTATTGTATCCTTTCAAAAAAACCATTCCTGTCGCTATTACCTCTTCATTGGTAATGGCCGTACCAGATGAATTGGTATTTTCATTTAAATCAGAATTAACATTTTCATCGATTACTGCATTTGCATTAGTATTCAGATTTGATACAACCGCATTATTTTTATTTGATTCCTCGCCAGAATTCATGAATAACACTACTGCCACAATTACAACCATAATTACGATAACTATAATGGAGACTAGCTTTTTATTCATTTGTTTACTATAAAATAATTATTACTATAATTGTAGCATATCTTATGAAAAAAAACATCTCTATATTCCTTTAGCAATTGTTTGCATCAACTCAAGATAGAAATGCACATTATGGATTGTTGCTAATCTATAGGCCAATGGTTCTTCGACAGAAAAAAGATGTCTTATGTAACTTCTGGAATAATTTTTACATGTTACACAATTACATTGCTGATCAACCGGTTTTATATCCAAACGATACTTAGACTGTTTGATTCTTATCTCCTGATAAAATTTCCCCTTCAAATCTTTATTACGCCAGATGTACAGAAGTCCGTGCCGGGCGTTACGCGTTGGTATCACACAGTCAAACATATCCACCCCCCTTTTCACCGCTTCATAGATCTGCTCCGGTTTACCAACTCCCATTAGATAGCGTGGTTTGTCAGCAGGTAATTCCGGAACCACCCAGTCAAGTGCTTGATACATTTTTTCCGTTGGTTCACCTACTGCCAATCCTCCAATCGCATACCCATCAAAGCCAAATTTTTTTAAATCATGTGCATGTTGAATACGCAATTCTTTGTATGACGAACCTTGAATGATTCCAAACAGTAATTGTTTCTTCTTTGAATGTGTCTTCTTGCAGCGCTTGGCCCAAAGAGTAGTCAGCTCCATCGATTGTTTTGCATCAACCTTAGTCGCCGGATAGGCCGGACATTCATCCAGAACCATCATAATATCAGAACCTAAAGCCTCCTGTATCCTAATCACTTTCTCCGGAGTTAGCGTGTGTTTAGATCCATCATACGTAGATCGAAATTCTACCCCCTTATTTGAGACCTTAACCATGCTTTTTCCAGAATCATTTTTTGCTCCAAGAGAGAACACTTGATAGCCACCAGAATCAGTAAGAATAGCTCTCTTCCAGTTCATAAACTTGTGCAAACCGCCAGCCTTTTTGATAACCGACATGCCCGGCCTCAAATAAAGATGATAAGTATTACTCAGGATAATTTCTGATTTGAGTTCAACGATATCCTCACTGCTTATTGCTTTTACTGAAGCCTTGGTGGCAATTGGCATGAAAAAAGGCGTTTTTACAGGTCCGTGGGCTGTTTGTAAAACACCGCATCTTGCCAGTGTCTTCGTGCCTTTTTTTAATACTCTAAATTTACTCATAGTCCTGGAATAGCTTTGATAAATTCGTCTATTGATTCAAATATAATGTCCGGGTTTTCTTTCTTCAATCTTTCAGTATTATGATATCCCCACCCAACAGCGATTGTTTTTACGCCAGCTGTTTTCGCTTCAATCAGATCACCTGTGGTATCGGTTACAAAATATGTTTGTTGACTATCTGCCTTTTCTTTTTTTAAGATAGCTTGAATCTTATCTACCTTTGAAATCCCCTTATCAGCTCCTAGAACGTCCTTAA
This sequence comes from Patescibacteria group bacterium, assembly GCA_018825385.1. GTDB lineage: Bacteria > Patescibacteriota > Patescibacteriia > UM-FILTER-42-10 > UM-FILTER-42-10 > JAHJEX01. The sequence continues at coordinate 5,826 of JAHJEX010000079.1, forward strand.
AGTAGATTAGTAGATCTTTTTTTCTTAGAAATGTCTTTACTGCTTTTGTAGAACTTGAGGTAATAACATATAGATTGTAGTCTTTCAAAACTTCCAACAATCTCCCAACATTTGCATACAGTTTTACTTTTTTATTCCCATATTTATTTCTCTTTTCGATCATTTCTAGCAACAAGTGAAACTGGTCTTCCTTCACTCCATGATCCAACAGAGAATCATATACATTATTGGTATAAAGGTCCCTGGATTGTTTTTTGGTTACATTAGCCAAACCAAGAGAATTAAAAAAAGCATTAAAAGTAGTTGTAGCCTCATCCAGTGAATCCACAATCACTCCATCAAAATCGAATAAAAAAAGAGGTGTTTTATTTTTAGACTCTTCTGTCATTTTATTCTCCTTCTATTTCACGGAGGACTATTGTATCAGTTTTTACTTTTTTGAAAACTAGTTTGGACTTTTCTGCAAGCGTTCCTTTTAGCAGATAATCCAAATGAAAACGCAGATTTTCTTCGGAAACAATTTCACCATGATCCTCCATTTCTCCTAAATCAATAACAACCTCGGTAACTATATTAAGATTATTTTCCTTTGCTTTTTTTTGTACGGCATCGCAAATATCTTTTGCGGTCATCAAATCATGCATATGTTTGCTTGTTGCACGTTGCTTATAGCACGTGGTTAATTAATTGTTTTTTTAAAAGCGTTTATCTTTATAACTAATAATTCAGCATCTTGATAAATCTCTTTCAACAATTCGTCAGAAATAAATTTCCGCTCTTTACAAAAGAACAACAATGAAACTGTTTCTAATGCAGACTTAATAGCAATATTTAGAAAATTACAAAAATCTTTGTTTGTGGTTCCTCCTGATCCTTCTGCTATATTTGTTGCGATTGAAACTGATGCCCTTTTGAGTTGAGACGATAATCCAAACAACTCTTCTTTTGATAATGTGTTAGCAAAATCATATACTTTATCAGCATACCTTATTGCTAATTGCCATATTTTTAAATCTTCAAAACGAAACATTTTTTTACGTTAGTTTTATCGATAAGGGAAATTATAGATTAAAATTACTGCAACGATTTTATGCTACAAGCTACATGCCACGAGCTAATGAGTAGCGCAGGTCATGCATGGATCATAAGCACGAACAAGCATTTTAATTTTTCTTTTTGATTCTTCAGAGGAAACATCATTAATATTTGGCAAAAAAGCTTTTATATCTTCTTCTAAATTGTTTACAAACTGCGCAGTTGGAGTAATAATATTCACATTTTTCAAATATCCCAATTTATCAATTTCATATACATGAAAGAGAGTTCCGCGCGGGGCTTCAATCGCACCAATTCCTGTTCCCGCCTTGATCTGATATTTTTTAACAGCACTAGATCCTTTCATTTCTAAATATTTCTTAATCAATGTTTTGCTTTCCTCCAGACCATTCACAATCTCTATCATTTGTCCCAATATATTGTGGAAAGTATTAAATGATGGGAATTCGATTCCTGATTCCTTAAGCAGAGCTTTTGCTTTTGGATTGAGAAGCTTTCTGTTTATATTTAGACGAGCTAATGATCCGACCATATATATCTTATTGTATAATTTGGTCTTCTTAATTTTTTGCCAATTGCTGTATTCTTCCTCCACTTCTTTAATAAACTTTTCTTTTGTAATACCCTTCTCAATAGTTGATGTCAGCGTGCCTTGATAAATAGGATATTCCTTTTCATGAGTTAATGATACAAATTCAGTTTTACGTGAAAATTTAGGATAATTTAGTGAATTGAATATTCCAGTTATCTTTGCGCCAATTTTCAGTAGTGGCTCAATTTGTTTTAGAAGTTCTTTTAGCTCACGCTCATTAGGAGTTTTCATAAATCCACCCACTGCTGAATTCATGGGATGAATTGAGCGTCCACCTATCACCTCAATCAGTTTATTACCAAAAGCTCTTATTTCCAATGCCTGCTTCGTTTCTTTTGGAAAATCTTTTAGAAGTTTAAGGCTGTTCTTCATTTTGAAGTAGTCGGGAAGAGTGAGAAAATACAGATGCAGACTATGACTCTGTATAAATTGCCCCCACATCATTAGCTTTCTCAACACCACTGTTTTTTCACTTACTTTAACTTTCAATGCATCCTCAATTGCTAAAATGCTTCCCAAATTATGAACGACAGGACAAACTCCACAAATACGTGCAGTAATTAATGGTGCTTCCTGATAATTGCGTCCTACTAAGATTCCTTCTATAAAACGAGAACCTTCTAGAGTTTTGAAGCGAGCACGGTTAATTTCACCGGATTCTAAATCCGTTATCAGACTGGCGTGGCCTTCGATTTTTGCTACATGATCAAATTTTATTCGCCTCTTCATAGTTTTTGTATTTCTTCCATAATTTTTTTATCAAGATTAATGGATCCCAGCTTCATTTTCTTTGTTTCATTTTTATATGCTAATTCACCGGGAATTCGAATTTCTTTTACACCCTTAATTCTCTTTGCTCCTTTTACATCTTTAATCAATTTAGCCATATCGCGATTAAAATCATGCTTTGTTGTGAAAACATATGGATCAATAGCAATAAACAAAAATCCACGGACTTTCTTTGTGCTTTTACCAACCTTCGTTCTAACAAAAGGACCAGTTAATATCTCCAGTGCCAGTCCAAGAATATATCCTTTGTATCCACCAAAAGGCAATACGGCTTCAACCGCATCTGGGTCAGTTGTAGTTTTTCCGGTTTTATCTATTGCCCAGCCATTCTGAATCTTTTTTCCCAGTGATTGTGCCATCCGAATATGATAGAAAGCTCTGGTAGAAACTGCCATATCAATTACAAACGGATATTCCTTAAAAGGAATGCCAATGCCAATAGGGTTTGTAGAAAGAATTGCTTCTCTTGCACCAGTTGGAGCCATTAACGGGCCACCGCCATAATTAAAGCATAGGCCAATCATCCCCTTGCGAGCGGCAACTTCTGCCCAAGTTCCCGGTCTCAAGAAAGAGTGAATGTTCTCGCCACCAACCATAGCGATTCCAGTTTTCTTCGCTTTTTTCACCGCTAACTCTATCGCATGATAAGCCACAATTTGACCAACATCCCGATTACCACTAATAAATGCATATGCCGGTTTATCTTTCGTAACTTTGAAATGACCTCTTTTTGTCTTTTTTAGTTTTTTGTAGGCTCGAACAAATCCGTAGATTCCGTGAGAACCTTTTCCTTTTAATTCTCCGGCAATATATTCGAAAGATATTGCTTTGGCCTCTTTTGTTGTGAAGCCAATTTTGCGCAGTTTGTTTTTGAGTATTTTTTCTATTTCTTCTATTTGGATACGCATAGATTTTTTATTTAGTTTATAACCTATTGAGCCAATCTTCTTGAATTCCATATATTTGTAAAATGTGACGCAAGGCACGTTTACCAATCATTTTCTCCAGCTTCTTGTTAAGTGTCTTTACTGCATCATCCATTGTATCTCCCTCCAATATACCGCGACAACCTCGGCAATAGTACCGACTATTCAGGCACACTGCATTACACCCACCCTGAATTACTGGACCAAGACAAGGTTCGCCTTGCTGCAGTAAACATGGATTGCCATTACTTTGACATTCATAACAAACAGGGCGGTGTGAAAGCTCAGGCTCTATCCCCTGAGCAACATCCGTAAACACCTTTAGAAATTCTTTATTATCAATCGGGCAACCAGGAATTACTAAATCAACTTTTACATATCTAGAAATTGGATGAATGTCTGGATTGTACGCTTTTTTATTTTTTGGATAAACATACTTTGCTTTCTTCTTTTTATCCACATAATTTTTAATTCCTGGAACAACCCCAAGCGCTGCACAACTTCCCACTGCTACCATATAATCAGTCCGCTCTCGCATTTTTTTTAGCGCTTTTTCATTCTCTTTAGTGAGTGGCGCTCCGTCAACAAATGTAATATCATAATGCTTCTTTCCTTTCATTTCTTCCAGGAAATGATGCTCTCCTAATTTGTAGTGATGCACTAGGGCATTGAAAAAATCTCCACCCAAATCAAGCATAGCAAAGGAACATCCTTCACAACCGGAAAGACTCAAGAAAGCAACAACCGGCTTTTTCTTTTTTGGTGTAGTTTTTTTTGTTTGTCCCCGACTTGATCGGGGATCAGTCTTCTTCTTTGTCATAGTGATAGATTAGCTAGATCAATTGCTTGTGTGGTATAAAATGAAAGATTTCTTGCTTGAATGGGAGTCACTTTTTCACAAACAGCGTTCCAATGAAATGTAGCAAGGTCCCCAATGTCAATTTCTGCTTTCAGTGATCCTCCATCCACTTCGTTTATAATTTCTTTTTGCATTTTTTCACCTTTTACCAGTTTTCCTTCTTTTATTACTAGCGGTTGGTATTCTACTAATAACTTATCGGAGATTTTTTTTAGCACTTTACCGCAACTTATACAGCAGTTATCCATAGTTTCAACTGTGTGGTTTATTGATAGATGACCAGTACGCCGGAAAATATTTAGAACGTGGAATGAATGATGTGGTTTTGCTCCCATTGGTAGCTTGCCGTATACATACTGAAGTGATTTTCTGTCAATTTTTTTATGCAAAGAAAATTCATCCGTTAAATATTTATAGTATTGTTTACCTGAAACGTTTTCCAGAAGATTATTACCTATCCAGTAAGCCTCCACTACTTGTTGTTCATAAGGGTCAGGAATTTTATTTGCTCTGGCGATAAATGTAAGATAGGGCTTCAATGTTTGGAAATCAGTCAGTATTTCCTCCAGCCCTGCATCCTGTTCTTCATTCGTAATATATCCTAGCAGATTTTTATTTTCATCAGGACCACAATATCCCAGATGATTGGGCATAAAAGCATAGCGGGCACATGTGATTATTCCTTCCATAAATTACACCTTTGAAGAATCGGATAGTAATTCCTTTTTTGTTTTCAACATTGCTAATGAAAAGATCGCGATTCCGACAATTATCAATAAAGATCCCACCGCACTATTCCACGCTAATTCTTGTTTACGAAAAACCTCATTTAGAAATGTAGTAATCGGCGAAGCAAAAACTAGAATGCTTGTAATTAGGGTTGCTGGTGCTCGCTTAAGAGCATGATACCAAGTTAAGACAAACAGTAATAATATTGCACCAGTGAGTATAGACCATCCCCATCCAGCAAAAGGAGCTGAAAGTAATGCACCGAACCGACCTGTAAACATCAAGAATGACAAAATAAACGCACTACCGATAGTCAATCTAGCCCAAGCAACAATATTTGGGTGAATCGTTTTTAACACTTTCTTTGCCACTATAAATTCAGCCGACCAAAGCAATGTTGCAATAAACACCAGTGATTCTCCCGCTCCCCAACTAAAAGCCTTGGGACCCAAGATAATGAAATTACCTAGAAAGAGTATTACCAATGCGCCATATTGATACCAACGGAACCTTTCTTTTAAAAATGCAACGGCCAGAAGTGCGACCCAAATGAACAAAGTTTTGTGAATAAAAGATGCGCTGGATGCAGAAGTAATACTTAAACCTTTGAAAAACAGTAAAAATGGAATACTTCCGCCAATTAAGCCAATCACTGTCAGTTTCATCCAATCAAGCTTTTTCAGATTTTTTAGCTGTTTGATATTTTTGAAAGCGAATAACACTCCCAAAAGTAGCACAGCTGTTATCACATTCTTCATAGCGGTGTAGACAAATGGTTCACCAACTGCAGTAACGCCTCCCTTATTAATAAAATTCGCTACTCCACTAACCAGCGCTGTTCCAAAAGCTAGCAAAATTCCTTTTTGAATGGTAGGAAGCTCTTTTAGATATCTAATCATTCGATAATATTTTAATTGTCTCTTCTGCTTCTTTTTTTGACATTCTTTTTAGTGCCAGATCTCCATAAACCAGGATCCAATCCTCTTTTTTTACATCTGGTACGGCATCTATTTTTATTTCAACCTTTCGACCATTGCTTTCAACGACAGCAGTCATGCCCTTTTTTGAAATTATTTTTCCAGGGAAAGTAACACACATATATTTATTCTAAAGCCTCCGGCATGTCTTTTATTTCCGCTAAACTAAATATTGGACCGTCTTTGCATACGTATTTATCTCCAATCGCACAATGTTCACATGTTCCAACGGCACAGTACATTTTCCTCTCAAGTGAAAGATATATATCTTCTTCCTTATAACCTTTTTTCAAAAGCTTCGGTATTAAATACTTGTACATGATCGGTGGCCCGCAAGCAGTAACAATCGCATCCTTCGGAACACTATGTTTGTCCAGCAAATCGGTAATATTTCCAACCTCCCCGTGCCAACGAGGGCCTGCTGCATCTAAAATAATTTGGGTATCGTGAAACTGACACCACTTTTTATACTGATTCTCAAACAGAAGGTTCTTAAAATTTCTTGATCCATAAAAAACCTGAACCTGATTTTGATGTCCCCAATCTTTGCGACATGCTTCGTCAATCAATGGCTTGAGCGGGATAATACCAAGACCACCGGCTATTACCAGCAAATCTCGTTTTTCTATTTTTTTCATTGGCCAACCGTTTCCATATGGCCCACGAACAAACAAAGTCGAGCCTACGGTTTTTTGTTGAATTGCACGACTAACTTTACCAACCCCTCGTACTGTAATTTGAACAAATTTCTTTTCAGAAGTTGATGAATTTATTCCTACAGGAATCTCGCCAATCCCCGGAAGACCTACAACTATAAACTGTCCGGGAAGAAAACTGAAACCGGCCTGGCGTTTTTTATCCTGAAACTGCAAAGTGAATCCCCTTGTGTCAGGAGCATCTAGGATAATTTTTGCGATAGTAGCTGGATAGCTTTCGTATGGGTTCTTCATTTATTTCACTTTTGAGGCTGCTTCTAATATTTTTCTAATATCAATTCCAACAGGACACACTTGGAAACAACGCAAACATCCTACACATCCCAATATTTGCTGACGTTCAGGAGTTCTAATAAATTTGTGCATGTAGTAGTTTCTTAGCCGTTCTGCTTTTGTTTTTAAAAAGTTTTCTCCACCGGCAATCGATGCAAAATCATCATAAAAACAAGAACTTAGACGTCTTTTTCGAACACCTGCCTGTTTCTTTCCAATTTCTCCACCTTCATCAACCAGATCAAAGCAGTAACATGTCGGGCAAGCAACGGTACACTTTCCGCACATAATACAATCTTTTGCAAATTTTTCCCAAAAAGCTTTGTCATTGATTACCTTTTTCATTTGTTCTTTCAGCTTTTGAGATTTTGGATCCAATTTTCCACCCTCTACCGATCCTTTAAAATCAACGTGCTCATAGTTAGTGAATCCAAATTTTTCTAATGTCTGCTGACCTAGTCTGGAACCGGTAAATATTTTTGGTTCTCCCTTGCGGCAACGATCAATAAGCACATCAAACTTTAGTCTTTCCAAAATATTTTCTTCGAACACATTTAAAAACTTTGGATCATCAGGCACAATACACTGACCCACTATTAACGTATTTTGTCTCAGTGCTTGATAGTGAGGATCCTTAGCAAACATCTGATCAAATAGAATCAGTGCCTTCAAATCTACTATGGAAATTCCATAAATCACCTGGGGAGATATCTTTTTCTTTTTCTTTGGATTTTCAAAGTCAAAAAGCACCTCATCGTGAGGTAATAAAAACGGCTTAAAGGAATTCTTCGGTAACCGCATTGATGATGATACCTCCTTTGGATCATGAATTTCCTGAAATAGCAATTCATTCTCTCGCTCTACAGGAGCAAAAACTACATTATTTTTTAGAAGGTATTCTACAAGTTTTGATGAATTAAATTTCGCCATATTATTGTATATATTATATCCTTTTTCATGAAAATAATAAAGTAACTTGTCGGATCTACAAACATTAGATACAATTAAATAAATTCAGCTTATGTCAGCAATAAATTATCAAAAACCCCAACTTCGAAATACGAGAGAAAACAACCAAAATATGGTTGATTTTCATGTTCATTCCAATTATTCATTGGACGGAACAATTCCCATAGCAAAATTGCTAAAAACTGCGAAGAGATTAAATCTTGGATTAGCTATTTGTGATCACAATGAAATACAAGGATCACTGGAAGCTGGCCAGCAATCAGATGTTATTATTATTCCTGGAATTGAAGTAAACTGCAACAATGGTACTCATGTGTTACTATATTTTAGAACTCATTCGGAGCTAGAGAGTTTTTTTGAGAATATTGTAAAACCTAACAAAAAATCTGGCGCATTTGTAATTGACCTCCTACCACAAGAGCTAATAGAAAAAGCGCGTTCATTCAACTGTGTTATATCCATGCCTCATCCTTTCGATGTTTTTAAAGGAGGGGTGCAGAGAGCCATATCAGCAGGAACTGTAAAAGAGTCCTTCATTAGAGATAATGTAGACGCAATAGAGGTTTTAAACGGCATGGCGAATCGGGAGCAGAATAAACAATCCGCTGATTGGGCAAGACAAATGAAGAAGCCAATTCTCGCGGGAAGCGATGGGCATGTTCTATGGCAAATAGGAACAGTCGCTACAAAGGTTTTAGGTGAGAATGCAGAGGAAATTATTAGTAATCTTTTAGGTGAGAATGATGTATTTGGAGAGGAATTAACGGGGTGGAAAAAAAGATTTACTGAGATTCGTAAAGAAATGCATCTAATTTTCCGAAAAGAGGGAATAAAAATTCTTTCTAATCAAATAAAAAGGAGTATCAAAAAAAGATGAATGGATTAACCCGTTTTCTTCAGGGAATTTTGAAGCATATCGACAAAGGCCTACAGGGTGTTGCACGTCGCATCCCCAACTCAGTAACACCAAATTTTCTAACTTTGCTTAGGATTATTTTCTTGGCACCAATAATTATAGCTATTCAGGGAGAAAATTACATAACAGCTACGGTACTTTTCCTGCTTGCATACATTCTTGATATTCTTGACGGGCCTCTAGCACGTGTAAAGAATCAAGTAAGTGAATTTGGAAAAGTATTTGACCCAACAGCTGACAAAATAGTATTTGTTACTGTTCTCATTATTTTAGGTTGGAATGCTCTTCCTCACGTTCTTATTTATATTATTATAGGACTTGAACTATTTCTTGTGTTATTGGTTATATTTTTTGCACCTCTTGCCAGAAGAATGGGAATAGCTATTGAACTCGGTGCAAATGTTTATGGAAAGATAAAAATGCTATTCCAAACATTAGGGACAATAGCACTATTTATAACATTTGTTGTTGAGGCAAGCACGACAACTGTCACGGTAATTTTTAGTATTGCTTCACTATTCAGCGCTCTAAGTATTCTAGGACATCTTCTTGCTGTAAAAAGAATAAAAAACCCCACTTTGTAAGAGGGATTTTTGGGAAAACCGCTTTTCTAAAAAGCGGTTTTTTGTTATTCGTTTGAATTTGTATTTATATTACTGTTAACAATTTCCAATTCCTCCACAACAACTCCCCTGCCCCTTGCTGCAACATCGTTTTCAAGATCAGTCGTGATAACACGGTCGTCCACTTCTAAATCAAATCCTGTAAAGTTATCACGTCCACTCAAAATACTTTCTTGTGTAAGTACTACTAGTCTTCCCACGTATTGCGATGTAGGTGTTATGGTTACATCAAATGTTGCTTCAGCAATCGGCAATAGTGTTCCAGAATTAGCTGGCAAATTTTGTATTTTCCATGTTATCGTACGAGTTGCTCTGTCAAAATTCACCTTAGTGTTAGAGCTTCCAGTAGAATTCCCGTTCCAACTTACATCTTTAGGTAAAACAGTGGAAATCTCTACATTTTTTAGATCATTATACAAATTAGATACTGACCAAAAAACTCTATAAGTGGTAGCTTCTCCTACTATTGGCGGAAGTGGTCCAGACCCCAGTTTTTCAAATTCGTCTGAATAATAGCGAGCTTCGGCCTGTAGATTAACCTTACTATTCATTTTGACTGTAATATGATTACTTTCGCTCATTGTCTCAAAGTTACCCGTATCTTCTGCTTCAAGGGAATTTACTTTAACAAAAGTATCTATTGAAAAATTATTGTCAGTAGATTTCTGTGGGGAAAGTGAAGTAACAATTGGAATAGTAACAGCAAAACTACCTTCTGCTCTCGGGACAATAGATGCGAGTTCTTCCATTTCTTCAGCACTCCATGTGATTGTTTTTAGTTCCTCATCAATAACACCACTACTTGCGTCTTCGATAGAAGAGAAATCTAGAATTTGCGTATCTGAATCAAATTGAGCCTGAAGTACAACGTTCTCTAGTTTTAGATCACTTACATTCTGATAAGCTACCTTATATTCTAAAATATCACCCAGATTAACTGAATGCTCTTGATTATATCCATCAACCGTAAGTTGGAGGTTTAATTCTGGTTTAACTAGAAAGATAATTGCTGATTTTTCATTCTGTAGACGAAATTCACCATTGTTCATAACCAACCCCAGCTGCATTTTTATTTCTTGAGAGTCCCCTGGGTCACCTTTGAAAACACCATTTAGCGTAATTAGTTCTTCCCCTTTGGTCTTTAACTCTTTAAAAAACCATGTTTTTTTGTCGTCCATTACTTCTGGATCAGAACTTTTGAGCAAAAAGTCATCCGGATAGGTTGCGATCACTTTTACATTTGACAGATCAATTTCTGAATTATTTTTAACAGTGATTTTCATTTCAGTGTCTTGTCCACTTACTATTCTAAGCGGTGTTTCTAATGCTAGATCGAATATTGACGACGTTATTTCTAAAGAATGTGATATTTTTTCTTTAAATGTTGAACTAAAATTCGAGGGTGTATAGTCCATTGTAGCCTGAAATGTTTTGGTTTCATCTATCTCACCGATAACTTGACCATAGATTTTGACTCTCCCACCCGCTCCACTAGGTATGCTCTTCAATTTCCAAAAAGTATGTGATTCATTTGCAGATTCCGGTTCAGAGCGGGAAAAGTAAAATCCTTCGGGATAAAGCAAGGTGATATCTGCTTCGCTGATGGCAACATTTTCTTTGTTCAAATAAGTAATTTCAAATTCCACTTCTTCTCCAGACGCAACCTCCTTTGGCGCAGTGATTGTCAATTGAATACTATTATCTCCATTACTCAGTCCCCGGTTAAACATAAAAAAACCAGCGACACTTGCCACAGCCAGCATAAACAGGAAGGCAATAATGAAGTATCCTAAAAGCTTTTTTTTGGTAAGCTTCTTGCGGTCCAATTTGGTCATATCAACTTCCTTGTGCTGATCATCTTGATATATTGAAGTAATTGTTTCAAATCCGTCCTCGGTAGTATCTTTTTTAGTATTGCCCTTTTTTGTCAGCTTTTTCGGATTATTCTTGTTTGAAGATTGAGTAGAAGTTTTTTTTGATTTTTGTTCTACCATAACAAATTAAATTATTTGGATAAAAACACTGAAAGAAAAGAATAGGAATACATTTCTCTCTCACCAATCGTCAATATAAATGCATTTACAATTCTTCTGACCTCATTAAATATTCTGGGATTGAGGTTTTTGAGTTTAATTGTAGCAAGTGTTTTTTGATTCATTAACCGTAACACCTTTAGGGCTGTAGAAGAAACCGAATACAGTGATTCTTCTTTGCTTCTGCACAGCGGACAGACAGTACCTAAATGCCGCTCACTTATAAAGTTCTTTTCTTCCTTTAAATTCTTCTTGCAATAGAAGCAGGTGTTGAAAGATGGAGCTAGTCCTTGTGAGGAACAAAGTTTTAGAATATATGAAAGGGCTATCAGTATTTGGTCCTGGATATTGGCGTTACTACTATTTCTTTTTAGGTACTGCTCAATAGAATAATACGTTTCTGCTAAAATCTGAAACACTTTCAGATCTGGTTGATTGCCATGAATAATGCGGTCAACTGCCTCGTTAAAATATACTAACAGTGCAATGCTTTCTATGTTCGATTTTAGGTATGGAAAGTTTTCCACCAGCTTTGTTCCTGCAATTCTATCTTGTATCTTTCCCCGTGCAACCATAATATCAACTACACCAAATGGTTCTAAATGACCAGCCATTTTACTTCCAATCCTTTTCACCCCTTTTGCAATTAGATCAACTTTTCCCTTTTCTTTTGTAAATATTGTTAAAAGCCGGTCATACTCTCTACCGTCCCTTCTTTTCAATACAATAGCTTCAGAACGATAAGTAGCCATTTTATTCCTCCTCCTCAATACCTATCGTTATCCGTTTGCCATTAACATTCACCTCTTTTTCAAATTTGGCCTTTCTTTTTCTGTTATATGCTTGGACTGAATTTGCAATAGTTTCCTTTAGTAAAGAATCTTCAAAGAATTCAAAAAACTTCATAAGATATTCACTATCGGTTTTATAATAAATAGCTATGCTGTCTTTAATTGTTAGGCCCGCTTTCTTTCTTAGGCTATTGATCTGTCTTACTATTTCTCTCAGAATCCCTTCTTCAACCAGCTCATCAGTTAGAGTTGTGTCCAGTGCTATCTTAATTTCACTTTCATCTTTTTTGATCCAATCTATGCCCTGGGGTAAATCTCCCATTTTTTTCAAATGAACTTTGGTAACTTCTTTCACGTTAAGTTCGGCTTTAAGAATATCTGAGAATTCCTCCTTAAAATCAGATGCAATAACCAATTGGCTAAGTGGCTGTCTAACTTTTATTTTTGCTTCTGCACGAGCCGCGTGAGCCAATTCAGCAATATCTCTCAAACGATTCATTTCTTCGATAAGCCCTTGATCAACCGGAGATTTGTCTTCTTTTGGCCAATCTTCCAGATGCACTGACTCTTTCCAGTCGTCTTTATACTTTCCCAGAACTGACTTTAATTCTTGATATAGAGTTTCAGCAATAAATGGCATAAACGGCGCTAAAACTTTTGTAAGAGTTATAAGAACTCCAGCAAGGGTTTCTAAGGATGCCATGCGGTCTTCAGAATCTTTTGGCTGTTTGAATCGATCCCTGGATCTGCGAATATACCACGTAGAAAGGTCCTGGATAAAACTTTCAATTTTTCTTCCTGCTTCTGTAATTTGATAATTGTCCAGTAACTCAGTTATATTTTCCACCAATCCATGCATTTTTGCTATTATCCAATGGTCCATCAAATGTTTAGAAACAATACTGTTCTTTGGCATTCCATCTTTTGCAAACGTTTTGAAGAATACAAAAACGTTCCATAAAATCAGCAATTGCTTTTTTACTACTTCGTTTACACCTGCTTCATCAAAATTCTTTGATTCACCAGGCTGGTTCATAGTATATAAATGCCACCGTAAGGCATCAGCGCCGTATTGATCAACAACATCCCAGAGGTTCACTACATTGCCCTTTGATTTACTCATTTTTTGACCTTTTTTGTCCAGAATATGTCCTAAGCAAATAACGTTTTTATATGGTGTGCCTTTTTCTAGCAGTGTGGCTATTGCTAATAATGTATAAAACCATCCTCTGGTCTGATCAATCGCTTCAGAGATATAGTCAGCAGGATATGCTTCATGGGCATCTATATTTTTTTTGTTCTCAAAAGGATAATGCCACTGTGCATACGGCATCGAGCCAGAATCAAACCAGGTGTCCAATACTTCAGGTGATCGTTTCATTACACCTTTACATTTTTTACAAGAAAAAGTGACTTTATCAATATACGGACGATGTGGATCAAATGATTTTGGCAATTTCTTGCCATAATGTTGTTCTAATTCCTTATACGAACCTATACAAACCCTTTCTTCACATTTATCACATTCCCAAATTGGTAATGGCGTCCCCCAGTAACGTTCTCTGGAAAGTGCCCAATCTTTAACATCATTGATCCATTCTCCAAAGCGTCCCTCTTTTATGTGATTTGGTACCCAATTAATATCCTGATTGTTTTTTATCAACTTTTCCCTTACAGCAGTCACTTTGATAAACCATGAGTCCTTCGCATAATAAAGCAATGGGGTGTTACAGCGCCAACAAAATGGGTATGTATGCTTTATAGTATCCGCCCAATACAGTAATGTGCGATCTTTAAGATCAGATACAATTCTAGGGTCAGCAGTCTTTACAAATAATCCCGCAAATGACCCGGCTTCTTTAGTAAACTTCCCTTCCAAATCAATCAAATGGTGTTTTGGTAGTTTATATTCTGTTCCCAATTCAAAGTCATCAACACCATACATCACAGCTGTATGCACAATTCCTGTACCGTCTTCTATTGAAACAAAGCCGGCTGATAATACGTAATGTGATTTTTCTTTATGTTTTGTAAAATTATAAAGAGGCTCATACTCCATGTCCACCAGATCTTTCCCCTTTAGTTTTTTTATTACTTTATACTTTCCTCGCAACACTTCCAGACGAGCCTCAGCCAAAATAAGTATTTGTTTTTTATGCTCAACTTTTACGTAGCTAATCTTTTTGCCAACCGCCAATGCAACATTTGAAGGCAGTGTCCATGGAGTAGTAGTCCAGACTAGAAAATATTCATCCTTTTTTGTTCCTTTAACCTTGAACTTTATATAAACAGATGGATCTTCGGTGTCTTCTTTATACCCTTGGGCAAGTTCATGGGAAGAAAGAGATGTTCCACAACGTGAACAGTACGGTAAAACTTTATAATCACGATAGAGCAAATCTTTGTCCCAGATTTGTTTGATAATCCACCAGAGAGTTTCCATATAGTCATTATCATAAGTTACGTATGGATTCTCCAAATCAACCCAGAAAGCGATTCTCTCTGTCATTTTTTCCCATTCGTCCTTATATTCCCAAACGCTTTCTTTACATTTTTTGTTGAATTTTTCTATTCCATACTTTTCAATATCAGGCTTTCCAGAAATACCAAGTTTTTTTTCAATTTCTAACTCCACTGGAAGTCCTTGTGTGTCCCAACCGGCCTTACGATTTACTCGAAAACCCTGCATGGTCTTGTACCGCGGAATTAAGTCCTTGAAAGCTCTTGCAAGCACATGGTGAATGCCTGGTCTTCCATTGGCGGTCGGTGGTCCTTCATAAAAAATGAACTCCTTTTTGTCATTCTTCTCTACACTTTTCCTGAAGATGTCATTTTTTTTCCAATACGAAAGAATCTCCTCTTCAAGTTTAGGGAAATTCACTCCAGTAAACTTTCGTTTTTGGTTATTTTTATCCATATAGTATTTGTGAATATGTATATTATAGGAGAAAAACCGACCTTTGACAACATGTATTGCTATTGCTATGTTATAATACTTATGAGGTATGAGATTCCTGTACAGAAAGGAGATATCTGCTCATAGTCTGAGTCAAACACTTAGGATAAATCCAATGATTGGAGCAAAAAGCGTGACGACTCACGAGCAGTTAAAAAAACAGCTTCGAGCTGCAGCAAGGGTATGTATGGAACAGGGATGTTCTATCGACCATCTAGACCTTCCATGGTTCATTCAACTTGGCGACGGAATCGTCGCGCGCCGTAATTCTAATTCCTTCACTGCCCGCCCTTACTTCCACCTTTACCGGGAAGGGAGAATGTTCGCAAACCTCGTGCTACCGAGCATTACAGACTACCCCGGCACACCGTGGGAGTTGCAGGTGCTAGACACATATATGTTGGCAGGTGGTCGTCAGTTGGCAGGCACCCTCCTCGCTATGCCTGAGATCAAAGAATCACAAATTGACATCGTTGAATTCGATATACAGGACAAGCAACGTCCGATCCACGAATTCACCTTTGATATTCTTGTATAGCACACCGTACTCTCGAAAAGTACGGTTTTTTTTGCAAAAAAAATAGGCCGGGAGAACTAGAGCTGGCCTTGATCAATGAGCGTGAATTCGCCCCACCCGAATTCACATCCTTCAACGCCAGTACAGCCACCCGGCCGTTGGTCCGATGGAAGGTGAGAAGGAAATCTTACCCCAGAGAACCAGGACTAATAGTATATTAGCTTTTTTATTCTGTCAACAATTCACCTAATAATGTCTTAATCTTATTTAAACTTAATGGAATGAATACTGTTTTATATGCATCTGTATGACCTTGAATCAATTCTACTTCTGATTTGCTTATTTTAAATTCCCTTCCCAATAGATCTATTAGTTCTTTATTCGCTTTTCCTTTTTCGGGAGCAGAATGCAATTTAATTTTCAAAAAATCGCCGAACACGCCGACGATCTTGCTTTCCTTTGACTTTGGTATAGCTTTAATAAAGATAATTGTTCCTGTCTCTAGTTCTTGGCACCACATTCTATTTCTTTTTTTCTTTAACCTTCTTTTCCTTCTTCTTTCCTATATCCTGGTAAACTTTAATAGTCTCTTTTGCTGCTTTCGCCCAGGTAAATTTCTTGGCTTGGGAAATTCCTGCCTTGCTCATTTTTTCTCTCAGTCTTTTATTTGCCAGAACTTTTGCGAGCGCCTTTTCTATGTCCACTATCTTATTTGGGTCAATAAGTAAAGCAGCATCACCGGACACTTCGGGCATTGATGACACTTTAGAAGTAATTACTGGGACCCCCATACTCATAGCTTCTGCAATTGGCAAGCCAAATCCCTCGTATAGCGTAGGGAATACAAAACAAGTTGCATTCTTCATTAAAGCTACCTTGTGCTCCTGAGAAACATAATTTAAAAACCGAATTTTATAGTTAAATTTCTGATCCTTTATAGTTTTAAATATTTCTTCGTATTTCCATCCTTTCTTCCCAGCAATTACTAAATCGTAATCCTTAAACTTCTTATAATTTTTCAATAATAATGAATTATACGCTTTAATCAATGCTACAAGGTTTTTACGCGGCTCAATAGTACCAATAAAGAAAAGGTATTTCTCACCAATTTTGTATTTCCTCTGAATAATAGTCTTCGAAACAGATTTAGTTTTACCTATACTCTTTTGTGGTACTACACCTTCGTAAACAACCGATACCTTGTCAGAGGGAGTCTTAAAAAGTTTCATAATATCCCGCTTGGTTGCTTTTGACACTGCTATTATTCTTACCGCTTTTTTTATACTTTTTGGTACCAGAATTTTAGTACTAAATGACTGACCAGAAGGAAACCAAGAAGGATGTCTATAAATTGCCAGATCATGAACTGTTAATACAATTTTCCCAGGATAAGTTAATGGACACGCATAAGCAGGTGCATGGAAAACATCAAGTTTGTCTTTTATAAGAACTGCTGAAATAAGCATATGCGAATAACTAAATGGCATGTATCTTTTATATTGAGAAAATGGAAAGAATTTGATTTGAACATTTTTCTGTTCAAACTCCTTGGTCTTGTTTGCCATTTTATAATCAAAATACAAAAAGTATTCGTTCTTCTTGTCAGTTTTCAAAATATTTTTGACCAAAAAGTAAGTGTAGTGTCCAACTCCAGCCACTTCACCCTTTTGATTTAATATATTTCTACAATCAATTCCTATTCTCATAAGTTTGGTAATTTATAGTTCGTAACTAGTAATTTGCAATATTCATTTTTCTTTTCGCCCTAATCACTAGTTACTAGTTAAAATCACATCTTCCTTGGAGCAGTCACTTTCATAAGCGAAAGAACGTTTTGGAGAGTTATCTGAGCTGCTCGTATCAGTTCTAATCGGCCCTCATTAATATTCCCTTCATCTATTACCTTGCACTGCGCATAAAATTCATGAAACTTTTTGGCTATTTCTATGGAATAGAATGGCAGGCGATGCACTTCATAACTCTGACTGATTTCCTCGAGCAGATCGGGAAGCTTGATTAACTCTTTGGCCAAAATTAGTTCAGAAGGATGCTCCAATCCTGTTTTTACCTTTTTCAGTGAACCTTCTTCTTTTTTGAGCTTTTCCATTATACTACAAATCCTGGCATGAGCATATTGAACATAGAATACCGGATTTTTACTAGACTTTTTTCTTGCTAGGCTTAGGTCAAAATCCATATGTGTTGAAACAGTATACATAAGGAAGAAGAATCTTACTACATCTACCCCCACTTCTTCTACCAGCTCTTCTAAAGTAATAAACGCTCCGCTTCGTTTCGACATTTTTACTTCATATCCACCCTCAATCAATCGAACAAACTGGACAAAAATTACATCTAGTCTATCTTCGTAACCAAGGGCTTTAAGTGCGGCTTTTAGTCGAGGTATTTCCCCATGGTGATCAGCTCCCAATATATTTATTTTTTTGGAATTAGTTTCATAATTGACCACGTGATGAGCTACGTCTGTCGCAAAATAGGTTGGGCTACCGTCGCTCTTTATTAGAACACGGTCTTTGTCATCACCAAACTCTGTTGATTTGAACCACAGTGCTCCGTCTTTTTCAAAAGTGTGCCCCTTTTCCTTTAATTGGCTAATTATTTTTTCAAATTTTCCTGAATCTATTAAAGATTGTTCAGAAAACCAAATATCATGCTTAATGTTCAATTTGTTTTCCAGAAAATCCTTTATCTGCTTCAACATCTTTTTCAAAACAGTCAGTTTGGTCTTTTCCTTTATTTCATCAAACTTTTGAATGCTATTCAATGTATAATTTCTCAAAACAAAGGACTTTGCAAGATCTTTTATATAATCACCTTTATAGCAATGCTCTGGATATGGAACAGATATTCCCTTGTGTTGAAGATATCTTCTTAGAACTGACTCTCCTAAAATATCAACCTGCTTACCAATATCATTTACATAATATTCCCTTTCAACCTGATAACCAATGTGATTAAGAATATTTGCGAGGGTGTCGCCAAGGAAAGCTCCTCTCCCATTGCCCACATGAAGAGGACCTGTTGGATTTGCAGAAATAAATTCTACCTGTATTTTTTTTCTATGGCCCGAATTACTTTTTCCATACTGTTCACCTTTTTTAATAATCATCTGCATTGCTTCACTTAACCAAGATGACTTTAAGTAGAAATTGATAAATCCTGGCGATGCCAGTTCCACTTTTTCAATTATTTTATTGCCTTCAACTCTTTGTCGAATGCCTTTTACTAATTGATCACCAATCTCTATAGGATCGCGCTGAAGAACAGCAGCAAGTTTTAAAGGCACGCTACTGGAATAGTCCCCGTATTGTTCAAGTTGAGGATATTCAATTTCGATTTCGGGAATTTCAAAAACTGGCAGCTCTTCTGTTTGTTGCTGCTCTATGATTTCTTCCCTTATAATATCTCGGATTTTATCTTTAATCATCCATTACATTATAGCGCCTTTAGTGATAAATTAAAATGCTCTAAAGGGTAGGGGCCATGGTTTCCAAATAACCCTTGATCTGTAGGTAATACATTTACGTATCTCGCACGGCTTTTAGTAGTAGTATATGGATTCCGGATATCCGCCTACGGCTGATTCCGGAATGACAGTTTGAATATAAAGATGACAAGCACTCCCTATGTCATTCCCGCGGAAGCGGGAATCTAAAGTATAAAAAAACAAGTTATCTAACTTGAAATTCTTTGGAGCTCTATTATCAGGATGTTAGCCTATCGCCTTTTCCTCAAAAATGAGTTTATCAGCATCCTTGCGTATTGTTAGCGGATCCCAGTTTTTTCCATGCATACAAACTATCACACCACTAGGATGCGTATTGTATAAAGATGATATTGAAGCACCAATATTTAATAATGCATCACTCCCAATCAGATTTAAAGGATACATGGAACCAGTAATAACAATACTTACGTTTTCCTTTATTTCCTTTGGCAATTTTTTCAATAAGAAAATTCCTGTTTCAGGCATAGTATAAGTTCCATGAGTAATCAAAAAATGACGTACATTTTTTTTATAATGCTTTAGTATTATTTTTAATATCTTTTCTCGATCGGATTTATTAATTTTCCTACTATCCTTTTTACAAGCTATTTCCAAAGTATACTTACCACCAAATCTAAAAGACTCGGTAATATATTTAGAGATATCGGAAGCATCTGCAAAAATACCTGCTAATTTTCCGATTTCTTTATATTCTGGAGCATACCCCTCAATAGTTCCTCCAGCTGCAATATGTACGATCTTCATACGCATGATTATAATCTAATAGTAAATTAATTATATCAGAAGCAGCTTATAAAGCAAAAACTCTTGATTTATAAGTAATACGTTTACATGTCTCACACCTTTTCTAATAGTAGCATATGGATTCCGGATATCCGCCTACGGCTGATTCCGGAATGACAGCAGGGGGGTTGTAAAATTGTCATTCCGGGCGAAGACCCGGAATCTAGTATATTTCAACTATCAACGTGCGTATACGAAGCCGAGAAATCTTTTAGACTTCTCTACTGCGGTCGAAGTGACAGTTGGAAATATTGGAATAATAATCAAGAAACATTTCGCTGTCATGCTGAACTTGTTTCAGCATCCCCAAAGATTCTGAAATAAGCCCGTGTCGAGCACGGTCGAGACATTCAGAATGACAACCAAAATAGAGACTCGCAAGAGCAATAAATAGAGCTAAAGAGTTTTCTGGAGGACTGAAACCTATACTTTAAATATATTAACCCTTCGATGCGTCCCTCGATTAAACTCGGGACTTACTCAGGGAATATTAGTGGAACACCTGATTGACCTGACAGCAAATGTACTGTATCATGCCGTATCGCCATTTGAGGCCGACAATGCTAATATTACTATAGAAATATCATGAAAATCATAGCAAAAAATAAGCGCGCTTATTTCGACTACCATGTATTGGACAATTGGGAGGCGGGGTTAGTTTTAACCGGAGCAGAAGTAAAATCAGTGAAGGCAGGGCACATAAATCTCAAAGGAAGTTATGTATCATTAATTGATATCGTACCCAAAATAGTAAACTGTCATATAGCCTCATATAAACATGCCAAGTCCGCACAAAAAGATTATGACCCAATGCGTCCCAGAAGACTGCTGTTGAACAAAAAAGAGGTTTCCTCGCTTATTGGATTATTACAGCAAAAAGGCTTGACATTACTCCCTCTCTCTGTTTATACTAAGAACGGATTTGTAAAAGTTGAACTTGGTTTATGTAGGGGGAAAAAGAAGCATGACAAACGCGAGATCCTCAAGAAAAAGGCGACAGATAGAGAAATCGCACAAACTATACGCAACAAAACAAGTCAATAAACATCATGGGGATGTTACATAATCGATAGTAAGTTCATTATAACACCTGCAAATCGGAGCTCTAGAATCTCCGTTATCAATTCTAGACCAATCATAAATGCCAAATCATTTATGTCTAAAGTAAAGACCGCTTTTGCGTCTCTTTCTTTAGCACCTGCAGTAGCCTAAAACCTACTTGCCATCCGTCTTACTGATGCTCGATAGGTAAATAACGGGTGCCACAATTTCGAGATTACTGATCTCAGGCAACTCCAACTGGATCAGGACATCAAACTTGGAGTCAGATACTTACGGTTCTGTTTGCTCTATACGTAAGTATTTAAATTTAGAGCAAACTAAATTTGTAGAAGGTTTTATGGTTTCTTGCTAGACAGGGGTGAAAAGCCCCTCATCTCCACCAGTGCATTTTCTTCGAAAATGCACTGGTGCACCAAAAGAAAATTAATAAATACCATTATTTACAAAAAATTCAATAAACCCATCGACCGGGGCCAAAGAAAAAACAAACAAATAAGAGCCTCGGAAGTTCTCTTAATAGACGAACATGGAAATAAACTGGGAACCGTAGCAATTGAAGAAGCCCAACAAATGGCTTTGGATCAGGGCATAGATCTCGTTGAAGTTTCAACGGGTACCACCCCACCGGTTTGCAAATTGGTCGATTTCGGTAAATACCAGTATCGAAAAGATAAAGCTGAGCGTAAGCAAAAAGCAAAGCAGAAGAAGATAGAGATAAAAGGAATAAGGCTTACCTTGAAAATTGGCAAACACGACATAGAAGTCAGGCTTAAACGAGCAGCAAAATTTCTGGAACAAGGAGACAAGGTGAAAATTGAAATGCTGTTGAGAGGAAGAGAAAAAGCTCACTTTAATTTAGCAAAGGAAATATTTCAAAATTTTCATGAAAGTTTGGGTGAAGATATTCATATTGAACAGCCTGTTACTAGAAAAGGGGCCAAACTGATTAGTATCGTTGCAAAGAAAAAATAAATAGTAAGTGATAAGTAACTTGTAACTGACAATCAGAAACAAAGTGTCCTGAGACATTACCCCAATTACTTGTTACATATTACCAATTACCAAATATTAGAAAGGAAAAAAATGCCGAAACTCAAAACTCATAAAGCAACCGCAAAAAGAATTAGACTTTCCAAGCCTAGCAAGAAGAAGAAAGGCTCTGCTAAGATGATTCAGCGTACCTCAGGACAAGATCATTTCAATGCTCGTGAACCAGGTAAAGTGACTACGAACAAGCGTAGAGACAGACAGATAAGCAAAAGTAACGAAAAATCAGTAAAAAAACTGATTCCCTATCGCTAGACTTTATAAACTATAACTAATATAAAATAATGCCGAGAGTAAAAAGAGGCACCACTCACGTAAAAAGACGAAAGAGTCTTCTAAAGCGTACAAAGGGTTACAAGTGGGGCCGCAAGAACAAGATAAAAGAAGCAAAGACAGCTGTTTTGAAAGCTGGTGCCCATGCATACCGCGATCGACGTACTAAAAAAAGAACAGCACGAAGCCTTTGGCAAATTCGAATTAATGCTGCAGTACGAGAAGAGGGAATAACATATTCTAAATTCATTGACCTCCTAAAGAAGTCAAAAGTGGAAGTTGATCGTAAAATTCTTTCTGACCTTGCTCAAAATAACCCCGAAGTCTTCAAGGCCATAGTAGCAGCAGTAAACCCCGTTACCTCCCCTACCAAAAAACTAAATTCTGCTCAGAAATAATTCTATTCCGTCGTTCATCCCCAGCGAATACTAGAGCTTTCTGGGAGTAAGCAGATTGAACAAATAATTCTAAAATTCAAAGAAACTAAAAAATCCGCAAGCCGGCGGACGGGGGATTTTTTGATATATAGACTACCAGCGTTTGCGATCGTATAAAAAGGTTCCTAACACTATCCCAATAGAATCAATACCAACATCCCACAAAGAACCACTTCTGCCCGGCACAAACACTTGGTGAAATTCATCAGAGAGTGCATATAGCAGTGTGACTAATATACCAGCTGCAATAATTTCTCTATACAACATGTTTTGTTGTGAAGCCTTTCCTGTTCTCAGGTCCTTTTTAATTTCTTCATTATTAAAAAACATACGCAGAATAAGGATTGCCAATAATCCATATTCAACAATATGAGCTATTTTCCTTAAAACAAGGTCTAGGTTACTAGAAAAACCACTCCTCAAATCAGGTACAGATGAAAAGTAAAAAATAAGTACCACCAGCAGAAGAGGCGGAAGATAATAATAAATGAATGTTTTGTATCTATTCATAACAATGAGTTCATTATAAATCAACACCATAATAATGCAAGCTTTTTGGCTAATTGTAGCCAAAACTATTACCATATATTTTGATCCACACACTTCTTTAGAAGTATTAGGGGTTGACAAAATGTTGATTTAGGGATACACTGCTTGGTTAACAATTAAATAGGATAGACTCCTGCGTACCGTTTTTACGGCACTTCGGAGTCCGAGGGAGAGAGAAAGTGAAGTCAAAGTGACCTTGCGTTTGGATAGTGCAACCCCAATGAGTGTATCAGTATTCAGACGTAAGGCCTTTTTCTTCGGATAATTTGAAGAAGCAATGCCAGCTTGGCGTGAATATGCAGTGAAGGATCATATTTTCCCGTCTTCCCAATAGTGCTTAATTGATAGGCGTTGAGCACTGGTGGGAGGATGCACCTTTGTTAAGCATTATGCTTTTCCTCCCAGTTCGACGTTCGTTGGACTGATCGTATTCCCATTTCAAGGAGGTGCCATAATGGCACATCGGTGCAACAGCGTCATGCTGCTGCTGATCGCACTCATCGTAACGAATGGTGTAGTGGCCTTCGCGAGTCCGGCGATCGTGCGTCCGAACGGGACGCTCTTCGAGCGGGCGGGCGAGACTATCTACACCGTGCACGAGCACGATGACGTCGGTTTGTGGCAGGTGTCGTTCGGATCACCGAAGCACTGGCTGGAGCTGATCGCGTTGAATCCTCAGTTCGAGGATTCCGACTTGATCCTGCCTGGCCAGGAGCTCAAGATCCCCCCGAGCCTCGTCCGGATTTTTCGGATGATCGCAACGGTCGATGCAGCAGGTGGTCCGCAGCCGGCGAAAGGAGCCGGACCGCCGGACACCGTGCGCGTACACGTACCAGTGGAGGCAGACCACGGATTTCCGTGGAGCTGGGCAATTGCAGTTTTCTTGCTCTGTCTCATAGTCTTTGCTTTGTGGCACAGGCACGACAGGGACAGCGCCGACCTGCGGAGTTTGACGAAAACCGTAAATGGACAGGCACATGACCTGGAAGCCCAGGAAAATCGTGAGCTGTGTCGCAGGAACGCGGACCCCTATTCCGGACCCCCTGCGGTTCCGGGCGGGCTACTCACCGCGAAGTCCGCCGCTCAGCATTTTGTCGAGCGGTACCAGCGCAATCGTCGCAATCTGACTGTGGGCGAGAGCGAGGGATTGCCCGACCGGGTGGTGATCGAGCGGATCGTCCCGGTGGATGTCCGCGGTTTGATGGGCATCAAATTCCACGGTTACAATGCCCCGGTCGCGAAGCACCTTGAGGAGTGGACTCCTGCCTGGCAAGCGTTCCTCTCGGACGGTTCTTCGCGGATCACGCTCATGATGTGCGGCAACGATGTCTACGCCGGTGGAGGAGGATATGAAGTCCTCCCGGACACGCAGATCCGGCCGCGACAGGACATCCCGCCCTATGAGCCGGAAACGCCGGTTCCGATCTGGCCGGTACCCGGTGAGACGGACGTGGCTGAGGAGCCGGATGAGGTTCCTTCGGGACCGGAGGAAGTGCAGAACTTTCTGTCGGTCAAGGTCACTTCGTCCGATCGGTACGTGTTGAAACCGGAGGTCGGAACGGACGTGATCGTCGAACTCGGCGTGCTGGCGGACGATGTCACTCTCGGTATCGAGGGCGACGAAGTCTACCGGATTATCGCCGGACAACGGCGCGTCATCGGACGCATCGTTGGACACGAACGTTCCTGAGGATCCGACAGAAGGTTAGGCCCACAAGGCCCATCGCTCCGTGGCGGCGTGTACATTCTAGAGGGTGAAGCCGTAGCCTTCACCCTCCCACCAGTCATCTGACCTGATGACTATCAGAGCCAGCACTGCATCTCTTGCGTCTGGCTCTTTTTCTTCCCTAAAATCAAAAACAGGGATCAATTACGACCCCCGCTTTTAGTCTCTATTACGCTGTTAGTTTTTCAAGCGTGGTTTCAATAGTTGCTAGTATTTCTTTATAACCTCTCGTTGCTCCTGCAATAACCTGCGGGTCAGTATCTGCTGGCGGGTTCTCTTGTAAAACCTTCAATACATCTGTTGCACCTTCTCTCATGTTTTCTAACAAAGTGGTATCACTTAATTTTGCTATATCATCCAGCCCTACACCATCAAGGCTCTTTAGAATCTCCGGTGAAACATTATCCATATTTGCCAATATTCCTGAAACCAAGTTTTCTAATGCAAGTTTAATATCTTGAGGTGATGCTGGTGTTTCTATACTAGTTCCCTCTGTCCCTTGAACATCAACTATCTTTCCATCTGGTTGTACATCAACTATGTCTTTTAAGCCATCTGTATCTAGAATAGTGGCTCGTAAATTTCCTTCGTCTGTTTTCGCAAATTTTACTGATTCTGTTGTGCCGGTATCTGCTACCTCCCCAGATTCAGGCATGAAGTCTAATTTCTGTGTCATTTTTTCACCTATTATACTTCCCTTTTCAACTCTAATGCCATGTTCTCTCATAAATGAGTCTGCTTCTGGAGTGGCTTTAATAGTCATACCTTCCGGGATTTCGGTTGACGGAATCGGCTCTAAACCTGCTGTTCGAGTGACATCTCCGGCCTCAGTGTCTACAGTAGAAGGAGTAGATGCATCAGGATCGGCATCTTCAGCGGTAGTTGTACCAACTGATTCAGATTCGCCAGTCATTTCTAAACCATCTGTATCAACATCAATATCCAGAGTTGATGCTGACGCTGCTTCCGCTTGAGTTAACTCTGGAGTAGCCAGAATGACACTGGCATTATGCAGATCTGCATTGATCTGCTCTGTAACTCTACCTTCTACAATTTGCTGAAACGCTTCACCGATTTTTTGTGGTCCGCCAGAGGATGGATCCGAAATTTCCTGGTTCTTAATAGCAAGTTCAATTAGTTTTCTCAGCTTACCCCTATGACGCCCTTCCAAATAATCCATTGTTCTGCCAGAGTGACCTTCAATATCTTTGTTTAACAAATCCTCAACACGCTTGTTCTTTAGGAATTCCCATTCTTCCTTTCCCTGTCCGCTTTCACCAAATCCCAGTTTCTCCAGCATCTTTGTATGATCTTCCTTGGTAAGATCCGCAATTTTTTCTATTCTTTCCGCTTCCGCCTCTATTTCCTGAGCTGCAGCCAGTTCATCTGCTCTTTGTGTTGCCTCTGCCTCTATTCTTTCTGCTTCTATCCTGTTTGCTTCTTCCATGAGCCTTTCATGTCCGTCATGACTATCAAGCGGATACGGCTCATCAAAATGTGTATCACCAATTTCTGTTATCATACCGTTATCTACTGTTACTTCCTCTCCACCTAAATAAAATGTTCCACTGTCTTCATCAACAAAATTTATATCTGTAATGTTTTCTCCCAGTCCAGTATGTGCGCCCGTATCATCAATCATTGCCTTAAATAATGGCCCTTCCGCCTCATCAATCATTGCCTGATTTAAATTAACCTCTGCTGCCTCTGGCTCAGCCATATCAGCCCAAGTTGCATCTTTGATGTTATCTAAATAAGCAACGGCACCGGTATTGGCAACATTGTCAGCCGTAATAATCTCTTCTGAATGTGCTGTTAATTTGTCCAATACGTCCTGTTGAAATCCCTCATAGTCAGAAATTGTTAATTGGCCATCCTCAAATGTAACATACTGATCAAATACCTCAGCAGAAACACCAGCAACATTGTGACCTTCAGAAAGGGCAGTCATATTTGCGCCAACATTCAAAATCCTGGCACCTTCAACATTTGTAATTTCTTCACCGATATTTCCATCTTCCATGGCCACTCTATAGAACACCTGCTCTAAGTGTTGGGGAGCACCTTCCTTTCCTAAATCAAGAGAAAGTGCAATTTTTCCTTCAGTTGTTTCTACTTGGAAACCTGCGTGGGATAAAGAAGCATGTTCAACTGGAAATCTTGCTCCCAACACTACATCTCCTTCCACTAGACCTTTTTCTTCCCAAGCATCTAACAATTTATCAGCATCAGTATTATTTTCACCAGTAAGTTCAGAAATAACCTTTTTAAGTTCCTCTGGGGATACCTGTCCTTCAAACGAGTTAACCCCCAAAGTTTGTTCTAATGCCGCCAGTGCTCTTGCTTTTTGAATATAAGGAGTTATCTCAGGATGGCTTTCTTGCCATGCGCTTAAGAGTTCATCTGCGGATTTAGCATTTGCACTTTGTAGTTGAGATGTTACCTTTTCCAAGTCTTCTGGAGAAACACCATCAAACGAGCTAACTCCAAAATTTGATTCTAAGTTAATTGCATGTAAAGTTTTTTCCAGACTTTCTGGAGTGGCATCATTCAGTAGTTCAATACGCTGTTCATCTGTAAGTCCCAGTCGATCAAAAGTTGTTTCTGCCTCTTTTACTAATCCTGGATTATTCTGTAAATGTTCCAAATTTGCCTTTGTATATATAGCATCACTCTCCACCGGTCCAGGACCTGACGGTGCAGAATCGGCAGAAGATGCCTCTTGGGGACCAAAAACTTCCGGTTCTGCTGTAGCGGGTTGTGGTGCTCCTTCTTCCCGCGGTCCAATAAAATCTTCATTATATTGCAGGGTATCTGGCTCTGTTGCAACGTCAGGCACGTCTGCACCCGATGTATCTGCTCCTGCAATACCCGGCGCAGGATCTCCAGTTCTGGCACCAGCTACTTTATTTAAATCATCTTGAGACAATGTACTGGGATGTTGTGAACCTATTGACCTAAGTTCTTCTTCTGAAAGAGATGATGCTGGGCTAGGAGGAGTGTCTGGTGTTGTATTAGGTTCTGCTCCTGCAACATCAGGTGTAGTCCCATCTCCATCCTTAAACTTTCCCATAGTTAGACGATGGAAAGTTTCCTGGAAATTCATTGTTTCAATATAAGCTTTTATTACACCGCCCAGATCTAAAGGACTACCAACTGCCTGCCATGATTTTTGAATTTCTTCTATTCTTTCTCCGGCACGACCTAAACTGTTGGTTATTGCCCCGCCTCCCTTTTCCGCAATTTCAGAATAACCGGCCGCTGCAATCATTATAGGCAATGCTGTCTTTGCCCAAGCAGCCCCTATCGCTGCTGCTTTTTGCTTTCCTTCCAAATCTTTTATCTTACCCTGCCCGAACATTTCCATTGCCATATCCACTGCACCATCTACAATCAATTCCTTTATTATTGAAACTTTTTCATTTTCCTTTTTTGCACTCTTCAAATTTTTATATCTTTCGCCTAGTGCAATAGCCCCCAGAGCACCAGCACGAATAGCAAAAGCACCTAATGCAACACCAACGCCACTTACTGCTTCTTTCAAGTACTCTATCTTCTTTGTCCTCTCACCGACATGTTCATGTAGTATTTCGTCAATCTCTATTGCCATTTCTTCATCCATATCTCCAAAGCCAGTAACCAATCTAATTTCTAACGTCTTAAGCTTTTCTTCAAGAATTGCCTTTTTTTCTGGAGAAAGATAATCAGATTCTTCCAACTTATTTCGTATATCATGCATTTTGCGTTGAATCCGATTATATTTCGGTTCTCCTTCTCCCAAGTTTAGCGCGTCCAATCTTGCTTGAATTCTTGCTTTTTCCGCTTCTGTCTTTGCTAACTTTAATTTTTTCCTTAATTCACTCTCTTCTATAATTATTTGTTTGATCCTATCAACCTCTTTTCCTCGCGCTAAACTCTTTGCCCAACGATCAGGAAGACGCGCCAGTGTACGGGCACCAAATGCACTTGCAACTATATCTATTGTTTTTCCTGTTCGCCATGTTGCTTTTTCCCATCCTCCAGCTTCGGCTTTTTCTGCATTTGTAACATATTCGCCTCGCCACATTCTTCCTAAAACTGACTTTCTACCTCCGGTTTCTTCCCTTTCCATTGTATCAGGAGGGGGAAAAGGTCTAGCTGGACTATCCATCTCTAAAGCAGGCGGAAGATCTGTCTCCTCTGATTCAGATGGACTATTGGGAAGACTGACATCTTCTTCCCCTAAGTTTTGCCTTATCAAAGCTCCCAATTTTGCTAAATCAATAGAACTTAATGTCCCGTTCTCCGGTTTTGCATCTTTTTTTAACAATTCCATTATTTCAGGATAATTTGCGTGATCTTTGTCTAAATTTGCCAAAGATTCATGCTCCACAAAAACCCTAACCGGATTTTCTGCCGGTGTTTTCTCATCAAATCTGGAATTATTGCCATATATCTCCCATCCCAAATGTCTGCTGGCAATTTGATCCTGAATCTCTGCATCCGCCAGAGGATCCCCCGTCCTATACCTAGGATCTTGCTCGTCAGGATGATCATTAATATGCTTTTGCTTGGCCATATCCCAATATGTCCAAGATTCACTCATTCCGGATACGCTAGGGTCCAATCCTATTCGTTCCATTGCAGTACTAAATTTTTCGCGTATTTTTGTCACAATCGGTTCAAATTGAGGGTCATCCTTAATCAATTCTAAAGCAGCCGCATACGTATTTGCCCTTGCCACAACCTCAGGAGTAACATTATCGGCATTATCAGGCACTGTGTCTAAAAACAGCAAATACTCTCTTGCAGTTTGATTTAATTCCTGTGCGCCTTCTCCCTCTTTTGAGTTTTTTGGGTCTGCCATTGTTTTTTAGATTAACTGTCTTGAATCTTTTTTTGAACTTGTTTAATTTTTTCAGTTTCTTCTTCGTCACCAATTTCTTTTTCTAACTCCTGAAGCTCCAGTTCTGTTTGATCTTCTAGACCCTCTCTTTTTTTTGCGTAATTTTCTTTTAGTTCTTGTAGTGCTGTGCGCAACTTTTCAGTATCTTCTTCGCTACTTTTTGTAAATTGTTCAATTTGTGTTAGAACTTCCTCTAGCTTGTCATCATCAATTCGGACAATCATTTCAATAAGTAATAAACGCAAATCAGCATCCAAAGGCGCTCCTTTGATAAGGTCTGCTGCTCTTACAAGTAATTTTGAATCAGGGTTTACAGGCATTTAGCTGTATTTATTTATCTATTTCTTTTTCCAAATCATCCAAGTCTTTCATGATTGAATCTGCCAGATCTTCACGTTTGGAATCATACTTCTCTTTCACCTTTCCCAGCCTCTGTTTAAGGCCCTCATCCATTTCACCTCCTCGTGCTACATTTTCAGTCAATACATTCACCAATTCATCTATCTGTTCCAATGTCATTTCCGGTAGAAGATGAATAATGGAAATTTGAACTTCTTCCGGAAGATCTGAAGACCTTAATAAAAGCACCAGCTTTTTACCAAGGGCTCTCGCTTCCTCCTCAACATTTCCTTCTTGTTGTTGTGGGTTTTTTTTATTCTTCATATCCTTTATTCAAATTGCTTAAAATAAACGCCCTGTCTTAAGGAAAAGGAGGGCACTTTAGTTTCTATTTCTCTTTTTTTAATAAAAACAGAATCATGAGTTTGATCTATTTCAATTTACTTTTGTTTTCATGTTGAGTATATCACATTATTGCTGTTTTGGCAAGTACATTTTGTTTTAACTAACCACATTTGGCACTTTTAATTCTAGCATTTCATTGGGTGTTTTTCCATTTAGACCACAGTGTTCAAGATTGTTGTATTCTTCGTTCCAGATTCTAATTTTCTTCTTCAATTCTTTTAATGTTCTAAATGTGTTTCTATCGTAAAATGTTTCCTGATCCGAGCGATGACTTCTCTCCACTTTGCCGTTCTGTGCCGGTTTACCGGGATCAATCAAGTAATGGATA
>JAHJEX010000080.1 GCA_018825385.1 Patescibacteria group bacterium
CGCTATTTGAACTATACTCTTGGGGTAGTCGTAGCACATATCTGCGCCGTAGACGAGCGCTTTCCCCTTATGTTCAATACGATATGCCAAAGCATATGGGCTTGAGGTATGCCCTTGTCGCCAAGTATATACAGATTTAACCTTCCAAGTCTTAGTACGATAAGTAGAATTATGCATTTCCTTTACTTTTAGACTAAAGTTGAAGTATTCTTCAAATTCTGGAAAGAAAGCTGCTCCCATTTTTTGGATAAATTTCTTTGTACCTTTTGGCCCTAAAATTGTTATAGGAGTGCCCTTATTTGCAACCCACCATCGCCAAAACAAGGCTGGTAAACCAGATACATGATCACAATGGGTATGGGAAATAAGCACATTATTAACTTTCATTCCATTATTGCCACTATTTGCAATTTGCATCTTAGTATCAGTACCAACGTCCAACAAGATTAGATCTTTACCGATTTTCAGTAAATAACCAGGTTCGTGCCTTTTAAGCGTAGGGTCAGTTGTCCCTGATCCTAATATTGTGAGTTCCATTATTTTACTTTCTTATTTTGTAATATTAAATACTCGAAAATGTACATTGCATCTTCTTCACCATATTGTTTTGCCATTTTTTTAAAGAAATTCGATACTTCCGATGCAAATAAATGATCGACTTTTTGCGTTTTCATTACATCATTAAAAATTCCGACATCCTTTTTCATGTATTTCAAGTAGAAATTGATTTTCGGATGGGCTTTGCCAAGATTGCGGTTAATACTCATAGATAATGCCTGATTGTCGCCAGAACTATTAGCAATCACTTGGACGGCTTTTTTTAAATCGATTCCTTTTTGCTTTAGCATCTTTACGCCCTGAGTAGCTGATACTAAGTTCATGGCATAGGTGAAGTTGTTTAACGCCTTCACATATAATCCGGAACCCAAAGGGCCGAGATAATATATTTTTGTTCCGACTGCTTTGAAAATAGGAAGACATTTTTCAAATAGCCTTTTCTCACCACCAACCATTACTGAAAGGTCACCTTTCACCGCTGCTCTTTGACCGCGGGACACAGGGGCATCGAGAAGGTGAACGCCTTTTTTACGCAGACGCTTTCCTAATTTAATGGTTTCTTCGGGGTTAGATGTGCTCATATCCAGCACAATCTTTCCCTTTATTAATCCTTCTATCAACCCGCTCTTTTGATAAATAATCTTTACTGAATCTTTGACTGAAGGAAGCATAAGGATAATAGCTTCACTCTGTTCTGCAACTTCTTTCGGATTCTTTGCTATCTTTAAACCCTTTTTTTCTAATTCCTGAAGTGACTGTTTGGAACGGTTATAGCCTGAAACCGAAAATCCTTTTTTAAGTAAATTGCCAGCCATTGGTTTCCCCATTAGTCCCAACCCGATAAACCCAACTTTTAATTTTTTTGCCATACCAATTTTTTAATATTTACTTATTCACTATATCGATTATTTAGAAAACAAACAACCTCTCCTGAAACGCGAAATAAATTACTATTATTGTTGCAACAATACTTAAAACATATTCTATAACCGTATCAGATTTAAGCCAGCCATAGTATCCTTTCTTTGAAAAGGGCCATAATAATTTGTTTTCAAATTTCATTATAACATCTAGCAGTATATGTACCCCTAAAGCAGAGGCCGGCAAAAAGATTGCTCCATTATTTGTTCGCAGATATATAGCGAACGAAACAACGGCCATCACTACAAAAAGCCATGGTTCTTGGAGAACGCTGTGGATATAATACTTCCCCGGTTCCACCTTGTTGTGATTGAGGCGAAAAAGTGATTCTTTCAATCTTCTCAAACCTAATTTAGGGGAGGCAACAAGATGATCAATATCAATCAAATTACCAAAAATATAGGTCCAAATAATTATTTCATTTGTGATATTTATCCCAAATCGCTTGGCTAAAAGCAAAACACTGGTGGTTGCTACAAAATGCGAGGTAATAATCATAAAATACAGGGTTATTTCTGTCATTTTAGCATGTTTTTGCCAATACAATAATATCGGCCTTGACAGATTAAAAGCAGTATTATACGCTTTAGTTAATTAAAGTACTTTATCAGAATAAAGTACTAATAGCCCTTTTATAAAGGAATACGCAAACTCCAACCAAAGAGAGGAGGTGTCATCATGATCCGGATTATCAAAATCGATGTCGGCCAGTCAGAAATCGCATTTCTCGCAGAACAAATGGGCGAGAGCAGTGGAATCTGGCTAAAAGATATCGCCCCCCTGTCAGTTGTCACAATATTTACGCAGAATACTGAATATGTTTTTTCCGTTATTGATCCGGATAAAGGTGAAGTTGAGATTACAAGTAACGGAACAACCATCACGCACCCACACTTCGCACAGATCATAGGATCCACATTCGGTGGATCAGTAATCCGCGTAAAATGGATCGGGATCGACATGTGTCTCGAAGTTATGGTATATGATGAGGCAAATCGAATCATTACCACATCATCGATTCGCAGAATCACCATTTTCGAACTCCCACCTGACATCATCCCTAAGCCCAGACCAATTCACATACCTCATAACCTAAGACCCTGGTTCAATTAGCAGCACGCGTGACAAGAAGAAGTGAACTATTCCCTACTGACGCTCCTCGTCAGAGTAATGGCAACAAAACGTGCTCAAACGAGCACGCAACAAGGAGGGTGGACCATGAACAGGCGGTCAATCATCACCAGGATCTGTGAACACATCCGATCCCATCCGGGTCAGCAGATCGGTGCGTACATCGACGTCGTTATCCCCTGGGGAAATTCCAGTCGGCTAACCGTTCGCGTTCAGCGAATGACCGGAAAGTGCATCAACTTGCACACCGACATGGAGATGTTGACCATCCCCACTAAAGTGCTCGACGCCGCGTTTGCCGAACAGGCGAAGACCGAGCAAGTTCCTGTACTCTCACTCGTTGGAGCTCAAACATGAACATCCGTACCCTTAACACACAAGGCGGCCCACATTTAAAGATATTACATCTTGCGGCCGCCGTCTTTTTTTAAAATTTCTCCAATTGTATATAGAGATCCGGTAATTACAACTACTCCGTTTTTGCCAACCATTTTTTTTGCATCGGCAATCCCTTTACTAAGCGATGACGCTACTTTTGCTTTGGGATATCGTTTTTTTAATTGAGATGTCGTATAAAAATCCTTTAGGTCGTAAATATTGGTAACATCAGGTAGAATAATTTTCTTGGAAAAGTCAGATAGAGTGCGCAGCATGCTTGGGATCTGTTTTTTTGTGTTTTTAATACTAAGCACGAAAACTGTTTTTTGCGGATTAACCTTTATATCGCGCAACACATTTACAAGCGCTCTGATACTATGTAAGTTATGGGCTCCATCCAAAACAGTCAGTGGATTTTTCCCCCAAATATGAAACCGGGCTTGATGTCTGGTTTTGCCTGCCGCCTCAACAATATTCTGGGGCGAGATAACAAACCCTTGTTTGCACAACTCCTGGACCATCCCGAATGCACAGGCAAAATTTGCTGCCTGGTGCCGTCCGATTAATGATAATTTCAGGTTTTTGTATCCCTCCCCCATACAGCTAATATCAATATATGCTCCTGTTAAATCAACTTTCCTGACAGAATATTTAATATCTTTATCAACCACCAGCAAAGAGGCCTTCTTTGTTTTGGCCCTATTGCTAATCACCTGCAATGCTCTATTGCTGGTTGCCGTGACCACCTTGTCATGTTTTTGAATAATCCCGGCTTTTTCTCCGGCAATTTTGGTAATCGTCTTACCTAAAGATTTTGTATGATCATAACTAATGTTGGTAATGATCTTGTTCTTCAGACCTACTGCGGTTGTCGCATCTAACCTTCCGCCTAGCCCAACTTCCAGTAAAATAATATCCACTTTCTCCTCAGCAAAATATTTTATCGCAATCGCAGTGGTAAATTCAAAAAAAGTTACTTGTTCACCCAGCTTCTTCCCTACTGTTTTCAACAGCGGAATCATTTTATCTGCGATTGCCTTTACTCGTATTTTTGCAATTGGCTTTCCATTAATCATTATCCTCTCGCCAGGGGAAACTAGGTAAGGAGAATAAAAAGAACCGGTCTTATAACCTGCCTCCACCAATATCTGCTGTAAAAATGCGACAGTGGAACCCTTTCCTTTTGTCCCAGCCACCTGCACGCCTATTAAATTATTTTCTGGACTCCCCATTTCTTTCAGAAGCAGATTTATTCTGTGTAATTGTAAAAAGTCCTTACTAACAAAGCGGGGGTCGTAAGGCTTTAAATATTTTTGATATTGGCTAAAGATATCTTTTGTTGATCTCACTTATTTTTGCGCAACTGTTTTAATATTTTGATATCATTTCTTCGACCGTCAGCGGGTGTTTCCAGAACAAAATCAACGTCTTTCAATTTAGGATGACTAATCAATACCTCAAATCCTTTTTTTCCAATTTCACCCTGCCCTATGTGCTCGTGCCGATCAACTTTGGCATTAAGTTCTACTTTAGAATCATTGGCATGAATTAGTTGGAGCAAAGAAAGGCCAACCGCTTTGTCAAATTTGTTTAAAGTATCATTAACGTCCTTTTTGGTTCTCAAATCATAGCCTGAAGCAAATGCATGTGCCGTATCAAAACAAACCGCTACTTTTTCGTGATTTACTTTCTCTATAATTTCACCAATCTCTTCAAAACTACTACCAATTATGTCCCCGGACCCTGCCGCTATTTCTAACAAGAAAACTGCTGATCCTTTGTATCCTTTTAACAGTTCCTTTATCCCATCTACTACCATTTGCAGCGCTTCTTCTCTCGTAAAGTCTTTTGAGGAGCCCAGGTGAGTCATAACTGCCGCTACCCCCAATTGTGATGCCCTTTCTAGTTCATCCCGAATCACATTTATTGAACCAACCCGGATTCGGTCTTTACTTGAAGCCAGGTTAATATAGTAGGGGGTATGGATATAAGCATTGCCTAACTCATTGTCCTTTATATTTTTCTGGAATTTCTCAATAACTTCGTCATTAATTTCCGGCGCCTTTCCTCCTCTTGGTGAACGCGAAAACATCTGAAAACATTCGCATCCTTCCTCCTTGGCATTGAGAGGCGCGTTTTCAATTCCTCCGGCTATTGATACATGAGCTCCAATTTTCATATTATTCTTTTTTACTATTTTCAATTTGTTGATAGATCCCATTTTTCAAACCAATATATATTTCATATGCATCAGGGAAATCTGATTTTAAAAATTCTTCAACCCTTGGGCTAAGTTCTCCCATCATAAGGTATGTATAAAATTCACGAGGGTTCCTTGTTATTGCCATTAGCGCTGCCCCAGATCCCATATCTCCATCTTCATTTAGAAGTATTGGGCTATTTTTTTTCAAAAACTCATCTTTCATTTTTCCAAATACTCTATAATCAGGTTCTTCCCCCTTATCTCTTACCTCCATAAGATAGGGATCCGTAATATTGTTTAATTCTGTTTCTCTCGTTCGATAATCATTAAGGATAAAATCTCTTGCCTCATTCAAAACACGTTTTTTATCTTCTGGTAAGTTATCTAGTTCCTTATGCATTCTTTCGTGAGCGAGAACGTTTTCAAAACCATCTTCCCCCAAAATTTTCTCATTAAAAACGATTGATCCCCCCGAAAATAACTCTCTATATCTCTGTGTTTCAACATCATTATAACCCAATTTTTTCATTCTCTTTTTAAACTCTTTTTCTTCATCTTTTGTATCTATATAATCTCTATTAAAATATCCGCCAGATGGTTCTAGTATATTATCTGGAGAAATCACTTCCGCCAAACATCTAAATACTTCTCTCGGTGCCTCGTGTTCACCTTCGATCAGTAATTTTCTATTCTGTTCCACAAGTGATAACTCAACATTTTCTGTTTGCCCTTCACCTTCTCCTTTTGCATCATTTTTTTTTGCTCTACCAATATTTGGAGTGGCCAACATTGCTGCCCCAGTAATTAAAGCCGCTTTTTTTATAAAGTCACGTCTTGTTATACCGGCTTTTTGAGAAAGAAGTTTAGCTTCTTGTTTTTCTTCATAATTAGATATAGGATCATGTTGTATTTCTGAAGCCAAATTCATTATCTCTCTAGTCTCTCTTTCTGCGCTCCTATTCAATGCGCTTGCTTCTTTATCTAATTGCTCAGGTGAAGAACCTTCTCCTTCTAGAGAGGGCCCTGATTCGTTTGATTGTAATTCTTCATTATTAATCATAATTGGTCTATTTTATCTTTTATTTCATTAATTTGCATTTCTTCTTTTCTTTTTATAATATCCTTTTTTATCTTAAGCAAACGATCTTTTATCAAATATGTTTTCTTAATAAAATTATTGTATAACTGTTTAATATTTTCTAATACTTCCTGATTCATAATGTTAATTATACCAGAAGCCCGGAGAATTGACATCAATACATTTTCCATTTGACAAACTCTTATAATTATAATAAGTTTAGAGCCGTGCTCATGAAGAGAACGATTGGGCCACTTGTTTAGGGAGGTGTTTGTGAATAAAATACTGGAGAAAGTCCCCCCGATTGGAACCACGCTCGAAATTACGCTCCCCACTGATTCCGGCGACTTGCTGTTTGATGCAGTCATCATCAACCGCTGGCTGCTCAACCCCGGGAACAGCACAACGATCGGCGTTGCCATAATGCTGGTCTCGGGAGTTTTTCCCGTCAAATTTGAGCCGGTATTGACCTATCACATCACAGTGGACGCCTGGACAATGGACGTCAAAGAAAGTGGGAGAAGCCGCCGGCAAACAATCGGCGTGGCTTACTAGGGCACAATCATCATGGCAATCGCACCTTCCGCACAAGCCTAACCCCTTGTGCTTTTTTTATTGACAAAACAGACCTTTCCTATTAAGGTACATGCACTATTATTCGCAGTGGAAGTTGCTAGTGGCCCGAAAGAAAGGAGGGAATTATGCAAGCGCCACGAAAGTCATTCCCAGACGAAGTGCGCCGGGTAATCACCTGGCTCAATACCAGCGGTCTTGTTGGGTCAGCAACAGAAGAAAGCACGGAGCATGCCTCAGAGCGGTGTGATAATTGGATGATCGTCGTATCACCAATCGACGGCAAAAATGTGTATGTTGCCGTACGCAGTCCGGGTGCAGGAGGCAGGGAAGCCGTCCTGAAAGTCAGTCTGCTGAAGCAGTACGACCCCGACGATGCGGTAACCACCGTGGCCGGCAAGTTGGAGGAGGTAAAAGCTGATCTGTTTGTTGTTGATTTCACGACGGATGTAATTAACGATTCCACACAACGCAAGTTCTCTGATCGATTTCGTTGGCGACAATGCGCTGTGGACGTCTATGAATCCCTTCGTGAAACAGGAACGCCTGATCCGGAAAGTCAGTTTGAATGTGTTCTCACCGAAACCCCAGAGACAGTAATGCGGAATGCCCGCGCTATCCTCGGGCACTCGGATGATGACTGGTGGGAATCCGAATATCAGATGATGCAGAAAAGAGGGGTTGTCGAAAGCACCGGCCAGCAGGACATAGTGCGCGTTTACATTGTTACCTATCAGCTGCTCCGTGAAGATGGAACGCCCGTTGAAGCTCCTGTAACAGACGAGGGGGTAGTAGTAGCACCAGTTGCTGTAGAATCAGATCCTCAGCGTCTTTGCCAAGATGCTTTAGTAGAGCCTCCCATAGTCGTGGAAGAGGATGAGGCAACAGCAGAATTTCGTACTTATCTTGCTCACTGGGGTGGGATAGCTCGTGATGATAGTCGCACTATGCGGCTTCTAGACGACCTTGACGTAGTGGTCCATCTTCTCCGGCTTCACGAGACCCTAACCGGCTATAGGGAAAGAATGGCCGCAAAGGGGATCCGCCTCGTGGACGGAGAATTGATCGTTA
>JAHJEX010000010.1 GCA_018825385.1 Patescibacteria group bacterium
AAGTTCCGGTGCAAGATTCATAATCTGATCAGTTGTTTTCCCCATATTATCTTCATCAAGAGGTTCGTCCTGGAGCTTTTCTAACTCATCTTTTATTGCGTCATTGTCTTCAAGACTTGTCAGACCGGTTCCGTAATTTGGGAATACCTTCAAAATGTAACTCTGGAATGATCTGTCAGCATTGAAGAATATTCCAATTGCAGTGATAATCATAAGAACACCGAATGCTTTTTGAATTTTCCCGGTATTTTTCAGTAAGCCGGGCACTTTTTGAAGCAACTGCCTTCCACCATACATTATTATCAGCATTGGTATCGCAGTTCCTAAAGAATACGCAATTGTAATGAAAAATGCTGACCCGGTCACCGAACCTGTGATTGCCAGAGAAATCACTGATGCCAATATTGGCCCAACACAGGGAGTCCAGATTAATCCAAGACTCAATCCAATAACAATTCCTCCGCCAAATCCTGTTGACTCACCCTGTTTTGGAGTTTTATTTGCAAGTTTTGAGAAAAGTTTTTCAAGCACCACCTGGAATTTAGGAACAAGCAAGGAAATCCCAAATCCTAGTATTACTATCATAGAAAGATTCCTCAGAAAATCTGCTGAGATTCCCAAAATATTTACAATCGATGTTAGAAATAAAGTGAAGAACGTGAAACTTAGTATAAATCCAAAGACTATACCAAGAGGCTTTTTCTTTCCTCCGCCCACTGACCCGGACAGAATGATCGGGAGAATCGGCATAATACATGGGGACAAAATTGTTACTACTCCCCCGATAAATGCAAACAATAATAGTAAAAGCATTTTATTGTACCTTTCGAGTTAGTAGATCTATATCTCCACCGTTCCACTTCACAATTTCATTTCCGTTGTTATCAACCTGCACAAACGTGTGTTGATAGGTTATATCGTATTTTTCTTTCAGGTCCTTCTCTGTATCGTAATCAGTTTTTAAAATCACAACATTTTCTGGTATTTCATCC
The DNA here is from genome assembly GCA_018825385.1 of Patescibacteria group bacterium. Taxonomy (GTDB): domain Bacteria; phylum Patescibacteriota; class Patescibacteriia; order UM-FILTER-42-10; family UM-FILTER-42-10; genus JAHJEX01. The sequence continues at coordinate 993 of JAHJEX010000010.1, forward strand.
GCCCTATCTTTAAATGCATCCTCAGCTACTTTACATGTAGGGCACCATCCCGCATGAAAGAAGATAACTCTTTTCTTTCCACTTTCTGCAGCATATGTAGAAGTTGAATAATCTATGTATTTGCCTGGTGTTGCTATTTCCATCACTTCATCTTCCACAACTGTGTCTTCCATTGCAGTATTGGTATCGGTCATAGCAGTTGTATTCGCATTAAGTGAATTAGTATTGGCTGTTTTTTCTTCCACAGGCGAATTGCTTGTGGTTTCACCTGCGGGACGACTTACAATAAACCAGCCCAAAAATAGAACTGCCACAAATAATACAATTAAAATTGTTTTAGTATTCTTGTTCATTAGTTCAGTTTTTTATATTTAGAAGGTTTATTAACCTTGGTTGATCAAAACCAACCACTATTTCCTCTTTTTCCCCATCTTCAACAATAATTACAGGTACACCCATTTGACCGGACTTTGCAACCATTTCCTGGCCAACAGCCTGATCAGATGCAACATCTATCTCTTTGTAATCAATATTGTTTTCCTTAAAGAATGCTTTAGATACATTACAATAAGAACGTGTTGGGGTTGAGTATATTGTTACATTCTTCATGTATTTTCATTTAATGCTTATTCGCTCTTTCCATGACATTCCTCATAACTCTTGCCAGAGCCACAGGAGCATGTATTATTTTGCTTTTGATCGGGCTTTTTTATCATCCCAACTGCTTTGCCCATTTTGCACATTCCGCAGTCACAATTTGTTCCGTGTTTCATAATTTTCCTTTTAATTTATTATATAATACCCCCCCCCCTCGTACCCTCCGTTGAGGAGTATTAGATTTATGCGATTAGCAACCGCAACCTGGTCCATGTCCGTCTGTCATTTTATTGTCCCTTTCTTATTTTCCCAATAACTTGGAAAAATTAGTGAATGTGTTTATCTAAATGCGTGTCCAGCATTTTTACCAGCTTCTTATCATCCATTTCCAGCATATAGCAGACCAGCTTGCCCATTTTGTGATTAGCAACAATTCGTGATCTCTCCATCATACTTAGTTGATGAGAAACCGCACTTACACTTACATCCAATATTGATGCAATGTCTGAAACACATAATTCGTCAAAATGCTTGAGAAGCAGCAAAACTTTTATTCTTGTTGGGTCGGATAAAATGTTACACAAATCACTTTGAGTTTTTATATGCTTCCCATTTTTCTTTAACCAGTTTTGATTTTTTGTAATTTGCTGCTTTGTTAACATTTTATCGTTTGATTAATTGTTCAACTGTTTTAATGATATACTACTATATTTTTCCTGTCAAGCCCACAATATGCCTTGGCTAAAATTAGCCAAATTATCCGGCGCCCTTGACAATTTGTTGAAATTGTTTTAGGGTGTTTAGTGACGCTAATGAAAATTAGTGTTTGAACTTCGACAACGATAGTGTGGGGGGGAGAACCGCTACGCCTAACAGCAGGCAGTAATGCCACCCGTGGGTGACATTGACGACGAGGTTTCCTCGTTCGTGGGCAGATGTTGCTCATTAGGGACTTGCTAAAGTACGCGTTCTCCTTCCCCACTTTTTCACTTGTACGCATTATGCGTATTTCCAACTCGCCCTTTGAGATAGCCGCCACCTCACACCTGTTACCACAAGGAGGTACCCCCATGTACTCGTGGAGTTATACACACCGCGGGTTTGGTTGACGAGTCAATCTCTGGTGAGTAGTCTTAGTGCCCACGGACTAACGAGAGGTTGAACCTATGTGTACCAAAACCGAGTTCACAGGCGGAAGATTTATAGTCGAACAACAGTTCGACCCCAAGACAGGAGAAGCTCTGTTCTCCCGCCACATTCCGCTGTGCCGCTGTGCCGACTGCATCAGATCGAAAAACCCCAGTACCCCTTACGGGACACTGCATGAGCTGATGAAGCATAACGCCAATGAGGACGCCGCTGAGGCGAAGGCAGGAGGCTTCAAGCCGCCCATTTCGGTGTTCTCCGACCCCAGACTTGATCCCCGTAAGGGAAAGAAACGCCCGGCCAAGAAGCGGATCCAGCCCTGGGTTCGCAAGGCACGGGATGATATCCCCCGGGAGATCTTCGCCGCCTACGGGTAGCCAAGCCGTTCGAAGAGAACAACATCGTTGAAGTACATCGGGCGAGTCCACCATAACTCGCCCATTTTTTATTGAAAAAATTGGATTTAGATATTAAAATTCCTTGCTATAGTCCGTTACTTGTTCTTTTGAAGGGAGGTGTAATAAATGTCACCGTTCAAATTGCTGGCATACTTGCTACTTTTTCTGGGTTTCACTGTCTCTCCCATCTTCTTTGTCCCAGCAATATTCATGTTGACTGCACCTTCTGATTCTACGATAGCCTCTCGCAATCAGGAAGGACGGCGTTGTTGTCCAGATTGCAAGTCCAGACGCTATTTGGTGTTTCCTACACGCCAAAAACACTTTCCAGTCTTTGGCTGGCAATTTCATTTCATGCGCAATCAAATGGAATATCGCTGCCAAGATTGTTTCACATCCTGGAGAGAATTTAGCGATGGGTGACAGCGCGTATTTAACGAAAAGTTTACGCGCGCGTTTTTATTTGAATATTTTAGATAAAAACCAAGTGACAACAGCCAGCACAACACCAAACAGAAATGCCCACCAGAAATTCACGACAGCAAAACCTGTGACTATTGCAGCCATTAACATAACTAGGCCAGCATTTATTACAAGTGTAAAAAGCCCCAACGAGATTATATTTATTGGCAGGGTCAGTATAACCAGAAGAGGTTTTAGAAATGCATTGATCAAGCCAAGTACAAGAGATGC
>JAHJEX010000081.1 GCA_018825385.1 Patescibacteria group bacterium
GGCAGGGTCGGATCGCCCCCCCAGCTGGCAGGAGCCAGGATGGTGAGCAGTACGAGGACGGGTGCGCCTATAAGACAGCTGATTGCGATAGTAAGCATGAGGCAACCTCCAGGTTGGTGGTGAATCGGTCGGGTGAAACGAAAGGATCTTTGCTGACGAGCCATTTCGGCAGCAAACTAGTCAAGATATTTCCTGACCAAATCGCTACCGGGATGATAGTTATCAACAAAATTGTGAAAACAGCAGATTACTCGATTATTCCCCCGCCAACCTGTACGCCACTACGGTATTCATCGGGAAATGCAAAGAATCCGGAATTTATTTGTGTTTGACCATATCTGTTGAATATTCTTACATGCGGGCCGCCGCCTGGGCCAGCGCCTGTTATTATTTCATCACGTCCATCCAAATCCAAATCTGCAACAGCTACATTCACACCGCCTCTGAAACCTTCATTATAGGCAAAAAATCCAGGAGTAAATTTTATATTGCCAAAGGGGTCGAATACCCGCACATGCGGGCCCATTCTAGTATTTGTTCCGGTGATAATTTCATCACGCCCATCACCATCCAAATCACCTGCTGCTACTTTGATGCCATGTCTAAGATCTTCACGATAGGCAAAAAATCCGGGTGAAAATTTCAAGTTACCGTTTCCGTCAAATACTCTGACGTGCGGACCGCCACCGGATTCGGTGCCGGTAATTATTTCTGATTTACCGTCTCCATCCAAATCACCAACCGCAACTTTGACCCCAAGCAAATAGTTATAATTGTAAGCGGAAAATTCATTACTCAATAAATGATATGTTCCATTGTGATAAGTAAAAACCTTTACTAAATGTCCGCCAACACCTGCACCCGTAATAATTTCCATAGTTCCATCGCCGTCAACATCACCAATTGCAACATTCACACCGCCACCAAAATTTTCATCATACGCCATAAAGGAATTAATTTGTTTTCCTTCAATGTTAAATAGTCTTATTTCCGGTTTTCTTCCCTCTGCCGGACCTACAATAATCTCAACTTTTCCATCAAGTGTTATATCTGCAACTGCCAGGTTAATGCCTCCTAAAAATTCCTTTTCGTATGCCAAGAACTCGCGCAAGAAGTTTCCCTGCCTGTCAAACACTTTTACATATGGTTCCTCCCATTTGCTAGTAGCAACAACTACGCCGGTAGGTTTTGAATCAATTTCAATTAGCGAAGGAGGAATAACGATAGGTTCTGGCTGATCACTCTCTAAAGGCATAGAGGGAGTTTCGGTCGGCGTAATGGTTAGATTTTCCTCATCACTGAAGTTGAAAGCCATATACGCTTCATATGCATTTCTATCAGCATAGAAAATATCTACAGTATGCTGTGATTTAGTAATCATGACTGTTCCTGACTTTGCCGTTACAGCATGAATTCCAGAATTATCAACAACTAATTTTCCATCAAGATAAATCCATGTGTCATCATCACTGTTTACAGAAAAATTATAGTTGCCGGGATAATCAGTAGTAACATAGGCCTGCCAGTGAACTCCGAAGTTTCTGTCATGCCCTAAGTTGTTTTCTTCCTTAACTACAGCTACATCGAATGGAAAGAAGTTACGGTTAAAAGTTAAACTTTCGTCAATTTTGTCATAGCGAAGATAACTGGTGCTATACCAATCAGTATCCCAATCGCCCAATGGATCACCATGACCGTTATCCGGCCACTCTGCTACGGGAATGGACATATCAGAATGTGATTCTGAATAATTAAAATACTGCCCATACCAGCCTGTTTCTGGTTCAGCGTTTGATGCTCCAATGGGGATGCATAGGCCAATAATTGCTAATAATATTATTGCTTTTTTGATCATAGTGGTTTATTCGTGTAATTAACAGTAAACATCGGATTCTAACATATCAAACAAATCCTGTCAAGGGTAAACGGTAATGTCTAAACACATTTGGCACTTTCTACTAATATTAAGTAATGTGTATAAATATGCCAAAGAACATATTAGAAGAGAGAATAAGGTGGGTTAGAATGGTTGATGATGGTAAGGTTAAACTAAAGGATGTGTTGAC
>JAHJEX010000082.1 GCA_018825385.1 Patescibacteria group bacterium
ACGCCAAGCACGTAAAGCTTTAATATTACCCCTCTTAGCCAATGTATATAATCCATAACCATCTGTGGTTGGGAGATCGTATTTTCTTGCCAACCAAGCGATACCTTTTTTCCCCACATACTCTTCAAAACAACCAGAGTTTCCGCATGGACATTGAGGTCCATTATAATCTAGAGTTGTGTGGCCGATCTCTGGCGCCTCCCTTCTCCCGTGGTAGATTTTATGGTCAATTACTAAACCACCACCAATCCCTGTCCCTAATGTGATTCCGACTACAATAGGATGGTGTTTTCCTTTCCCTGCCAGAGACTCGGCTAAGGTGAAACAATTTGCATCATTATCAAGAAAAACTGGCAAGTCAAACGCTCGCTCTAATCTGCTTTTTACCAAATATCCTTTTACGGGAATATTCACAGCAGCTGGCCATCCTAAACCAATGCCAGCACACTCTTTAGATGCTTGTAGCAGTTCACGAACGTTTTTTACTACCTGTTGGATAATAAGCCTCTTTCTGTAGCGAATGGGGACTAATGTGGTAAAGGTTTCTAAAACCCTGCCCTTAGACGAAACAAGCCCACCTTCTAAGGTGGTCCCGCCCATATCAATTCCTATGTATGTTTTTTGCATTACTTATTTTTTTATTCTCTTTCTATTATATCAGGAGTCGTGTATAATTTAAATGTTTAACCCATTTTATGCAGTAAAAGTGAACAAAAAAGAGTTATATCAAGAATTATTGACCCGCGGCGTAGATGAAATAGTGGTGGAGAAAGATCTGAAGAAAAAACTAAGCAGCGGTAAAAAACTAAGAGTAAAGCACGGCGTAGACCCGACGACCACTGATTTGCATTTAGGGTATGCTGTGGTTTATGAAAAACTAAGGCAGTTCCAAGAGCTTGGTCATATAATTGTTTTTTTGATTGGTGATTTTACTGCTCGTTTTGGAGACCCAACCGACCAGAAGGAATCGAGAACACTTAGAAGCAAAGATGAAACAACAAAAACTGCAAAAAACTATATTGAACAACTAGGGAAAATTTTGGATATAGGCAAAGTCGAGGTTAGGTACAATGGAGAATGGGGAGATAAAATGTCAGCTGAAGATTTAATTCATTTAGTTTCTAAATTTACTGTTGCCAGAATGCTGGAAAGAGATATGTTTAAAAATCGCATAAAAGAAGGTAGAGAAATTGGTTATCACGAACCAATTTACCCCATTTTACAAGGATATGATTCCGTGATGTTAAAGTCTGATGTTACTGTTATAGGAACTGACCAAAAATTTAATGAATTGCAGGCTCGACCCTTACAACAAGAAGCCGGCCAGCCCCCCCAAGACTTGATGATGATGCCATTGCTAGTAGGAACCGATGGTAAAAGAAAAATGAGTCAGAGTCTTGGCAATTATATTGGGCTTACAGAACCGGCGAATGAGCAATACGGAAAAATAATGTCAATTCCCGACGAACTGCTGATCCCTTATTTTACATCTATTACTCGCGTATCGCTTGAAGAAATTGAAGAAATTGGAAAAGAATTGAAAGGCGGCTTGAACCCGAAAGATGTAAAGAAAAAATTGGCCAGAGAAATTGTGACAATCTATCATTCGAAAAATGATGCAATCGAAGCGGAGAAGGAATTTGAAAATATATTCAAAAATAAGCAAAAACCTTCAAACATACCTGCAGCTAAACTAAAAGTTGGTGAATACTTGATCCCGGATTTATTAGTAGAACTTAAAATGGCTTCCAGTAAAAGTGAAGCCCGTCGTTTAGTAGAACAGGGTGGCATAAGAATAGACGAACAAGTAAAAAAGGAATGGAAACAGAAAGTGAAAGTAAAAAAGGGAACGCTAATCCAAGTTGGGAAGAAAAAATTTATTGAAATAAAATAGATGGGAGAAATTATCAAATTTCCGTCCGACAGTGGTTCTGAAAGAAAAGGGAAAATAGAAATTGACCAGCATTTGGATACTGGGAATTTAACTCTGATGCTGGAATTTCTTGCTGCCCTCACAGAAAGTGACACATCTTCTTTACGTAGACCAAATATTGAAATAAGAAGAGATTTAGTGCAAGGTGCTGAAGATGGTGAGTTAGTAACACGGGCCAATCAAAGTACAGAGTCGGATTGGAAGGAGCATCCCTCGTACTATCATGCTTTGATCGCAGAGTTGAGGGAGAGAAAACTGATTGGATAAATAATTCATATAAACAAAAAACCCCTCGTTATAAGCGAGGGGTTTTAGATTTAGAAATTATTCTCTATAGAACTCGGCAGCATCTTCTGGTGAAACAGAATTAATTATTACTCCGGAACCAATTTCCACGCCAGCCCAGATTGACCCTCTAGGGGTTATTTTCATATACAGATGCTGGTCTTCGTCATTAATCACCTGGTGGAAATAGTAGTTATATGGTAGCCCTAACTCGGCGACTTTAAGTAAAATCTTCTTTAAAGTCTTGGCAAAAGACATTCTTTCAGCACTGGTCAGTACGGTAATATTGTCTAAATGGCGTTTTGGCATGATCCATATTTCGTAATTATGAATAGAGGCATAAGGGGTGAAGGCAATGACATTTTTGTCTTCAAAGACGAAACGCGGTCCTTTGCGCTCTTTTTCTATTACATCGCAATAAACGCAAGTTCCATTTTCTAATTTGTATTTCTGTGTTTTCTGGGATTTATCTATTAAATGAGGAGGGAGAAAAGCGGTCGCAAAAACTTGAGAATGAGCATGGGCAATCGACTGCCCGGCTTTGCCGCCGTCATTTTTGAAAATTAATATATATTCGATCTTATCGATTTTTGAAATCTCATAAGTTCGTTCAGCATAAACATCAAAGAGTTCTTTAATCTGACTTTCCGGCAGATTTTCAAGCTCAATCGCGTGGTCTGGAGTTTCAATGATAACTTCTTGGGTCCCATAGGCCTCGGAGTTGTCCAAAGTAACAGCCGGAAATTTATTTTTTAGCGTTAAGAGCGACCAGTTTTTTCCTTGGCCATGGTATTTTCTAATGATCAAATCTTTTTCAACATTTTCAGGGCAAAACACACATTTCTTTTCCCTTGAAACCTTACTAACTATTTGTTCAAAATCATGAGGGCGTTTTCCTCGTCGAGGAGCAATAATAACATATTTGTCTTGGATATAATCTTTTCTTATCTCCGGTTTTTGGATATTTGCTGTCATAATACTATTTAGAAGTTAATGATTTTTCGTATAATTCAATATATTTTTGAGCTGATTGCGCCCAGGAAAAATCTTGATTTAAACAGCTCGCCACTAATTTTTTCCAAGATTCTTTCTCTTCGTACATTTTTAGAGATTTTTTTGTAACTGCCAACAATTCACTGCTTTCATAGTTTTGGAAGACAAACCCAGTACCTGCCCCGGATTGGTGGTTGTAGTTTATAACCGAATCCTTTAAACCGCCAGTAGCTCTTACGATTGGTACTGTTCCATAGCGCATCGAAATCATTTGGCCAAGCCCACATGGTTCGAATCGGGATGGCATGAAGAAAAGATCAGTCCCAGCATATATTTGTTGTGCAAGAACAGCATCAAACTCTATTCTAGCAGCAATTTTTCTAGGGTACTTCTGAGTAGATTCTTCTAACTTATCCTCCAGTGCCTTATCCCCCGTCCCCAAAAAGACCATTTGTACTTCTAGTGTAGCAAGTTCATCAATGATTTCAAGGATCAAATCAAGACCTTTCTGATCAGTAAGTCGGGAAACCATACCAATGACCGGAATGTCTTTATTCTCTGGTAAACCAACAATTTTTTGTAAGTAAAGCTTATTTTCTCCCTTTTTTTCAATAGTTTTAAGGGAAAAATTTATTTTTATTTGGGTATCTGTTTCGGGATTGAAACGGTCACGATCAATACCATTAAGAATCCCGTATAAGTCCCCCCTTCGTTTGGCTAATGTCTCTTCCATACCTTCGCCAAATTCCTCAGTTAGTATTTCCTTTGCGTACGTTGGGCTGACAGTATTAATGTTGTCACTATTTAGAATTGCTTGTTGAAGATAGTTGATATCATTATTTTTTCCAAAGCGTTCTTTAAGAGTTGGCCAATCATCTTCAGTAACGCCCAGATTTTTGAAAACTTTTTCGGGAGGATACTTTCCTTGAAATGCAAGATTATGAATGGTTAGTAATGTTGGAAAATCCTGATAATCCTTTTCCTTACTATGCAGGATCTTCATTAGTGGTATCAATATACTGGCATGCCAGTCATGACAGTGAATAATATCCGGGGTCCATTTGAGTGGTGCGAATATTTCTAATACAGACCGGGCAAAAAAAGTAAAACGTCTGGTTTCTTTGGCAAAATTCCCGCCTATATCTCCATAATAAATATCATTTTCACCTAGATATTCAGGGTGGTCGATAAGATAAACTGGGACAGAACTGCCGGGTAATGCGGCTTTCCAAATTGCTATGGCTTCTTCTTTGTTTTTGTAGGGGACTTTGATTTCTTTGACTACTTTTTTAAGTTCATATTTTTCTTCATCAATTACGCCATATTTTGGCATAACAATTCTGGCATCAACACCTAGTTGTCTTAATGCCTTGGGTAATGCTCCTACAACATCAGCTAATCCCCCCACTTTTGCAAAGGGCGTAAGCTCAGAAGCGACTAAAAGTACTTTTATTTTTTTCATAAGTTTTATTCACTCCAATTAGGTAGTTGTTTAACGTTCGCAGCGAGATTCTCAGTCTCTTCCCCAGTTTGCATATTTTTTGTTTTATCGCCGAGCCACTTGTGACCATCAAAGAATTTTAATTTTTGAGAAACTGGTCCAGCTATTGGTTTTTCAGGATTCTGCCCCTGCTCTAGGATCTCGTTTGTTTCAATTAGAATTCTTCTCCCATTACCAAAATCTTTATAGACATCTCTAGTGATTCTCCAGGCGTGCCCAGCATCTGCTCCGGATTCGATAATCCCTGTTTGGATTTTACTTTCTCCTTCGCCATATTTAGTATTAATGCGCCACTGGTTTTCGTGTTTTGAGTCACCTTTTTGCGTTGAGAGAGTCTGACCTAATTCTTCTATTTGTCTTCCCTGGTCGTCATATCCGAAAAATTGTTGCCGATGACCGGCTAATGTGTCTGGAGCAGGCTCCTGGTCCTGCTGATACCATTGAGATTCTCGATAAATTACATTGCCATTTGTATCTGTAATCTCTTTTTTTAATGGCTGGCCATTTTCTGTTGTTTTTATATTTTCTTGTATCCCTTCCGTTATTTCTGGTGCGGTATATATTTCAAAATTTGCTTCTGTTTCACCTTGGTTTTCAGAGTTATCTCCTGTTGGGGGCATATCTCTATTCATAACTTTATTAATTAATAATTATTCTTAT
>JAHJEX010000083.1 GCA_018825385.1 Patescibacteria group bacterium
GATAAAAATCGTTACTTTGGTCCGTATGCTTCGGCAACGGCTGTCAAAAATACTCTTCACTTATTAAAAAGAATTTTCCCATACAAAATTTGCAAAAATCCTCCAGAGAAACTGTGCTTGGGTTATCACATTGGCAAATGCCTGGGTCATATTACTGATACACATACAAAGAGAGACTACCAGCAAATTATTCAGGGCATTCTTCATTTCTTGGAAGGGAAGAATACAAAACTTCTTTCAGATTTGAAGAAAGAAATGAAAGACGCGGCGAAGAAAAATAAGTTTGAAAAAGCAGCACGACTTCGAGATCAAATATTTTCTATAAAATCTGTCATGGAGAGACAGAAGGTAGTATCAACCAAAAAAGAAAATCAAGATTTTATAAGCATTGTGCGCAGTGCAGATTTAGCTGCTATAAATTTATTTATGGTTAGAGAGGGGAAACTAATTCATCATGAAAACTTTTTGCTAGAACATACGAAATTGCAACCCGATGGACAGGTATTAGAATCGTTTCTAAATCAGTATTATTCCCAGGTATCCCAATTTCCAAAAGAGGTTTTTATTCCCTTCGATATTAATAACACAAAACTATTAGAGCATTTTACAACTGCCAAAATTATTATTCCTAGGAAAGGAAAAAAATTTAAACTTTTAGAGCTGGGTAAAAAGAATGCGGAACAGTTTTTGAACCAACGTGAATTGGAAGAAGAAAGTCGTGATCAGCGCGGACAGATTGCAATCAGTGAATTGGGCAAGAAGCTAGGAATAAAAAAAGTTTTAAGAAGAATTGAGGCTTATGATATTTCTAATATCCAGGGTACCAATGCAGTGGGCTCAATGGTTGTCTTTAGTGATGGTTTATCTGACAAATCTCAGTACAGAAAATTCAGTATTAAAACAGTGCGGGGGGCGAATGATGTAGCAATGATGCGAGAGGTGCTGAGTCGCAGATTCCAGAAAATTAAAAGTGATAAGAAAAATCACTGGGCACTTCCGGATCTTATAATTTTAGACGGCGGTAAAGGCCAGTTAGGCGCGGGAGTATCAGTTTTAGAAAAGAACAATATTAGAATTCCAATTATTGCTTTAGCAAAGCAGGAAGAAGAAATCTTTATCCCCAGCAGAAAGAACTCAATGAAAATATCACACATTTCGGAGAGTCTTAAACTTATACAAAGAATCCGTGACGAAGCGCATAGATTTGCTATTGGTTTTTATCGTTCGCAACATCGAAAATCAATTCACAAATCGGTACTTGATGAGGTACCGGGGATTGGTCCAAAATTGAAGAAAAAGCTGATAAATGAATTCAAATCAGTGCATGGCATTTTGGAAGCAAGTGATGATCAACTGGAAAAAATTTTGGGAAACAAGTTAGCAAAAAATATTAAACAGTATCTTTAATGAAGCACAAAGATATAAAAGACGAAGAAGAGAGTAAAAGACTTAAATCTATCCGTCGCCAGAAAAAGAAAACACCCCGCATGAAAGTTTCGGGGAGCTCGGTTCGTGAGTTGCAGAAGATTATGAAAAAGAAATCAAAAAAGAAGTGACTAATATCCTTGTCCTTCGACTCTCCCGCGCTGCGGGATCGCTCAGGAACTAATTACCTATTATTCCCCTGAGTAAGTCTAACATAGAGGAATATATTGAAGGGTTATATAGTATAACTCATACAAAATATGCCTTCGATTCCGCTTCGCTTCACTCAGGCAATATCTTATAATATCTAAATAATATTCCCTGAGCGAAGTACCGCCTAGGCGGTACGGAGTCGAAGGGGGGGGGGAAGCAATCCTAGTACTCAGTGAAGAAGTTAAATGAATAACCAGCGGGATTGCTTCCCCGATGCATTTGCTTTGCAAATGCCCGGATCGCAATGTTTGCTTTAATCAAAACTTTGTATAAATTGATCAGGGATTTCATCTATAAAACGGGAGGGGACTGACATTCTGGTGCTTCCCCAAATAGTTCTCTCTTGGGTATGAGTGATATATACTCTTTTTCTTGCTCGAGTGATGCCGACATAACACAGTCTTCTTTCTTCCTCTATCTCTCCAGGCTCGAATAAACTGTTTGTATGAGGGAAAAGACCTTCTTCCATTCCTGCAAGAAAAACAGTATCAAACTCCAGCCCCTTAGCGTTATGAGCGGTCATGAGTGTTATGCCCGGCTTTTTACTATCTAAACGATCTATGCCATTTACCAATGAGACTTCCTCCAAATACTGATGAATCCCGTCTAGACCTTGAAGATTGTCGAATTTTTTTGCTACAGATTTTAGCTCCAATATATTCTCCCAGCGCGTTTCTCCTTCTGGTGATCCATCCTGAGTAAATTTTTTATAACCAGTTTTAACGAGAATCAAGTCAATTACCTCTTTTGGTCTAAGATCCTTGACTTTATATTTAATATCTTCAATTATTGCTGCAAAATTTTCTAAAGCAATCGTAGCACGCGTTGTCAGATCAGCTATGGACCGTGCCTCCATAGTGGCTTGTAACAGATCAATGTTTTTTTCTTCTGCATAACTGGTCACTATCGATAAGGTCTTTATTCCTATCCCTCGTGCGGGCTCATTGATTATTCTTTTAAAGCTGATTGAATCTTTTGGTTCCAATAAAACTTTCATATAAGCTAAAACGTCTTTTATCTCCTTGCGTTCATAAAATCGTACACCGCCAACGATCTGATAAGGCACACCGAATTCTAACAGCGATTCTTCCAAAGCGCGCGATTGGGCATTGGTACGGTATAACACCACAAACTGAGAAAGGTCAACGGCATTGCCCATTATTTTTTTCTGAACTTCCTTCCTGATTGATGGTGATCCAATTCTTACACTTCTTTTTACTCCTTCCACTCTCATTACGGTATCCAAGATCCCCATTCCTTCTGATTCGTATACTATTTCTTCATCATCTTCAGTTACTTTCTCCTTTTTATCATGAAGATCAAAAATCTCTTTTATTATGAAATTTCCCTCCTCATTTTCATTGTCCACTTGCTGAACTACAATTTTGTTTCCCTCGCTTTCATCTGTCCAAAGTTTTTTTTCGGTTCTAGATACGTTTTTTGCTATTACGAAATTGCTGGCGTCAACAATATTTTTGGTGGATCGATAGTTCTGTTCCAGATGGATTACTTTTGCGTCGGGATAATCTTTTTCAAAATCCAGAATGTTTTGAATGTCTGCCCCACGAAAAGAATAGATGCCTTGCCAGTCGTCCCCAACTACGCAGAGATTTCGAGATTCCCTTGCTAAGAGATTGGCGAGGATATATTGGGCATGATTTGTGTCTTGGTATTCATCTACCATAATATATTTGAATCTCTTCTGATATTTTTCTAATACTTCCGGGTATTTTTGGAATATTTTGACGGTAAGCATGATTAAATCATCAAAATCAAGAGCGTTAAGATTTTTTAATTGTTTTTGATATTCAATATATGCATCAGCAGCTATTTTTTCTAGGTGTTCTTTTGCTCTTGCTTGGTACTCTCTAGGATTAAGTAAATTATCTTTTGCCTGATGACAGATCATGCCTAGGATAGTTCGAGTGGAATATTGTTTAGGATCAATTCGAAGGGCGCTGAAGACTTCTTTCATTACTGAATTTTGGTCATACTGATCATAAATTATGAAATTGTTGTTATAACCGATAGCGCCGATTTCTTTTCTTAACACTCTGACACAAAATGAGTGGAATGTACCGACCCAGGGCTGGCTTGCATTAAAAAGCTGCGAGGGATTAAACTTTGTTTTCAAAAGTTGTTCGACTCTCTGTTTCATTTCACCCGCTGCTTTGTTGGTGAAAGTAACAGCCAAGACCGAAGATGGTTGAACTTTCTTCTCATGTACTAAATAGGCAATTCTATGGACCAGCGTACGGGTTTTTCCAGAGCCTGCTCCAGCCAAAATTAAAACAGGGCCCTCGGTCTGCATCACGGCCTCTTGCTGCTTAATATTTAAATCTTTGAGTATATTGTTATCCATAATTGTTTACCAACTATATCATATTGAAGCAAAAAATCTACAGTACTTACCTAATACATTATACTTTACAAATGATATTCCTTATGCTAGACTGGGAGTCAATCACTTTTTAGTTATAAAATATAGAACTCATTTAATCCTTGATTTTTCTTACGAAATAAATGGAAGACATTCTCAATATTGCTCAGCTGGTTGTTGCTATTGCCCTTATAATTGTAATTTTAGTTCAGAATAAAGGAGCTGGTCTTGGTGGAGTTTTTGGGGGAGATGGAAACACTTACTCAACAAAACGTGGTTTTGAAAAAAACTTACATACTATTACAATAGTGTTGGCCGCTTTATTCTTAGGGTTAGCGCTAGCTAATTTCTTCATCTAATTTATATATCTTCCTAGCTGGAAGAACTACTTATTCTAAGGCGTCCGCAAGGACTTGTTCAGAGTGGAAAAAGAAAACAACTCATCAGAAGATAAATTATCAGCCAAAAATAGCCCTGAAAAAAATAAGCTTTTTTCAAAAGGTTTTTCGGTTTTGAAAAGAAAAAAGAACAAAATGAATAGCAGTGGTTCTTCTAATGGAAACAAATGGGCAAAGCAGCAAAAGCAAATAGATAAGAAATTGGTAACCTCGCTTAATAGTAAAAAAATCCCAACTTATCGACAGTTTAAGTATCTTCCTCGTTATCTTTCAAAAAAGGAATCTACAATCGCTCAAATTGCACTGGTTGTTTTTGTAATATCTCTTATGTTTATCTTAGTAAGAGTGTATCAAACTGTTACCCATATAGTTCCTCAATCAGGTGGGAAATACACAGAAGCATTAGTTGGATCACCGAAATATGTGAACCCTATCCTTTCCCAAACGAATGATACAGATATGGATCTTTCTCGACTGGTTTTTTCTGGTCTTTTAAAAATTGATACAGACCAGCAATTGGTAAATGACTTAGCGGAAAGATATGAAATATCTGAAGATCAGAAAGAATATACTATTTATTTACGAAATGACGCAAAATTCCACGATAAGGAAGATCTAAATGCAGATGATGTCCTATTCACATTTGAAAGTATTCAAGACACCAGTTATAGAAGTCCATTATATCTTAACTTCAGTGGTGTGGCGCTTCAGAGAATTGATGACCACACTATTAAGTTCGTTTTACAAGAACCGTTTACTCCATTTTTATCGAGCTTAACATTTGGTATATTACCAGAACATATTTGGGCTGAAATTTCTCCAGATTCTGCCTACCTTGCAGAATACAATTTGAAACCTATCGGTTCGGGGCCGTTTGCCTTTGATAATTATACGAAAGACAAAAATGGAAACATCAAATCATATGATTTAAAAAGATTTGATGACTATTATAGTGACAAACCTTATTTAGACCAGATTTCATTCAAATTCTATTCTGACCCGATTTCAGCACTAGAAGCTGCTAAAAATAAGCATGTAGATGGCATAAGTTTTGTGCCAAATGAGTCTAAGGAAGATATTCAAAAACGGAACGGGAATATTGAATACCATTCTTTGCGCTTGCCCCAATATACTGCAGTTTTTTTCAATCAGAAAAACGAACTACTAAAAACAAAAACAGTAAGAGAAGCTTTGGCCCACGCAGTTGATAAAGTATCAATTGTCCAAAATGCTCTGGGTGGGGAAGGTGAAATAATTCATGGACCTATTTTACCTGGATATGTTGGTTACAATCAGGAGATCAAAAAATTTGAGTTTAATCTTGAAGAAGCAGAAAAAATCTTGGAGGAAGATGGCTGGGAATATCCAGAGGTTGAAGAAGGTGAGCCAGCCTCTACAGTCCGTGAAAAAGATGGTGCTGAACTTGCATTTGCTATATCTACGATTAATTCACCTGAATATTTGGCAACAGTCGATGTAATTAAACAAGCGTGGGAAGGCATTGGTGTTCGTTTGGAAGTCAAAGAGTATTCGACAAAAGATATTCAAAAACGGGTAATCAACCCTCGGGCCTATGAAGCACTTTTGTTTGGAGAAATAGTTGGTACTGACCCGGACCCTTATCCTTTTTGGCATTCTTCTCAGAGTAGAGATCCAGGTTTAAATCTCGCAGTGTTTTTTAATAAAGACATTGATCAACTATTAGAAGAAGCAAGAAAAACTAATGATGAAGAACAACGTAGATTGAAATATCTGCATTTTCAAAATATTCTTGCTGATGAGCTTCCTGCGATCTTTTTATACAATCCGGTGTATACATACGGAATAGACAAAAAAGTTAGAGGGCTAGAGGGTCATTATATTTCAGTGCCATCAGATCGTTTCTCTGGTATTGAGGATTGGTATATTAAAACCAATCGTAAATGGGGCAAAGAGTCCTAACAATGTAAAATTGATGGGGGGATGTGCCATGAACCCTTTTGTAGTTCATAGCTATATTGCACCCTTTGTGGTGTGGGATAGCAGGTTTAATAAAATGCCGCGGTGGTCCCGCCATCCGGCGGGATAAACTCCACTGGCAGACTTAATCCTAAATTTGTCAGATAATAATCATTAAGAACTGTATGTATGCCGAAGTGGTGGAACTGGTAGACACGCAGCGTTCAGGACGCTGTGAGCTAAAAGCTCGTGGGAGTTCGACTCTCCCCTTCGGCACCAAATTAAAAATTCCAGACATATTATTAAGAATTAATTATAAGTAATTTATGAATCCAAAAAAAACAAAAAACCGTCCAAAACCAGGCAACCGGATAAGGGTGTATCGGTCAGGTACTTCTGTTTTAAAGCAGGACAATAAAGAAGAAGACGGTAAAAAAGGCAGTCCCACTCTTAAAGTTACAGTTTTAGGTGGAAATGAAGAGGTTGGACGCAATATGACTGTGCTTGAATATGGGAAAGACATTATTATTATTGATATGGGCCTGCAGTTTCCAGAAGAAGATATGCCGGGAATTGATTATATTATCCCGAACATTTCTTATTTTAAAGGTAAAGAAAAAAATGTTAAGGGAGTAATTATTACCCATGGTCATTATGATCATATTGGCGCTATCCCTCATCTAATGGATAAGCTCGGTAGTCCGCCAATTTATGGCTCGCCATTAACACTTGGGATTATTGCTAAACGCCAGGATGACTTTAAACAAAGTGGAAAACTAAATCTAAATTCGGTTGACAATAATGATACCATTACAATTGGTAAGTTTAAGATTGAATTTTTTGGCGTGAGCCATAATATTCCCGGATCTTTAGGAGTGGTTGTGAATACACCGATTGGTCCTATTGTGCATACAGGAGATTTCAAGCTTGATCTTCAACCGGTTGGTGATGTTGAACCAGATATTGCTAAAATTGCGAAACTTGGAGAAAAAAATATTGTTGCTTTATTGTCTGACAGTACAAATGCGACCCAACCAGGACATCAATTCACTGAAACTGAGATTCAGGGGAACCTTGAAGATATTATCCGAGTTGCTCAAGGAAGGATTATCATTGGAACATTTGCATCACTCCTGATGAGAGTACAGCAGATTATACAGTTGGCAGAAAAATATAACAGAAAAGTAATAGTAGATGGCTACAGTATGAAAACCAACATTGAAATTGCGCAAAAACTTGGGTATCTGAAAATCAATAAGGGGACATTACTACCATTGAGCGAGATAAGTAATTATCCTAGTCGTCGAATACTGGTTCTTTGTACTGGTGCTCAAGGCGAAGGAAGAGCGGTGTTGATGCGCATAGCCAATCGGGAACACAGAGTAATAAGAATTGAGCCGGAAGATACAGTTGTATTTTCCTCCTCAGTTGTTCCAGGTAATGAAAGATCAGTGCAACGACTGGTTGATACTCTGTATCGTGAGGGTGCAGAAGTAATTAATTACAAAATGATGGATATTCATGCTGGCGGTCATGCAAAGCAGGAAGATCTCAAGCTTATTATTAAATTAATCAATCCAAAATACTTTGTCCCAATAGAAGGCAACCACTCGTTCTTGAAAATTCATGCTAAGGTTGCAGAGTCCGTTGGTTTTGATCCGAAGAATATTTTTGTAGCGGACAATGGACAAATAATGGAATTTACCAAAACAACCGGACGATTAACTACAAAGAAGGTTCCTTCGGACTATGTGTTTGTTGATGGTCTGGGTGTTGGTGATGTTTCTAACGTTGTGCTGAGAGACCGTAGAATGATGTCAGACGATGGGATGCTGGTAGTAATTGCTACAATTGACTCAAAAACCGGCAATCTTATAGGAAATCCCGATATTATTTCCCGTGGATTTGTTTATATGAAGGAGAGTAAGAAGCTAATAGCGGATACCAGGGAAAAAGTAAAAAAACTACTCAAAGATAAAAACCCGAATTCTTCAGCAAATGATGCCTATATTAAAAATAAGATCAGAGACGACATAGGGCAATTCTTGTTCAGTAAAACTAAACGTAGGCCAATGGTATTACCGGTGGTTATTGAGGTATAGTAAAATATGATGGTCGAAGTTGACAATAATCGATATTTAGTGTACAATGACTAGGTAAACATTAATATTACCTAATGTTTAAGAGTGAACATCATAATTAATAACTTTACAAACAAATATATGCAAAATCTTAAGAAAATCGCCAGGTTTGGCGTTATTGGGTTTTTTGCGGTCGCTTTGCTCTTTTCAGGGGCAAACGCAGTATCTGCAGAGGATCCACAAGACCCTCCCTCAGACGATCGCGTAACCTCATTCACAGTTACCCCAAGCGTAACTACTCTGGGGTCAACAGCAACCTATGCTGTTACATTCACGACAAATACAGCTATTACAGGCCAAGGTAATCCAGGTGTTTCTTTTGGTTTAAACGTAAATAGTTCAAGTGGATGTCCTAATGGGGCAAATTGGGAAGATTGCAATCCTGATTTCTCTAATGTTGCGGTCACCGGATTAGCTGGAACAGTTGGTAATAGGTATAATGGTGGATTTGATTTTATGACTACTAGCAACCTTGCTGCAGGCACATACACTTTTAATGTAACCGGTGTTGCTAATCCAACGGCAGGTGGGGGATTTTACAATGGTAATTTAACTATCATGACTGGACAAGAAAATCCACTACCAGGTGAGCCAATGCCTAGAGCAGAATCAGCACCATTCCTAATGGGAGATATTTCATTTTACGGTAAGGTACTAACTCCAAGCGGAGCTCCAATTAATGGGACTGGTGTTAATGTCCGTAGTGAAGACTTTTCTTTTAACTATGGATCCGGAACTGATCCGAATGGTAATTTTGCTTTTCCAACATCAGGTATGGTAGCCGGGACAAGTTACTTTATTGAAATATGGATTCCAAATGGTACACAGGGATTCATTGCTCCTGATGCTGTCCAAGTAACATACGCTGGTTCAGCTAAAAATGTTGGTACAATCACTCTAGCCACAGCTTCCAAAACTATTACCGGAACTGTTAAATATGATTCAGGCGGGGCGGTTACTACAGCAAGCGTTAGAGCCTGGAAACAGGGTGGAGCAGGTGTACAAGCAAATGTTAATTCAAGTGGTGTATACACATTAACTATTGGCGGTGGAAACTGGGAGATTAATATTGATAGACAGTGGTCAGAAAATGGACCAGTTGCAACTGACTGGGTGTATAATGAGCAACCAAAACAAGTATCATTTACAAATAATAATGCTACTGAATCACAAACTGTAAACCTTACAGTACAAAAGACTAACGCAATTATTAAAGGATGTGTAAAGACTCCTGATGGTGATCCACTGGGAGGCGGTTGGATTGATATTAGAGCCGGCGAAGGTCAAGGAAACGGAACAGGGATTGATTGGCAGACAGGTTGTTTTACTGCAAACGTTAAAGACGGTAAATACAAACTGCAGATATTTCCAGACAACCAGGATCCAGATATGGCAAGATATTATCTTCCTGAAATGAATGTCGATGTAGGGGATGGAGTAACCAAAAATCTTGGTAATCTGACATTAAAAGAAAAAACTTCCCGAATCAAGGGTAAGGTAATGCTAGCAAGCGGAACTGGTGTTGAGGGAATCCGAGTTGGTTGTTGGCAGCAAAATAACCCAGGATGGGGTGAAGCACAATCAGCCTCAGACGGAACTTACACTCTCTGGCTCCAGCCAGGTAAATGGCAGTGTGAAGCCCAAACTTGGGGTGATTCTGACTATATTCCAATTCGCGCCAGCGGTCCTATGAATGTATATAATTTGGATGATGATGAGACAATTTCAAAGGTTAATCATGTTGTACAACTTGCTGACGCCACATTGACAGTTAAAACTGTTGATGAAAATGGTAACGCTATCACTGAAAATGCCATGGGTTGGACCTATGCCCGCGTCAAAGGCGCCGGGTGGGGGCCGGGATCTGAATTTGGTGGCAACCTAGATAGAGGTACAGCTACAATTAAACTAATTGGTGGAAGCACATTTGTTGTTGGTGTTCATATGCCTCCTGACCAGAGCGGATATCTACTTGATAAAGAAGTAGAAATAACTGTTCCTAAGAACGGATCAAAAGAAGTAAGTCTTACCCTTGTTGAACCAGATGCTGAGATTTATGGATTCTTGAAGGACCAAGATGGTAAGGCAATAACAGGTGTTGAGGCTGAGATATTTGCTGATGTTGCCGATAAAATGGGACCAGGTGGAGGCCCAGGCGCCTTTACCAGAATTGATCCAAAAGACGGAAGTTATAGCATGAAAGTACGTGGTGGAAAGAAATATGTAATGGGATATTGGTTTAATATGAACAATGAATTCGTCCAAACCCATCCAGATTTTGCTCCATTCACAGTCCCAGTGGATGGAAGGGTGCCAAAGATTCTGACCGCTTTCCGAGCAAATACATATGTTGATGCAACACTACTTGATCCAGATGGAAAGAAAATTGATTTTGGATTCGTGTGGTGTTCTAACCATATGTTCTTAGAAGACAAAGTAAAGGGTGATTTTGAGGGCGGTAAAACAATTGATGCAGGTGGAGATTTAAGAAATGGATCAGCACATATTCCACTTATTTCCGGTGAATATGAATGTGGAGCAGGCATGGGTGGTGGAGATAATTCATTTATGCCTCCCGAATCTGTAGAAGTGTCGGTAACGGCTGCTAATCCAGAAAATATTACTCTAAAATTTCGCGAAGCTGACGCCACAGTAACAGGGTCTGTTACTCGTGATGACGGTGGAGATGTTCCATTTGGATGGTGCCATGCTTGGCAGCCAGAAGGTGGATTCTCCGGTGGTGAAGTATTTGACGGTTCTACTAGCATTCCACTAACAATTGGTACATGGTTTATTGGATGCGATTCTCACATCCCAGAAGCTGATAAATTCTTCCGATCTGAAGAGGTAATGGTAGTAGTTTCTGAAAAGGGAGAAATTAGTGAAGACTTTGTCTTAACTGAAGCAGCCTTTAGCTTTCCAGAAGGATTGACTGAAGTGTTTGATTCTACTGCTCAGAAGGTTATGAATCTTCCTGACGGAACAAGCCTTACCATTCCTGCTAATGCGTTAGCAACTGAAGGAAACGTAACGGTAATTGCTTCTCCAAATGTAAACGTGTTCCAGACATCAGATACAAAGATTCCAACTTACGCTTGGGACTTTGAAGCACTGGATAGCAGTCAGCAATTGATTTCTGAGTTCAACAGTAATGTTCAGATCACGATTCCTTATGACGAAGCTATGCTGACAGAAGCAGGAATTTCTGAAGATAATATAATAGCTAAATACTATGACGATACTGCAGGGGCATGGAGATTGCCTACGGGAGTAACACAAGACATTGAGAATGATGTAGTCATTATCCAAGTGAATCATTTCACCAACTACGCAATTACTACTGGTGAATCATCCGGTGTTGCTGCTAGATCATCTAGTAGTGGCCCATATAATCTAGTTGCTACTCCTATGTCAGCAGGCGGTCCACAGGTTGGTGTATTTGACAAAGATGGCAATATGATTGCTACATGGTTTGCTTATTCTTCGAACTTGAGAATGGGTCTTACTACTGAAGTAGCAGATCTAGATGGTGATGGTGATCCAGAAGTAGTTACTATTCCGGGTGAAGGATTTGACGCTCAATTACGTATCTTCGACAAAAATGGAAACATCTTAAGTCAATTCATGGCTTATCCTGCAGGATTTAGAAACGGTGTTAATGTATCACTATTTGATCTGGACGGAGATGGTGAAAAAGAAGTCATCACTGTTCCTAAAGATACGTCTGCAGATGTAAAAGTGTTTGATCGCAATGGTAACTTAATAGCTCGCTTCAATGCCTATGGCTCCATATTTACCGAAGGAGCAGAGGTAAAAGCGGCTGATCTAGACGGTGATGGAGTCGGCGAAATTGTTGCCTATCCAGCTGCCGGTTCTGGACAGATACGTGTGTTCGATAAAGATGGAAACGTTATAACACAATTCGACACATATGGTGCCGGATATCGAAACGGCGTACACGTTACCCTTTCTGATCTAGATGGTGATGGGACAGTTGAAATTGTCACTTCGACCAAAGAAGCTGCAGCCCATATTAAGGTATTTAGCAAAGACGGTGGTCTATTAGCTCAGTTTATGGGCTATGCAACAACCTTTAAGGGTGGTGCAAAGACCTACGCCGGTGATGTTGATGGAGATGGTAGCAAGGAGATTGTGGTACTACCTGGCAACAATGGTTCAGCACAGGCAAGAGTGTTCGACAAAGATGGTAACTTGCTTTCTCAATTCTTCGCTTATCCAGCTGCAATAAGGGGTGCATACTCCGCTACAGTTGGTGACCTAGACAGCGATGGAGTAGCAGAAATCAGCTTTGGACCAGGTTCAGGTCTTGGACCACAAGTGCGTGTGTTCGACAAAGACGGTAATGCGCTGTCTCAGTTTTTCACACTCCACTCTGGTTATCGAGGTGGTATTAACGTATCATTAATCAACCAATAAAACTTAGCTCTCTCCTGGGAGGAGAGAATATAGAAATAAAAACCCCGCTTGTACAGCGGGGTTTTTTCTTTATCGTAAAAATATGCTAAACTATGTTGTATGAAAGAGAAGAAATATATATTTAGCGGTATCCAGCCTTCAGGGGCTATTCATCTCGGTAATTATTTTGGGGCCATTAAGCAATGGGTAGAATTACAGAAAGAATATACAGGTATTTTTAGCATTGTTGATTATCATGCAATAACTGTTAATTATAATCCACAGAAGCTTCAAAGGAGAATCTTAGAGGCGGCAGCTGACTATATTGCTGCGGGAATTGATCCTAAAAAAAGCATGATTTTCGTTCAGTCCGATGTTCCGGAACATGTAGAACTCGCATGGTTGTTTAACACCATAATTCCGGTTTCTGAATTACGCCGCATGACCCAGTATAAGGAAAAATCCGGACAGCAGCAGGCCGCAAGTGCAGGACTATTAAACTATCCCATTCTAATGGCGGCAGATATACTGCTTTATAAAGCGATTGGTGTCCCCGTGGGAGAGGATCAAATACAGCATGTAGAATTAACTCGAACGATCGCCCGTAATTTTAACAGAAAATTTGGCAAGGTGTTTATTGAACCGAGTGTTATCCTATCGCGTGGATCGCGAATAATGTCATTGGCCGATCCAAAAAAGAAGATGAGCAAAAGTCTGGGCGAAAAGCATTATATCGCACTTTCGGATAGCCCTAAAGTAATGCGAAAGAAATTTATGAGTGCAGTTACTGATACCGGAGTAACAATGCACGAAAAGAAAAAAAGTCTGGGGGTATACAATTTATTTGAATTGTTGGATTTGATGACAGATCCTAAAACTGTGGCAAAATTTGAAAAGCAGTATCAATCAGGAAAACTTTCGTATAAGGAGCTTAAAGAAACATTAGCAGAAGCTTCAGTCAGAATGTTTTCATCATTTCAGGAAAAAAGAAAAGAGCTTTTATCAGATGAGAAGAAGCTTAGAAAAATTCTGGAAGACGGAGCAAGTAAAGCGCGCAAAATAGCCCAGAAGACTTTGCATGAAGCAAAGGAAAAAATGGGGATTGTATAAAACGGTATTATTAAAGACGTCAGTTAAGACGTCTTTTTGTTTTAATTAATGACGTGTATTTTAATGATGCAAAAATCAGATTAATTCAATTGTTTTTGCTTGTATTTTACGACCTATGTATTTTTGTGCTGAAGCTTCGAATCTAGTATTGCTTTCAGTAGTAAAGAAAATTCTTTTTGGTGGCATGACCATTGCGTTTTGGGCAAATTGCGGATGTTTTTGCAAGTAGATTACCAATTTATCAGATACTATTTTTCCACTGTCCAATACTTTGATTCTTTTACCGAAGTAATTTTGAATATCTTTTTGCAACCAACCATAATGTGTACAGCCTAAGATTACAGTATCGGGCTGGTAATTTTTCAGAGGTCTTATGTATTTTTTTAAGATCATTTTAGTCTCTGGACGTTTTTCCCAGTTTTCCTCAATCAAAGGTACGAGCAAGGGGCATGCTTGCTGGACTACTTTTATTTTACTGTCCTGTTTTTGTAATTCTCTTATGTAGGATTTAGATTCCACTGTACTGCGTGTACCCATGACCGCTACTATCTTTTTTTTGGTAGCTATTGCTGCTTCCTCAACGAGTGGCCGGATTACACCCAGTACGTTTTTATTTGGATATTTTTTTGGCAGATACTCTTTTTGTAATTTTTGCAGAGCTTCGGCAGAAGTTGTGTTGCAGGCTAGAATTACTAAATCGCATCCTTGATTAAACAAAAAATCCACTGCC
Organism: Patescibacteria group bacterium; assembly: GCA_018825385.1. Lineage (GTDB taxonomy): Bacteria > Patescibacteriota > Patescibacteriia > UM-FILTER-42-10 > UM-FILTER-42-10 > JAHJEX01. The sequence goes on from JAHJEX010000083.1 coordinate 14,752, forward strand.
TGTTGGGCATATTCATAGATTACTTCTTGGCTACGGTTGCCGTACGGAGCACGTGCATTGTCGCCGAGATATACATAATCATATTGTGGCAGGGCTTTTTCAATGCTTTTATAAATTGTCAGCCCGCCAAATCCTGAATCAAAAATTCCTATCATATATTTATATTTTCTTTACTAAAGACCTTATTGTAATAAGAATAAATACTGTAGAATCCCCGCCAGTCATTCGACCCTGAAGGGTCTCAGACCCTGAACGGGAGGCGGGTCCGCCTTTGGCGGAAAATACTCCAATCATATTATTTTTCTATTAAACTTATACCAGTCATCTCCTTTGGTTTATTAATGCCCACAATGTCTAATGCAGTAGGGGCAATGTCTTTAATTGCGCCTAAAAGAAGCTTACAGTTCTTTAGTTCCTCTCGTTCGGAAACAATTATAAATGGTACATCGGCATCAGTGTGGTGCGTGTGTTCCATGTTCTTTTGATGATCAAAGATGATTTCACCATTTCCGTGATCAGCTGTAATCATCACATCAGCTCCTTTTTCCTTAGCCTTTTTTAGCAGTTTTGCTAAGTGTTTGTCAATAGTGGCTACTCCCTTGATTACAGCTTCTTTTATGGCAGTATGACCGAGAATGTCCGGATTTGCATAGTTAATTATAATTACATCATAAATATTTTCATCTAACTTTTGCAATACTGTTTCAGTAATTTCTGCTACTTTCATTTCTGGCTTTAAATCATAAGTGGCAATTTTATCTGAAGGAATTAAAATTCTATCTTCACTTTCAAAACTATTTTCATTCAATCCATTAAAAATCTTTGTTAGGTACACCCATTTTTCCGTTTCAGTGATTCTAAGCTGTTTCATTCCTGCATTGCTCAGTACCTCGCCAAGACTGTTTTTTATAGTTTCTTGTTTAATAGCCGCTTCTGCCAGACTGTCTTTGTAGTATTTGGTAATACCTACGTAGTGAATATTTGGTTTGTTTTCCCTTTTGAATCCGTCAAATTTATTTTCAACTAATGCTTGAGTAATCTCTATCTCCCGATCAATCCGAAAATTGAAATTAAAAACAGTATCTCCATCCTTAATTGTAGCAACTGGTTTTCCGTCTGCCATAATCACTGTTGGCTTAATAAATTCGTCAGTCTCTTCCCGCTCATATGCTTGTTTAACAGCTTCCTCTATTGAGTCTGTTTCATATCCTTTTCCTTCGACAAGAAGTTCGTATGCTTCCTGAACTCGCTCCCAACGTTTATCACGGTCCATTGCCCAGTAGCGTCCTACTAAGGAAGCAATCTTACCAATTCCGAACTTTCTAATTGCTGCGTGCAATCTTTCCAAATAGATTTCCAATTCTTTTGGTGATGTATCACGGCCATCCGAAAAAACGTGAATGTATACTTCTTTTAAACCATGCTTAGCAGCAAGCTCTATTAACGTATAGCATGCAGTATCATAACTGTGCACTCCTTCGTTGGAAAACATTCCCATCAAATGCAAAGCGCCGCCGTTTTTTTTAATTTTTTCTATTGCTTCAAGATAAACCTTGTTTTTTAGCAAGTCACCGCCAAGAATTGCCTGCTTAACTTGCGTCTGGGGTAAGAGAGCATTCCTTCCCGCCCCTATTATCAAGTGACCAATTTCAGATGATCCCTGGTGTCCATGTTCAAGCCCAATTCCTTCACCAGCCGCCTTTAACTCGGTATAAGGTCTAGTTTTTTCCAAATCATCCATCGTCGGCGTTGATGCCAAAAATATAGGATTGTGTTCATTCTTTTTTCCGATTCCCCACCCATCAAGAATAATAATGATTAGAGGGTTTTTGGTTTTCATGAGAAACGATTTATGAATTAAACCCAGCCCAAACGGCCAGTTAAACTCATTACTTCTTTTCTGTCTAATTTATCTTCGATTTCCGGGAACTGTTCCAAAAAGTCTGCAACAATATTTTTCATCTCCAGCACACGTTCTTTGGTATCTGCCTCAAAACGGACGGTAAGATAAGGACTTGTGTTTGATGCACGAACAATTGCCCAGCTTTTTTCATCGAACTTCATCCGGACGCCGTCGATAGTTATTGTTTCGTATTCTTTCGAGAAATGCTCTTGGACTTTTTTAATCACATCAAATTTAATTTCATCCGCACAGGGAAGTTTGAGCTCGGTAGTTCGAATAGTATTTGGGATTCCTTCAAATAAAGCTGAAAAAGGACCATCGGTCTCTGAAAGGAGTTCAAGTATTCTTGCACCCGCGTACATCCCATCTTCACTTCTAAACAGCTCCTTAACAAAGTAGATATGCCCTGACACTTCTCCCCCAAAAATAATATCAGGATCTTTTCTGAAAGTGTCTTTGATTGGAGCATGTCCTGTAATATGCATCAGCGGTACTCCGCCAAATTTAGGAATCAATTCTTCCATTAGTCTTGAGCACTTCACATCATACAGTATTTTCTTTCCCGGATCCTCTTTTAGTGCCTCTCGTGCTAAGAGTAGTATTATCATATCAGTATCAATATACCTGCCATTCTCATCTACAAATCCTACTCTGTCACCATCCGCATCCAATCCGATTCCGCAGTCAGCTTTTTCTTCAGCCACCTTTTTACCTAAATCTTCCATGTTATCGGGCATTTCTGGGTCTGGCACATGGTTTGGGAAAGTTGAGTCCGGATCACAATAGAGTTCAACTACTTCGCATCCCAGTTTTTTGAAAAATTTTGGTGCAAAAAAACCTGCGCTTCCATTACCGCAATCAATAACAACTTTGAGTTTACGCTTTATATTTATTTTATCGGTTACGAACTTTTCATAATCTGAATATATCTCTTTCTTCATTATTTTACCCTTTTCCGCCTCTATAAAGTCTTCCTTCTCAATCATTTCTCTGACCACTTGCAATTCATCACCATAGATTGGTAGTACATTTTTGCCATTCATCTTGAATCCGTTATAGAAATATACATTGTGACTGCCGGTAACATTTACACCGCCGTCAAATTCATAAAATCCGTTGGCAAAGTAAACAAGCGGTGTAAGAGCGATCCCCACATCAGTAACGTTGCATCCGGTTGAGAGAATTCCGTCGATAAAAGCTTGTGTTAGTTCACCTGAAAACGGGCGAAGTTCCTGACCGACGACGACATTTTTTCCGTTATATTTTCTTTGGATGTAGGTGCCATAAGCTTTGCCGAGTGCTTCAGAGATCTCAAGCGTGATATTGATTCCGGGAAAAGGACCATACCATTTTTCAAACTCTGCTATTGCATCTCTAGAAAATTCTTTTCCCGCTATGCCGCGGATATCATATAGACGAAATATTGTTGGTGATACTTTCATATAGTTTATAGATACAATATGACCAGAAAAACTTCCTAGCCATATTTACTTATTATTTATTGCTTTCTGCCAAATAGTGCTTTTTGATTTCAATTATCGCTCCGAACGCCCAAACTACCGCAACAATATTTGCAAGCCAGCCGATCACAGGAATAGAGGTGACAACATAAAAGAATGTGACACCAATAATCATAGCAAGCAATAGAGAAAAAGATTTATTTTTTTTATCTTTTTTGAAGTTTAACAGCGTCCAACGACCAATGAACAGTCCAACAAATACCTTGCTAATGTACAATATGACCAGATACATAGCCATGACAATTACTGCCAGTGGGACCCCAATAATAGTAAACAGAAGTATGAAACATACGATCGGTACTAAAATGAGAAATACTAACCCCCAGCCAAAGCTTTTGGCCGGCTCCTTTTGCATATAATCTATTATTTTCACGCTGTCTTTTCTCAGGATAGAAATGATTATCAAACCTACAACAAACAAGCCGAATATTCCGATTATTTTGAAAAATGCTCCAGAAATACCGAGAAATCTAGATAGATCACTTTTATTAACTGGTTGAATTATTGAATCCTTCTGAATAGTATCTCCCCCAATCACAGCTAGATTAGAGATGGTTGGAGTAGTGACACTGGAATAAGTAAAATTGCCTCCGATCTTGGCTTTTTCAGTTAAGCTTATTTTTCCATTTTCTTCGTTGGCGTAAATATTAGCATTGCCTCCGATCTCAGCAGAAATATAACTGGCATTCGCCCCGCCATCAACGTGTCCACCAACAGCCCCCTTCAGATTCGTAGTTGCTGCTCCGTATGACAGACTCCAGCCGATTGAATTGGTGGGAGTTGTTGAAAATGATTGAGCCAATATGTTGGTGTTTTTTCCGATAATTGCATCCAAGTCAACAGTATTGCCTACAACTCTGACGTTTCCCAATACTTCTCCTTGAATGTTAATGGTATTGCCGGCGGCAATTATGTCTCCCTGAACGGTAGAATTAATATTAATCGTCAAACCAGCCACAATAACATCACCATTAACCGGACCATTGATATCGATCGTTTCTCCAAATCCGATGAAATTATCATTGATAATCTGATTAGACCCAATGTATATGTCTTTTTGAGTTACTACATCAGAATCCGTAATTGAAGCCAAGGTAGCCTGCGGCAAACCGAAGGCAGCACTTACGCTGACAACAAACATTACCGCAATTATAGAAAAAATTATTCCACGTTTCATATTATTTTTATTAATAATTTGACTTATATTATTGTACCATTTTTTCCCTATAATATAAAGTGATTCGAAGACTATTTGAATTATACTCATAGCTGTGCTAACCTAGTGATAACAATATGATCTAACTTATCAACAATTTTCATTGGACCTTCGCTATATATGTGCGTGGGTTTTATTTATTGTTATAATAAGATATTATTCAGGTGAAAGGAATAGATTTATGAATAAAAAAGACTTAATAGGAACTGACCCAAAAATAGCACAAACATTAGAAAAAGAACTCAATCGACAAAGAAGCGGTATAGAGCTTATTGCTTCAGAAAACTTTGTTTCCCAAGCCGTAATGAAAGCTTTGGGCAGTATTGGTACTAATAAATACTCTGAAGGATATCCAAACAGAAGGTATTATGGCGGTTGCGAATTTGTAGACGAGATAGAAAATCTGGCTATTGAGCGTGCAAAAAAACTTTTTAATGTTGACCACGCTAATGTTCAGCCATATTCTGGCTCACCGGCAAATCTGGCAGTCTACTATGCGTTACTAAAACCGGGAGATACTGTACTAGGTGCCAAGCTTTCTTTCGGCGGTCATATGACTCACGGGCTAAAAGTGAATTTTTCCGGCTCTTTATACAATGCGGTAAACTATACTTCTGACAAAAATGGCTATTTGGATTTTGATGAAATAAGAAGTTTAGCAAAGGAGCATAAACCCAAGTTAATAATTGCCGGCTACACTGCTTATCCTAGAATAATTGATTGGCAAAAGTTCAGAGAAATTTCGGATGAAGTTGGTGCATTTTTTTTGGCTGATATTTCTCATATTGCCGGATTAATAATTGGAGAGCAACATCCTTCTCCGACAAGGATTGCAGATGTAACCATGACCACTTCTCACAAAACTCTCCGCGGTCCGAGAGGCGCGATGATTCTTTCTAACGGTAAAGTTTCAAATTCCAACAAGCCAGTGGAACTATCCAAAGAAAATATTCCTACGCTTATTGATCGGGCAATAATCCCTGGTTTACAAGGTGGTCCGCACAATCATACTACTGCGGCTATTGCTGTTGCGTTGCAAGAAGCGATGCAGCCGGAATTTAAGGATTATGCGAAGCAAGTTGTTCTGAATGCTAAAGCATTGGCGAAATCATTAACAGCAGAAGGCTTAGAACTTGTTACCGGTGGAACTGACAACCACTTAATGCTGGTTGATTTAACCAGTACCGGCGTTACTGGAAAAGAAGCGGAAACTGCATTGGGAGAAGCGGAAATATTTGTAAACAAAAACACAGTTCCATATGATAAGCGTAAACCGACTGATCCTTCCGGTATTCGCTTGGGCACGCCTGCATTAACAACCCGCGGGCTGAAAGAAGATGATATGGAAATAATTGGGCAGTTGATCGCAAAAGTCATAAATAATGCAAAAGATTCATCGATCAAAGAACAGGTAAAAAAACAGGTAAAAGAACTAACAGATAACTATCCGCTTTATCCCGACTTAACCTATTTATAATGGCAAAAGTAATCAACGGTAGAAAACTAGCTGTTAGTATCCGCGAAAATCTAAAAAGAAAAATTGCCAGATCAAACATCCGGCCCGGTTTGGCTGCTATTTTGGTCGGTAATAACCCAGCTTCAGAAACATATGTCGGTTTAAAAGAAAAAGCCTCAGCAGAAGTTGGGGTGTATTTCGAAAAATATTTGTTCCCAAGCAAAACTACTCAAATAAGCATTATCCGCAAGATTCAGGAACTGAATCGGGACAAAAAGATACATGGCATTTTAGTACAACTGCCTTTGCCCGCGCATTTAAATGAAAATAAAATTATTCAAGCAATTGATTCGAAAAAGGATGCCGATGGATTTCATTCAGAAAACATTAAACTTTTTCTTAAGGGAAAATCAATTATCAAACCCGGGCTGGCTGTGGGAATAGTAAAACTGGTAGAGAGTACCAAAGTGTCGCTTAAAAACAAAAGTATTTACATACTGGCAAAGAGCCCGATATTTATTGATCCTCTGGAAAAAATGTTTAAAGAGAAAGGTGCAAATGTGGAATCGGGAAAAAAGATTGGAAATATGAAAAAAACAGACATCATTGTAGTTGCTTTAGGAAGACCTCATTCAATTCTGTCAAAACATATTAAAAATAGCGCAATTATTATTGATGTTGGTTATAATCGAAAAGGAGATAAAGTATTAGGAGATGTTCATCCGTCGGCAAATAAAAAAGCCGGCTATTTTACGCCGGTTCCAGGTGGAGTGGGACCAATGACAGTCGCCATGCTTCTGGAAAATACATATCAGTTAGCAAAATATATCAAAAGCCATTAATAATACCTTTCATCCAGTCGTCCCATTCTTCATTATCATCATTTTCAGCTTGATAGTGGCGCCAAAACTCCTGGGGCGTCACCATTTTTATTTTGTTATATTCTCCTAGAAATAGCAAATCGTTGTCTTCAGTAACAATATAGCCTGCCTTTCCATCAATTGCCGCTTCAACCAGCTTATTATCTTCTTTGTCCCATTTTACAATCTGCACCCTGCTTCTATGAGGAACATTCTTAGCCTTTCGATAGAAATCTTCCAGTATTTTTAAATATTCCCTTTCCTTAATCAGTTCACGGGACTTCAAACGGTTTTCTTTTAACAAAGGTCTATTAAAAATAGCCTGAATCTTCTTTTTCCGGCAGGCATCAATTATCCGAAATGCATAGCTGGACTCATCCTGTACGCCGGTGATCAATACATTTGTGTCTAAGATAATTTTAATCATGGTAGTATTCTATCGGTCTTGTCACAAAATGGCAAATATCTGATATAGTGAAATGGTAGCTGCGGATTAATTCGCGGTTTACCCAATTATTAAAAAAAAATTTATGTCATTTTCAATTGGAATTGTTGGTCTGCCGAATGTTGGAAAATCAACTTTATTCACCGCATTAACTAAAAAACAAGTAGACGCATCTAACTACCCCTTCTGCACCATAGAACCAAACGTTGGTGTTGTTGCAGTCCCCGACAACAGACTGGAAAAACTGACAAACTTATATAACTCTGAAAAAACTGTTCCTACCACAATAGAATTTGTTGATATTGCAGGGCTGGTTAAAGGTGCAGCAAAGGGAGAAGGTCTCGGGAATAAATTTTTATCACATATCAGAGAGGTGGATGCAATTGTAGAAGTAGTGCGCGACTTCGAAAATAACGACATAGTCCATGTGCATGGAAAGATTGATCCTGAGGGTGATGTTAATACAATTAATCTAGAATTGATTCTTGCTGATCTGGAAACGGTGGATAGCCGGCTAGAGGCTTTGGTAAGGCAAACCAAATCATCTAATGACAAAGATTTATTGAAAAACATTGAAATTCTTCAGAATCTAAAAAAAGTTTTAGAGAGTGAAGAGTTCGCCATTAATCTGGAAGTAAAAAAAGATGATTTTAAATTTATTAGGCAATTAAGCTTGCTTACATATAAACCCGTTTTGTATGTGTACAATGTTTCCGAGGATGATGTGAATGCATCAAACGAAAACAGGAAAACGCCTAACCTTGCGATATGTGCAAAACTGGAAGCTGAGCTATCAACATTGCCAGAAGAGGAAATAAAAGAGTATTTAACAGAAATGAAGATTGAGCAGACCGGTCTGGATAAGCTGATAGTAGAATCTTACAAAATGTTGGAACTAATTACATTTATTACTTCAGGGCCAAAAGAAACCCACGCCTGGACGGTGGAAAAAGGAACGTTAGCTCCACAGGCAGCAGGAAAAATTCATACAGATTTTGAGAATGGATTTATTCGGGCTGAAGTTATTAAATGGCAGGATCTCATAGATACGGGTGGAGAACAGCAGGCCAAAGAAAAGGGATTAATGCATCTTGAAGGCAAAGAATACGAGGTTCAAGATGGTGATGTTATATATTTTAGAACAGCTTAGTTGCTTTATCTACCTAAAGTATGATACTATATAATTACGATCACTTCGCACGCTGTCACTTCTTTCTTTGAAAGGGTGTGTATGGACGAACCCAGCAGTAATAGGAAATCAGTCCTGCACAAGAGGAGAGTAATCCCTCCTTCAGAGGCCGGAAAGGACACCAACGTGTCCAGGAAGGGAGCTGTCGTGAACAGCAGAGAGACGCCCCGGACAAGGCGATTCATGGTTGCGATTCCAGCTGCATGCTAGAGAGGGGGTGGTCATATCTCTCTCGGGGCTAGACGAAAGTCTAAATCCAACCCCTGAGAGTATATGGGAGGTGATCCCGCCCGATCGTTTTCATGTTTCTTGCATGCTTTTCATATCTGATATGCCGAAGCTCATCTGGGAGGGGAGTTTCGGCAATTTTTTACCAAAAATACCACCATTAGGTGGTATTTATTCATTATCAGTTCACCAATATGCTGTATTGGCGAGGTAAAATTTTAAATAATTTTTCTCATTTCTTCAAGCACTGTTTCAAAACCGAATGCCTTGTATAATTTTTTTCGTGGATTTTTTGTGACTACATCCACAATTACATAAGGGCAGTTTTTAGATTTAAACCATTTTTCTAGCTCCTTGTAGAGTTGCTTTAAAATAATAATTTCATATATCAGACCAGGATATCTGAAGTTGCTGAATAAATATCCATGATACAATTATAACATCATGGATATTTAGAGGCAATTTGGGTGTAGCTAAGAGAAAAATAGAGCATAGTATGATAAAATGGCTAAAATAAGTTATAAAATTATATATTTTACCTAATATTAGCCAAAATATATATGAATACCCCCCCCAGACCTTGACAAATTTTGCCAAAAGGAGTATAATTATATATTAATTTGATCGTTTAAATATTACTTGCAAATATGGCCTCAGCGTTTAAATTATCTATATTATATAGGTAGTTTGGCCGCTGCGGCTATATCCAGCCAAAGCCGTGAAAGTCTCTGAGATTCTCTTGGAGCTACCGGTAATTCGTTGTTGCCGGTCATTAGCGTTTGTCTCCTTTTCAGGAGGTAGAGCTGTGGGAAGCAGCAAGAATCCGTATGAGCGGTTGATGAAACTCATGTCCTCCGCTCTCAAGTTGGTTGCCGAGGGCTCGCGTTCGGCTGAATCATTGGCCGATCACCTGCAGATCTTCGTCTTCGGGCAGTTCCGCAAGGTGCTGGTCAAGTACGATGATCCGATCTACAGTCGCATCGACCGCGATCAGTACGTCTTCGTGGCCGACGGCCTGCGTCCGGAGCATTTTCCGGTCAGAGGCAAGGGTCAGACTGAGGTGACCCACCAGTACCTCAAATATGACCACGAGCCTACTACCGAGGAAGTCCTCAGTACTGTCGAAGGTCGGAGCGACATCCGCCTGCCGGACTTCGCTGAGACCATGGCCTATCACAAGGCCAACCCCGAGGAGCGTATGAAGGCTCCGGTCATCAGCCTTTGTGGCACCGTCGAGAGCGGGGACGGTGAGCGTGGTGTCGCCTATGTCCTTGCTAGTGGCCTTGGCTTGAACCTGGACTGGGACTGGGTCAGCCTTCGTTGGGATCAGCGCTGCCGCTTCCTCGTCGTCTGCAAGTAATTGACCTTGGCCACTTGTGCCCTCGGGACTTGATTGTCCCTTTGACACTTGGTCGCGGTCATAAGCACGAACTCCGTCTCAATATACCTACAGCGGGTTGAGAGACGGAGTTTTCATTTTGTTTAAAAAATGCTAAAATACTTTGCGGATAGTAAACGACACAGTCTTAGGTTACGGCTTAAGGCGGTTGAACTCTGCATTTAAGGTGTAGTGAGAATGGAATGAAATAATGTTTTATTTCAGAGAGCTTGCCTTAAATTCTTACAAAAAAGAAACTTGGCGCAAAATATTGGTGGATTTAAAAATCCTAAATAAAATACAGCTCGGAGAATATTATTGTTTTATAAAAATGTTGATTCAACGGGCAGTGCTACAGAAGATATTTTGTGCGATTATGATGTGGCACCATCGAGAACAGGGACGATAAGCGTAATGTCGCCTATGTCAATGCTAATGACAATGGCTTGAACCTGAACTGGAACTGGATCAACAATCGTTGGAATCAGCGCTGCCACTTCCTCGTCGTCTGCCAGTCTCTTTTTTATTTAGAGATATTTTGCGCCTGCTTTTTCCATCCACCTAGCATCTTACCTATCTCGTTTAAATTTACAGAAAGGCAAGCGTAGTTTTTATTGTCCATTGCCTTTAATTCCCAAGCTATTTTAGCAAAGTATTTTAGAGCATCTAGCCGGACGCAGGCCGTGGTGATAATTTCTAATTTTGCTTCTCGATTAGTATGGCAAGCTTCCAACAACAATTCAATTAAATTACAAAATAGATTATCAATTTTTATCCCCAAGGTATACTTATCCAAGCGAGGAAAATGTATTAAACATTCATGCCAAGTTTTGTAAGCCGCAGCGGTCTTAGATAATATTGGTAAATCCGAAATTGCAATGGGGGGGGGTACGTTAAAGGCAGATTTTTGTGTAGTATGAAAAGGCAATTTGTCCATAATTATTATGATATTATTTGTTTAGATAATTTGTTTTTGGCTTGGCAAGAGTTTGTAAAAGACAAGAAAAATAAAGTAGATGTCCAAAAGTATTCTCGCTTTCTTTCAGACAATATTATACTACTTCATGATAGCCTTGCCAATTTTGCTTATCTACATTCTGGTTATGAACATTTTAAAATATCTGACCCAAAGCCTCGGGATATTCATAAAGCCAGCGTGCGCGATAGATTATTACACCACGCAATTTACAGACAACTTTATCCATTTTTTGATAGGACATTTATTGCCGATTCATATTCATGTAGAAACAGCAAAGGCACACATAAGGCTATAAACAGATTTAAAAGTATGGCTCAAAAGGTAAGTAAAAATAATACTAAAACTTGTTGGGTATTAAAGTGTGATATTAGGAAGTTTTTTGCCAACATTGATCACGATATATTGAAATGTATTTTAGCTAAATATATACCAGATCAAAATATTATTTGGTTATTAAACAGAGTAATTGATAGTTTTGAGGTAGCACCAAATAAAGGTTTGCCTTTGGGCAATTTAACCTCACAATTATTCGTTAATATCTACATGAATGAATTTGATCAGTTTGTAAAACATAACTTAAAACAAAAATACTATATTCGCTATGCTGATGATTTCGTCTTCATGTCAGATAACAAACAAGAGTTAATAAATATAACTCCTAAAGTCAAAGACTATCTTGGCAAAAAACTCACTTTAGAAATTCATCCTCATAAAATATCACTTAGCACGCTGGCGAGTGGTGTTGACTATTTAGGCTATATAAATTTTCCAAAGCATAGAATACTAAGAACAAAAACAAAGAGGAGAATATTAAGATTAGTTAATAACAAAAATCTGCCCTCATATTTTGGCGTTTTAAAACATTGTAATAGTTATATACTAAAACAAGAAGTGGAAAATATAGTTGGATTATTTGACTAAAGTAATTCTTCTAGACTCTATTTTTCTCTTGGCGAAACCAGATATCCGGTGATAGACGATGTCACGACGAAATAGAAAACAAAAAAGTTAAATTTGTTTTTAAAAGAGAATATAAAGGAACAATGTATCATTTAAAGAACAGGATTCAAGATCAATTAATTTCTCCCGAACACCGAGTCTTGAGGCGGAAATTTAATACTGAGAAATATGTTTTAGAGCCGATAGAAGATGTTTTAAAATTAAAGTCGCAAGTTATTGTGCCGATTGCTGGCAAAAATACAAATCCTGAGGCAAGGTTGCCCGACGAACA
>JAHJEX010000084.1 GCA_018825385.1 Patescibacteria group bacterium
AATTACATAATCAGTATAGCTTCCTGCTAACCGACCGAGTACCGGTCTTTTTCGCTTATCCCTTCCACCGCCCTGTGATCCTAAAACACTGATCAGCTTATTGTGTGGGAATGGGGACACGGTTTTGTACACCTGTTCAAGTCCTGCTGGCTCGTGTGCGTAATCCACAATCACTACAAAATTTCGGTTAGTCTTAACCAATTCCATTCTCCCCGGAATTTGAGTCACTTTTTCTAAAGCCTCCTTGATCTTTTCAATATCTATACTCTGAGAAAGGCCAACAGTAATTGCTGACAACGCATTATTGATATTGAATTTGCCTAAAAGCTTCAGCTGAAAGCGAATTCCATTTACATAGAATTTAACCCCACTTGAATCGGTCTGAGTGTCTTTTGCTTCAACAATATTCCTTAATTTTTCTTTATTAGATTTAAATCCTGCACTTTCTCCCTTTTTACCGAACCCCCATTTTTCATCAGCAGGAAAACTTAGGAAAAATTCTGCATGCTTATCATCTATATTGGCAATGCTGATTTTTTTTACATCTTTACCATTAAATTTCTTTTTTGCACCAAAAGACTGAAATAACATTCCTTTTGCATGCTTATAGTTTTCAAATGAGCCATGCGATTCAATGTGCTCCGGAGTTAGATTGGTAAAAACTGCAACATCGTAGTTAATATTTTTGTGCCTAAATTGTTCAATCCCTTCTGAAGAGGTTTCGACAACTGCATATTGGCAACCAACATCTGCCATTTTTTTTAGATATTTTTGCAATCTGAAGCGACCCGGCATTGTAATTTTAGTATCATTTGCCCATTCTTCATTTCCAATTTTGAAATTGAAAGTTGAACAAAGACCCACTTTGTATCCTGCTCCTTCTAACACTTTTGCGATTAAATTTGACGAAGTAGATTTACCATTTGTTCCAGTCACCCCAATCACGATCATTTTCTGAGAGGGATTGCCATAAAAAAAAGCTCCCAGAAAAGCAAGTGTTCTGTGATATGCCTGAATAATAAACTTTGGGGTTATCTTTCTAATTAATGATTTCATTTTTCTCCAAATATTTTTACTACGACTTTTCTGGTTGATCGAGGGCCGTCCAGTTCAACAAAAAATATATTCTGCCATGCACCCCTCACAAGCCTGCCTTCTTCAATCACAAAAGTGAGGTCTGGGCCTAAAATACCAGCTATGATATGAGCGCGAGCGTTGTTGTCTAGCTGGTCGTGTTTGTAATTATTTTCTTCTGGTGCAAGTGCTTGTATTCTAGTCATCATATCCTCTTTTAACCCTGCTTCATTTTCATTAGCTATTAATGCAGCAGTTGCGTGCGGAACAGTAATAATGCAAAGACCGTGTTTGATTTCTGAAGCATAAACTTCTCCTTCAATTTCCGAGGTGAGGTCAAATAATTCAAACTGCTTGTGAGTTTCCAGTTGGATTGTTTCTGTTTTCCACTTCATATCTTTAAGACTACTGAAATTGGCTAAAAATAACAAGCAGACGGATTTACCGTCTGTCTTATTATAAATAAATTATACTATTAGAATAATTTGAAAAGTTTGGCTAAAAACAGCCCGTAGATCAATAAATAAATCACGCCTTCATATACATATACTTTTTTACTGATAGCGGAGAATACATATACCAGCGTTGCTCCGATTAAAAATGGAATGCCGATTGTAATTACTTCCGTAGGAACAGTTAGAGGTTTAATCAATGCTGGAATTCCAACAACAAACAGAGCATTAAAAATATTTGATCCAAAAACGTTGCCCATAGCAATATCATATTTACCTCTAAGTGCAGCCGATCCAGAGGCAAACAGTTCCGGCAGAGAAGTGCTAATAGCAACAGCTGAAGCAGCTAAAACGGATGTTCCAATACCAACTATTTCTGAAATCCCTACTAACGAATCAACTGTATATTTTGCACCGATCCACAGAAAAAAACCAAATATAATAATGTACAAAATCTGTTTACCTTCAAACCTAGCCTCTTCAGTTCGGTGACGGAAGATACCCCAAAATGGTTTGCGCACTTTTTCTACATCTTCACCCACCTCTCCCTCTACATCAACTTTTTCTCTTGAATGATCTGAAAGACTGTATTTTATATAAACAGCAAATGAAACAAGTAGTATAATTCCTTCAATAAAATTTACTGTTCCATCATAGGCAACTAAGATCAGTAAAGTAGTAGAAAGAAGCAGTAGTGGAATGTCTAGTTCAATTAAACTTCTTTTTACTTCTATCTTTTTCACCATCAAAACAATTATTCCAACAACTAGAAGTATGTTTGCTATATTAGAACCAACTACATCGCCTAGAACCACGACGGTAGTATCTAAAAGCTCTGTGCTCCGAACGGTGGCAATTATGCTTGTCATCAATTCTGGTAACGACGTTCCAACGCTAACAACAGTTACTCCGATTATAAAGCCGGGGATGCCTAAAGCCATGCCCAGTTTTTCTGCCGCTTTGGTAAAGCGATCTGCAGAAAAGATCAGGACCAGTAAACTTATTATAAAAACTATTATCCACAGTACTAACATGCAGGTATTATATCATGTTTAATATTTTTCGTGTTTTCTTACAGTCTTTTTTAATTGCACTGATCAGTTCCTTCTTAGATGAAAAACCCTTTAGGTCCCTTAATTTTTGCATAATATTTGCTGAAATCCACTTTCCATAAATCATTCTGTCAAAATCTAAGATATGAATCTCCAATTTTGGTTTTCCATCTGCCTCGGAAGGAACCCCAATTACTGCAACCCCCTGGTAATTTTTTTTGTTCAATCTGACTTGAGCGACATAAATACCTTTTTGCAGTTTTTTATTTTTAGGCATACGTAAATTCGCAGTTGGATATCCCAGTTTTGTTCCAACTTTATCACCATGGATGATTTTGCCTCTGACTTTCTGCTTCATCTATTTCACAACTCCAGATGCAATGATAATTCCGTTTAAAAATGTCTCAGGCAATCCATAAAATTGGCTTTCAATTGTTTCGCCAGTTTGGTCAAATACTCTAATCATTGGTACACCTTCAGATCCAACCCCTACTATTATTTCATCCAATCCGTCTTGATTTGTATCTCCCCCGGCTAAAAATGTTCCGCCCCTGAAATCAGTTCCAAACGCGAAAAAACCATTTGTTACTTTAGGATCACCAAAACGGTCAAACACCCTAACCTGCGGTCCTCCGCCGACACCAGGCACAGTTAGAATTTCATGCCTACCATTGCCGTCAAGATCTCCGGTTCCTACTCTTACTCCTCCCCGAAATGCTGAATCATACGGAAAAAATCCGGGTGTAAATATTTCCTTGCCAATATAGTTAAATGTTCTCACATGAGGGCCAGAACCCTGGCCAGTGCCGGTAATAATTTCGTCACGACCGTTCCCGTTTAGATCTCCCGTTGCCACATAGACACCGTTGCGAACATGTTCAGCGTAGGCGAAGAAGCCGGGCGAAAATACAGCTTTGCCAAAACGGTCAAAGGTACGGACATGTGGACCGGAACCGGCGCCTGTTCCGGTAATTATTTCTCCATAGCCATCTCCATTTAAATCACCAACAGCCACATAGACACCGTTGCGAACGTGTTCAGCGTAGGCGAAGAATCCATTTGTAAGTTTGGGTGTGCCTTCATAATCAAAAACTCTCACCTGCGGACCGCCCCCTATTCCTGCACCTGTTACAATCTCACCTACCCCATCACCATCCAAATCACCCACAGCTACATTCACACCGCCTCGGAAACTTTCTCCATAAGCGAAGAACTGGGATACTAATGTGCCGTCATGTTCAAATACGCGCACTTGCGGACCGCCCCCAGGACTTGGCCCCACTACAATGTAATCCGGCTTCGTATCAACTATGTAAATAAACTGCTCTACGCTGGACGTAACATTGCCTTCGGTATCTTCCGTTTTTAAACGTAAGTAATAGATAATATCATCCTGTCCGGAAAGGCTGTTAGCAGTATAGAAATTGTCTACTATAAATTCACCTTCCAATTCGGGATCAGCGCCTTCATCCGTCCCAAAATAAACATGATACCCAGCGATTCCACTAATATCATCTACCGCACCTGCCCATTCAAAATATGGAGTTAAATAATCGTACCGCTCTCCATCGATAAGCGAAACATCGTTTTTATTCGTGTCGTAGCCGGAAATTTCCGGGTTAGAAGGAGGAGTAGTATCTCCTGCTACTAATTGAAAAGCGGCGCCAATATCCAATCTTCCATAGCCAAAGATAGTATCATATCCGGCTACTCCTAAATCTTCAGCACTGTCTTGCAAAACATCTCGAATATTTTCAAGATCAACACCATAAGCTAACAATAGTGCCGCGGCTGCTGAAACGTGCGGTGTTGCCATAGAAGTTCCTTGTTCATAAATTAGATCCATCTCTGTACAACCTAGGCCATC
Source organism: Patescibacteria group bacterium (assembly GCA_018825385.1). Taxonomy (GTDB): domain Bacteria; phylum Patescibacteriota; class Patescibacteriia; order UM-FILTER-42-10; family UM-FILTER-42-10; genus JAHJEX01. The sequence goes on from JAHJEX010000084.1 coordinate 4,446, forward strand.
AGTGCATGTTTGTTGCAATATTCCATTTACTCCATTCCCTCCCGGTGCAACAAGATCAATACCAGTACCTCGATTCGAATAGTCTGCAATTTCATCACTCGCACCTGTCGCTCCCACTGCAATTACCTCATCATAAGCAGCTGGATACATCAAGTCAGTTAAATAATTACCTTCGTCGTCACCATTACCTGTAGCAGCCACGACAACTAATCCTGCAGTTCGAGCCGCTTGTATCGCCGTCTCTAGAGTTATTGAAGGAGTAGCTCCTCCTAAACTAAGATTGATGATATCCGCTCCATTTTCAACAGCAAAATCTACACCCTGAGCAATTATCGCATATCCACCCAAACCAACATCATCCAAAACCTTAATTGGCATGATTGAACTGTTAAAAGCAATGCCCGCTGCCCCAATAGTATTGTTGGTGCTCTGAGCAATAGTACCAGCTACATGGGTACCGTGACCATTGTCGTCATTTGGATAAGCATCATCATTTATAAAATCATAACCATCAACAAAGTTAGTATCAGCCAGATCCGTCGCCTGAACATACGATCCTCTATCCTCATAAGCAACACCTGTATCTAGAACCGCCACAACTATTGATTCATCTCCACCATACTTTGGACTCACTGTGTCGTAATTCCATGCTTGCGAAACATTGATAATATCAAAGTTCCACTGTTCGTCATAAAAAGGATCGTCAGGAGTAAACACCTGTGCTTTTGCAATATAGTTTGGTTCAGCATATTCCACTATCACATTGTTTTGGAAATCTGTTAACAATTCTTGCATATCTCTATCCGTGTCAAAGGTCAGCATGTATATCTGTTCGGATCCAGTTTTGGTAAATAATGGCTTTATTGAATCAAGTTTGTGCTTTGTGTTCAGATAAGATACTGTCGGTAAATTGATTTTTTTACCCGCTATATCCACCGCTTCACTAATAGACGGAAGAAATTTGACCAGCAAAGTTCCCTCTTCATATTCACCTTCAATGTTTGAATGTTCTATATTTTCTGCATAAGAAATATTATGTACAAGCAAAAACATTGCCAAAAGAAATATGGTAATAATAGGTAGTCTTAAAATAGGTTGTTTTTTCATATAAATAAAAATAGAGAATAATAATGCTATTCCCTATTATACCGTATTTTAGAGGTTAGTTTAAGTTACTGATCTAGAGATTCTCAACAGGATAAATATCATATGCCACTGCTTCATAAGGATGCACCTTTGTCATTGCATTAATAGCTTCTTTGACCCGATCTCGCGGGCAAAGGACCTCGATACGTTCCTCCTCAACTTCTTCTAATTTCCCAAGTTCACCAATGACAGGGTTCGATCCCTCTAAAGGTCTGAAGCGACCTACTCCCCGACTAGAAAAACTGCAACAATCATAGTTACCTACATGACCAGCTCCTGCCTTAACCAAAGACTCCCGAACTTTGTCAGCATGATCTATAGGTACATATACCACTAATTTTACGTTCTTACTCATATTAGTCCAGTTCAAAATATTCTTTCAACTCTTTGATAAATGGGATTAGGTCTACGCAAGCTTTTTTCAACGCATCAACTTTATATGATGATCCAATTCTTTCATATTCAAAATTTTCAAGTGTGATAATAGTATTTTCTATATGGATTACCGCTAGATCAAATTGTCTGCCTGCCAAGAGAGGTTGCATGTTTTGAAAAAAAATTCCTTCAGTTACTTTTAGTCCAATTTTAAAACTATCGTGCTGATATTCCTGTATATGACTTCTGGCAATCTTACGCTGCTCAAGTTCTGCATTCAAAGATACAATCAAATCATTAGTCTTGATCAGCTGATCAATAATATGTGGTGGGAGTTCAATTCCTTCTGAAGGCTCTCCTCCAGGTTGCATATGTTGACCATGTCCCGGTAAAAAAGACTGCCCGCGTCTTTCTTGATCTCTACTAAAAGGGAGATGCAGTGAAGAAAAAGATGGTTTAGATGGATGGTTTTGCCTCCCAAAAGGATGTAAACCCGCAGATGGATCCATTAAAATCTTTAGAGAGTTTTGGGAAAACTTTCTGGGAGTTTCGTCTATTCGGATTAGTTTAATCTTTTTCATTCTTGATTAATTCTGGGGGTAATTTTTTGATTTTTTTGCCGTCATGTAGATCGTTTGAAATGTAGTAACTACTGAAAGCGTGATAGTAAATATGATTATATACATTGCCCACGTTAAACTAAACATTGCAACAATTAGCGCAATCACAAACAAAGGGTACATTTCTGTACGATGTAGAATGCGCCAAATAACTTTTTCAGTCGGATCCGGTACAGCCCGACGATGATTAGCGTAAGCTACTATAAAAGTAGGCATTAGTGCAAAATACGCTGCAATTACTATCCACCAAGAAATGGGCATGAAGAAATCTGGCAGATCCAGAAATAGAAAACTGAAAATCAACAGAAAATCTACAAACCGATCAGCTATTCCATCTAGAAACGCCCCAAGATATGTTGTGCGATTCTGAGAACGAGCCACCGCGCCATCAATAGCATCCATTACCCCAGCCAAAATAAACATAATTATACCCCAAAGGATATTTTCTCTTGCGATAAGGTAAATGCCGATAATCGCCGGCAGTAGAGAAACTATTGTCCAAACATTAGGCTGTGGCGATATTTTTGCGGCAAGTTTACCTAACCCTAAAGTAAGCTGATCTGGATTTAAAAATTCTTTGATCATATTTTATTGTTAAAACCACCCACTACTGTCTTTACGTTTTTCAACAGTATAGGTAGCATCGGAATTTCGAGTAAGCGTGTAATTCCTTCCTTTCTCATCTTCAAATTCTGCAGAACCATGTGTTTTAGCCTGCGTGAAAAAAACTTCAGCTTCACTCATATCCAGCTTATGATCTAAATGGTTGATACCATTCTTGGCACTGCTCTCACCCAGCACCTTATGGCCATGAACATCTTGCTTAATATCACTCATATATTTAGAGATTATTTATTTATATATTGCAATACTTCTGTAAGAGAATCTACTTGAAAGTCCATCCTCTTACAGTTTTCATTGTCATAGGGTGTATTCTCTCGCTTTAGCCAAATTGCAACAACATCTGGATATTTCATTTTAATCTGATCTATTGTTTTCCCCCGGTTGTCTACAAATGTTGCTTTTTGAAGCTTTTTATTCTGATCAAAAAAAATAAGTTTAGAATCAACAGTATCTACAACTTCCTTAAAATAAGGCCTAATACCACTTGCTTCAACTTTGGCTTGTTGGAATTTATCTTGACCAAAGGTTAACAAGTAAAGTTCTGATTTTGAAATAGCTTTAAGAGATTCTAAAAAAATCAGAACGTCCGGAAATAAAAATTCATTTGCTGAATTTACAATTTCGTTAAAGTTCAACAACAAATCATTTTCGTCAAGCTCTTCTTCTTGTGCTAACAATCTCAGATGCTCCTGATAATCGTAATGGCCTAGCTGCTCTTTGACTATCCTGTAGTTTGAATTAAACTGATCAACCGTAACACCAAACATAGCAAGTCGGCCCTGCAATGCCTGCTTGAATTTCTCTGTATCAAATAAGGTATGATCGAAATCTAAAACTATTTTCATTAGAGTCCTTTTTGGACAATTCGCATGATAATTGTAGCAAGCTTCTGCGGATCATGTCTAATTCTAGTCCGCTCCAATAAAACGTCAGATTTTTTTTGTTGATAAGTTTCACTTGCAAGTAATGGTGCAGCAATAGATTTATAAGAAGCCTGGTCCAGCTTTTTCTGATCAACCGGCATGGGGAGCTCATCATTAAGTTGATTTTTCTTCAGCATTTGCGGACTCATTTTCTTTGAATTATAAATTACGCAATCAATCACTCCTTTTCCTATATATTGTTCATACAATTTTATTCCCTCAGCTAAATCCATTGAACCGGTCTGACCCTTTTTATTCATGAGCCCAGAACAAAATAGTACTGGCGCTTTTGAGTTTTTGACTGCCTGCTGAATACCCCTAACAAGGAAGTTTGGTAATACACTTCGAAAAGGATTGCCAGGACAAATTACAATTGCATCAGCATCATTTATTGCCTTGACTGCGCGTGGATTAGCACTTGCCTTTTTGCTGAGTGATATTTTTTTAAAAACGTTTTTCTTTTTTGCCAAATCGTCAAAGGAATGTTCCTGAAACAATTTTCTTCCTCCTACAAGATGTGCAACTAGTTCGGTCCTTGTCAGAGTCACTGGTATCACTTTACCACCAACCTTTAGATATTCGCTAGCTTTTTCAATTGCTTTATCAAAACTTCCTAACTGCTTTTCATAGCCAGCTAAAAACAAATTTCCGACATTGTGTCCACGCAGATCACCAGAATCAAACCGAAGATTAAAAAAATCCCTATACTCTTCATCAGCATAGGACAGCGCCAGTAATGCCTGGCGAATATCTCCCATGGGGTGGACATTAAGGTCGCGAACCAAATGTCCGGTAGAGCCACCACTGTCCGTCATAGCTAGAATTGCTGAAATATTTACAGGGTACTTCTTTAGCCCAGATAAAACTATCGAACTCCCCGTACCTCCCCCGATAGTTACAATATTTTTTTTCTTGGGCATGGTCGAAACTATATTTGATTGTTTTTTAGAAAGTCGCTGACAGCAATTACATCTTCCGGACGTGTAAATTCAAGCCAATATTCTTTAACTTTCTTGACTTTTACCTTCTTTCGTTTCGCTAAATATGAAATACTATCCGTAAGTTCATATTCTCCTCGCGATGAAAGCCTTACCCCGTTTGCTATTTTAAAAATTTCTGGTGTAAATTTGTACATACCCGTATTTACAAGATCGCCGACAAATTCCTTTGGTTTCTCAATTATTTTTTCAAGATACCCATCTTCTGTAATTAGTACACCTTTAGTTTCTGGATGTTCATCTACTGTGCCAGACACATAATGATAGTCATCGTCTTTCATCATATTCTTTATATCTGACACAGAGTATAAATCATCTCCGCAAACAGAAAGAAATTGCTCATTTCCCATTATGTCTTCAACACATTTGATTGGGCAAGCAGTTCCATACTCATTTCCCAGTTTTTCAAACTGATTAATGATAGTTATATTTGAATCATATTTGCTGATAAATTTTTCTAATATTTCCTTTTTGTATCCAACAACGATAACAATATCTTCCAACCCCGCCTTTTTTAGATTTTCCAAAAGGTAGAATATAAAAGGCTTTCCATTCACCTCTATCAGATGTTTTGGTTTGTCTTTGCTTAAACCCTTCATTCTGGTACCACGACCAGCCGCGGATATCACTACTTTTTTTATCATTGCTATAATCTTAGTCTTAAAAAAAATCACCTTTATCAGGCTAACGTTCTCTATAATAGGTGATATTTAACATTCATGCAAGGTAAGAAAATTTCAACGGAATTTTCGTACGATTTTATATATTTTATACCAAAATTGATGATAAGCAAAATCAAATGTTCCTACACTATTGATTTGTTTTCCACCAAAACCTCTTTTAAAACGAGAGATCCCAGACCATTTATGAGCATCATCATTTTCCGGAGAGACACCACCAAAATCGTATGTTTGATAATTCTCCTTTTTTGCATCTTGGATTGCCCGCCAATGTAGTAAGTACGGTGCCATGAGATTACGAAAATCAGAGTTAGAACCACCATGAAGATAAGTAACGTTATCGCCAAAATATAGCATAAGATTCGCAGCAATTGTCTTACCTTCGTATTCAGCAAGATACAGTTTTATTGCACTATGTTCTGACAATAAATCAATCATTTTAGTATAATATTCCTTAGGATGAGTATTAATCCCATTTCGTTTTGCGGTTTCTTGGGCAAGATTGAAAAAGAATTCAACATCTTTTGATTCATCGCTTGTTCTCACCACCGTTTTTTTCTTTTCTGCTAGTCGGATATTATAGCGAGTTTTTTGTTTCATGCCAGCCAATAGTTCTTCTCCGGGTTTTGAAATATCTAGAACCCATGTTGATTTTGGCTGTACTTCTTTTGTAATTATAACCCCTAACTGGTCATGAATGCTTTTCAAATAGTCATTTGTGAATGTTGGTTCAAAACGTAAAAAGATTGCTCTTTCTTTTGTTGCTAATTCTTTGATCTTATTCAACAGTTCCTTCAATATTTTAGTTTCATCTTCTACTACTGGCCCTTTAGGACAATACAAATAGCTTTTCCCTAATGGAAGACTTAATTTCAAAACTAAGGCAACGCCTTTCAGTTCATCTCCTTCGAACGCTCCAAAATACCAATATGGAGAGCCACACTTTTTTTGAAATTCTCCCCAAAATTGTGATTGTAAAAACGCCCCGCTTGGTAGAGCATGGGTCGAAACAAATTTATGTGCCTGTTCTATATCTTCAATATTTCGTATTTCCATAATTTGTACCTACTTTTTTCCTAAAATCTTGAGGGATGCTTTTACTTTTTCTTCCACCGTCTTTGCCTCTTTAGGAATATGTTTTATTGCGTCTCGTGCCTCTCTAAGAGAGTATCCTAGGCTTACCAGGCCATCCAATGCATCTGCATCTTCTTGAAATCCGGACTCCTGTAGAAATTCCTTGTTTTCTTTATCAGAGATATCAATCTTGTTTTTAAGCTCTAGAATAATTCTCTCTGCAGTTTTTTTACCGATTCCAGAGACCCTGATCAGCATTGAAGAATCACCATGTATAATTGCCCGTTTGATATCTTCTACGGTTGCCTGATTCATAACGCCTAGTGCAGATTTAGGGCCAATGCCGGAAATTTGAATCAATTGTTCAAAAAACTCCAGTTCAGAAATATTTCTAAAACCATAAAGTTCAACCTTATCTTCACTGACATATTGATAAGTATAAAGTTCCATCTCAGATTCTACTTTCGCTTTTTCCAACAGCTGTGGTAATACAAAAATGCGATATCCGACATCATGGACATCCAATACCATATATCCCTTATTTTTGTACTTGATTGTTCCTTTTAAATAGGTGATCATATTTTAATTATGGCAAACTCAAGGGAGTTAGGCAAGCAATCAATTATTGTAGCGTAAGTAAGTACGGTATGCAATAGTTGACCCCGCCAAGGCGGGGTTTATTTTTTACATCTTTTCATTTCCGTAGCAAGCTATGGAATCTTCTGGATAAAAAATAAAAGGGTAACCGTGGGGTTACCCTGACTGTCGTAGGATTCATAGTAAAACATATGAAAACGCACTCTCCCTATTCGGGTGGTTTTGCCTCCAGTCGAGCGAGTTCAGCTTCGATCTTCCGCAATTCGTCAGGCGGCAAGTCTGCTTCAGCTAATGCTGCTACAATTGCGTCTCTGTCATTGACGCACCCTCTGGCAAGCGTCCTTTCCGTTGTGATACTGTGGCAACCGAGTGGCAATTCCTGAACATGCTCTCCTCCAGGAGAGAATCGTCCGGATTCCTCCTCAAACAGTGTGGTGATGTCGTTACCATCCATGGCGACCCCTCTGTTATGGTTCAATAGCTTGGCACCACCTTAAGGTATACTGTTATGAATATGCCATATACAACAAATCCCCATATGCCAATGGTTAGAAAAGAGGCGGTTAAACTATATCGATCTGGTTGGAGCGCTAGACAAGTAGGCC
>JAHJEX010000085.1 GCA_018825385.1 Patescibacteria group bacterium
AGCCGCTTCATCAACCCTTTTTGCCATAGTATCACTGGCAACAGTTTTAATTGCCTTTTCTTGAGACTTTAAGACTATTTGATATATCTGTTTCTGCTTTTTACTGGGGGTCCCCATAAAAACTGTTCGAGTAAGATCAGTGCAATAACCACCTATTTTTACGCCAAAATCAATAACGACCATCTCACCCATTTCAATTTTTTTATCAGTTGGTTTGTGGTGAGGCTCAGCCGCTGATTTCCCGGATGCAATAATAAACCTAAATGCCTGCCCTTGAGCCCCATGTCTTGTTGTTTGCATTTTCAAAAACCGAGCTACCTCAATTTCCGTTTGGCCCGGTTTTATATATTTCATTAAATTTTGGAACGACTTCTCCAGTGCTTTAACCCCGGCTTTAGTCGCTATGAGCTTATTCATTAATATTTACTCACTACCTTTAATAAAGCTTTATGCACTTTTCCGTTTGATGCAAGTATATCTTTGAAATCTATTTCATTAAATTTTATTTTTTGTGATCTCAGCTACCTTTTCTACAATTTCACTTGGGACTATTTTTGATTTGATGATATAATCAACCGCACCTAAAGTAAAAGCCTTATCAACTATTTCTTTTTTATCTAAGTTAGAAAAGATAATTACAGGAATGTTTTTAGTTTTTTGGTCCTGTTTTATTTTTTTCAGCACTTCTATGCCATCTTCTTCATATAACATTATATCTAAAAGAACAATATCCGGATTTTGTTCTTTAGCTAATTTTAAACCATCATTTCCATCATTGCCAAAAATAAAGTCATAGCCCTCTAAACGAAATTTTGTTCCATACAATTGGATCTGATCTTGATCATCTTCGATCATTAATACTTTAATTCTACGAATCGACATAGAACTATTTGATATTGTCCAATAAAATAAATTCTAAATTAAATTTAGTCCCTTTGTTTTCTTTGCTTTCCATCCGAATTTTTGCTCCTGGATGTTTATAGATTATCTCTTTGACAATAAACAAACCCAAACCAGACCCATCAGTATAAGCGTTTCTAGCATTTTTTGCTCTGATAAACTTCTTAAAGACTTTGTTTTGATCTTCTTTTGGAATGCCAATTCCAGTATCTTGTATCGTTAACAAAGCCTTTCGTTTGTTTTTTACTAAAGTCGTGGTCACCGAACCTTTGTTAGTATATTTAATAGCATTATCCAAAAGGTTATTGATTGCTTCTTCTATGTACCTTAAACTGCCTTGCAAGATCATCGGTTCATCTGGTTTTTGCCAAACAAGATGTAGCTTTTTGTTTTGCGCATCTAAGCTATGCTGAGCTATTATTTTGTCAGCTAATTCAGTTAAATCTATTCTGTCATTTAAAGCCATTGCTTTATCCCCATCTGTATCCATTTCCGAAGCCATCAAAATATTATTTATTATTTCCTCCAGCTTAATACTTTTTTTATACATACCATCAATAAACTTTGCCCTTTCGGCTAGGCTCATGTTTTCTAAATCTCCTTCTTTCAACATAGCTAATGTACCCTTAATAACCGAGGTGGGTGTTCTCAATTGATGTGAGGCAATATCCAGAAATTCAGAACGCATTTTTAAAAGTCTCATCATTCGGTTAGCTTTTTTTTGAATATCTTTAGTCTGTTCTTTAACCCTTTCTTCAAGATTATCCGATAATTCTTTTAGACTTTTTTTAGCTTTCTTTTCAAAAAAATTAGATTTGATGATTTTTTCTGTACTATTATTAAAAAAGTAACCATAAACGATAACTAAAGTAAAAATTATGATTATTGCTGATACGGAAATACTTCTATCAATTATATAAAAGAGGATAAATGAAAAGCTTAATAGAACTATACTGATAACTTGATATTGCAAAAACAAGCATTTACGAAATTTTAATTCACAATACTGACAACGCTTATAGGGAAGGGAATTAAGATTATTTACTAACCAACAATTTCTATTTATGTAACAATCTTTCCCTATTTCTTTTTTCTCGTTTTGTTTTTCATTACTCATTAATTATGAGTTTGATTTTTCCTTGTAAAAATCTTTTTTAGTAGTATATACATTAATGTTGCTACACAGAAACCAACAAGACAAGCCAAAAATATCATCAAGTCAACTATTAGAATATAAATCCAGGCAAAATTAGTAAGCTCAGTAAAATGCAAAAGTAAGAACCCAATCAAAAGTAATACTCCAGTAGCAGCTGAAACAAAATTCAATTCTCCTAATTCTTTCTGTATGGGCTCTTTTTTCTTCTTGAAAACACTATGCGATACTAAGGCATGTAATTGATATGGAATGTTTAATTTCAAAGAAAACGCTCCAAAAATTGCCAGAATAGCAACAACCAAAACTAACCACTTATTATGAATAAAAAAAGAAAGTAAAACTAAAACTCCATAAGTAGCCCTAGAAAATTTTAATGATTTGTCATAAATCGAACACTGTTGCATAATTTTTTTATTATCTTAATTAGTATTTTCTATATATTCTATATACTCTTTAACAGCTAAACAAGCTTTCCTTACATCTTCAATATTATTGTATACGTAAAAACTCAATCTACAACTTGCTGGGGGATCTAATTCATAATAATGATGAGCCAAAGTCGCACAATGACAGCCTGCTCTAGATTCAACTCCTTGCTTGTCTAGTTCCTCTGCAATTTTAAACGGACTAATGCCTGGGTAATTAAAAGCCACTAAACATGCTCTATCTTCAGGATTCTTCGGACCAAATATTTTTAGTGATGGAATTTCTTCCAATATCTTTAACGCCTCACCAATCAAAGCTTTTTCATGAGCTTCAATATTTTCCATAACTATTTTAATATCCGCTGACTCCAGCTTTTTGTTGGTCATAAAATATAAAAACTCCCCGGGATTTAAGGAAAAGTCCATCAATAGTCTCAAAGCTTGTGCAGACAAAATCGTTCCTAAAATATTGGGAGTCCCCGCGGTAAACTTCCATGGAAGAGTATTATACTCAACCTTTTCTGGGCTGACCATTCCTTCGGCAATCATATCTCCACCATAAAGAAATGGTTTCATTTTTTCTAATAATTCTTCTCTGGCATATAATGCACCGACTCCAAATGGCGCTAACATTTTGTGAAAAGACCAAGCAAGAAAATCAATATCTAGCTCCTTTATACTAACAAAAACGTTTGGAACCATTTGAGCTCCATCAACTAATAGGTAAGACTTTTTTTCTCCATTTGGTTGGTTATAACCACTAGAATTTGCTATTTTACTAATTTTTTTAATTGAGTTTTTTGTTCCTAAAAAGTTTGAAGCTCCAACGCAACAGACTAATTTTGTTTTTTCATCCACTAGAGATGCTAAATGATTAAGGTCAAGTTGCCCTGTCTCCTTATCAAATTTTACGATTCTACATTCTACGTTAATTCCAAATTTTGGTAATATTTCCTTAGTCAATCCATACCATGGAACATAATTCGAATTGTGCTCCATGAACGTCGTAACCAAATTATCACCGTTTTTAAATTCGGTCATTAATGAATACATAACAGAATTGATCGCTTCCGTTGTGTTTCTATATAGAATAATATTCTTCCTAGATGGAGCCCCTATGAACTGTGCAATGGTGTCATAAGAAGATTCGAATATCTCGGTGGTTACTATCGAAGATTGCGATTGCCCTCGATGGACATTGTCATATTGAACAATTAGCTCCTTCAATAAGTCTGATAATTGAATGGGAACTTGTGTACTCGCAGCATTATTAGAAAGAATTCTTCCAGATTCTATTGCTGGAAAAAATTTCCTTATTCTGTTTGTATCTAGCATAAACCTATTATTTTCAATTAAACTAACTCCATGCAAACCACTAAATAATACCGTTATTATACCGACTCAACTCGTTATAAGCAATATTATCTCGAATAAACATCAAAACAATGAATTTATTTAAATTCTGATCTCAAATTTTGTCACTACGATCCTATTTATCAATATTTACTCACTACCTTTAGTAAAGCTTTATGCACTTTCCCGTTTGAAGCAAGCATATCTTTGGAACTCAACTTCCATTCATTCCCTTTAAAATCTGTGACTTTGCCTCCAGCTTCTCTTACTAATAAAACCCCTGATCCTACATCCCAAGAATGTGCTCCCGGAATTACTATTGTCTCTGTCCTACCATCCGCCACAAACCCAAGCTCTAAAGAAGCTGCGCCTAACTGCCTCACATCTCTGCCATCTTGTTTGAGTCTCCCATATATTTCTATTGCTCTTTTTCTGTCATTAGGTCTGTGTCCATGACAATAAGTAAGCATTGACTTTCCCACAGAACTAAGGTTGGAAACTTTCAATTTGTTGCCGTTTAAATATGCTCCTTTCCCTTTTTCCGCAACATATAATTCTTTCATATACGGAGCATAAACAACGCCCAGTATTACTTCACTATTTTTAAACAAAGCGATCGAAACAGCATACAGCGGGTTTCCCATTGAATAGTTGGTTGTGCCGTCCAGCGGGTCAATGACCCAAAGATAGTCAGATTTCCTTTTCTTCCCGCCACCCTCTTCGCTTAAAATACTATGTTCAGGATAATTCTGCTTGATATGCTTAAGAATGATTTTTTCCGCTCGGTAATCTTCAGTTGTAACTATTTCATGCTTATCTTTAAAGTAAACATCCTTTGAAGATATATTATGAAATCTCTTTAGTAATGATGCGCCGGCTTCTTTGGCCGCTCTAATTGCTACTTTTTTCATATTAAAGCGTTTCAAATGTTACCTGATTAGTATCCGTATTATAAAAGGCAAAACTGGCAGGGCTATCAAGACCAAACAAAGCACCTGGATTGATAAGAATAGTATCACCAACTTTCTCTTCATGTTTTTTGTGAGTATGCCCAAAAGCAACTAAATCATATTTCCCTGTATACGCTAGCCCCTCACCAAATATTGGATAATGGGTAAAAGCAATTTTCTTCCCGTCCAATCCCAGTTCACCAGCTGGTTTATGAAATTCTACATTTTCATACTTGGGCTCCATTATTTTTACAAACAAAAATTCCTCCGCATCGTTATTACCAAATGTACAATGGATCGGACCCTTAAATGCTTCTGGAATGATTTTAAACATGGCTGGGGAACACATATCACCGCAATGGATAATCATATCCGCTTTTTTCTCATTAATAATTTCTAATGCCTTCTTTGTGTTTTTGGCATTCTCATGGGTATCGGATACAATTGCAATAATCATTTTTTGAGCTCCTTTGGTAATAGTTTTTTAGAAAGGTAGATAAATGGCGTATCAATAGCCGCTACTATAATCTTTATTATATAGGTGAATAGAATAATCTGCCATATATCTGGAAACACGCCCCAGAACGCTATTAAAGTAAAAACAACGGAATCAATCGCTTGTGATGCCCAAGTTGATCCATTATTGCGTAGCCATAGGTGTTTGCTTCCTGTTTTCTTTTTTATTTTATGGAACAGCCACACATCCAAATTCTGGCTAATTAAATATGCTATCATGCTTCCCGCTACTATCCGAGGGGTCAGCGTGAATATTATCTTAAAGGCATCCTGGGCAAAATCGTAATCCGCTGGCACAAATTTTAGAATAAATTGACTCATCACCAAAAAAAATAGTGAAGCGAAAAAACCAACCATTATAGCTCTCATCGCTTCTTTTTTACCGTAGTATTCGGATAATAAATCCGTTCCTAAGAATATCGAAGCATACAGAACGTTCCCGCCGGTTGCCGCTAATCCAAACAAGTACATTCCTTTCAGCACAAAAATATTCATTAATACTGCATTCACAGCAATTAATCCTACCACCCATGATTTACCCAAACGAAAAGCCAAGAGCATAAACCCTAGACTTATTAGGGACATTAGAACGAAATAAGTTTCATTCATTAATTATTTCCTCTACTGTTTTTATTTGATCATCCATAGACTGGCCCATTTGTAAATAATGATATGGCAAACTTGATTTTTTAAGGAACCCTTCATGTTCCTCTGGGAATTCTCTTTCCAATCTCCTCTTTAGCGCCTCTTCTTCAAAAAGCTGGCCACTATCTTTTACACGTTGGTAACATTCTTTAGTGCTTAGTAAGCATAAAAATACTGTAATATCTCTTTTTTCTGCTAATGCTTTTAATTTCTTGGCATTAGCTTCAGGGTAATTTGTACCAAGTTCTAAAATAAGATCATTATCCATCTTTTCTAAGTCTGCATACATCTCTTCGTAAGCTTTAATTGCCAGGCTTTCATCTTTCAATGCACCATCATCATTTTTATATTGCTTAATATACTCATATACATCATGCAAAATAAATCCCGGATGCTTTTCAATGAAAGCTTTAGCAAGTGTAGTTTTACCGGCGCCAGGGTATCCAATTAGCACAATGATCTTTTTCATATTTTGATTTTCATTAGATCCTTGGCGATCACAATCTGTCCTTTGAAATGCTTTTTTACTTGCGCTTTAATATTATACTTAGTAGTGTCAAAATAGAAATGGGTGAGAATTAACTTCTTTACATTTGCTTCAGCCGCAAGTTGACCTGCTCGACCAGGTGTTAAGTGATCTTCATACTTTCTTGATTCAGGAACTGCAGCCTCAATCAACAATACATCTGCATTTTTCGCTATTTGAACTATACTCTTGGGGTAGTCGTAGCACATATCTGCGCCGTA
>JAHJEX010000086.1 GCA_018825385.1 Patescibacteria group bacterium
GAATCATACAAGTTTGGAAAGTTAAACATTGTGCTAGATAAAGTCAAAAGCCTTGGAAAATTTATGGAAATTGAGATCATGAATGCTGATAGTAAAAAAGCACTAACGGAAATAAAGAGATTCTATAAAAAAATTGGCATCAATGAAAAAGATTTTCACATGGGCGAAGGCTATGGTGATATGATGGCTAAACTAAATTATAAGAAATGAAGCAATATTTAGATTTACTTCAAACAATTGTTGATAAAGGTATCGACAAAGATGATCGCACCGGTGTAGGAACACGCAGTCTTTTTGGTTACCAGATGAGAGTTAATCTGAGTGAGGGATTCCCGTTGTTAACAACAAAGAAAATGTTTACCAAAGCGATTATTCATGAACTGCTTTGGTTTTTGATGGGAGATACTAATATAAAATATTTAGTGGAAAATGGCGTCCGTATTTGGAATGAGTGGCCCTATGAAACTTATAAGGCAAGTGAAGAGTATGAAAATGAAACTTTAGATGAGTTTGTCGAGAAAATAAAGTCAGATGATAGTTTTGCAGAAAAATGGGGAGATTTGGGCCCAGTCTATGGAAAGCAATGGATTAGATGGGAAGCTCCTGATGGCTCTGAAATAAATCAGATTCAGAACGCGGTGGACATGATAAAGAACAATCCCAATTCTAGAAGAATAATAGTAAGTGGCTGGAATGTGGCGGATATTCAGTCATTAATAAAGGGAAAAACATCAGCACCACCGCTTTGTCATACCGTATTTCAGTTTTACGTAGTGAACGGTAAATTATCATGCCAATTGTATCAGCGTAGTGCCGATGTGTTTTTGGGTGTGCCTTTTAACATTGCCTCTTATTCTCTCCTGACTATGATGATGGCGCAGGTTACCGGTCTCGAGCCTGGTGATTTTGTTCATACATTTGGCGATGTTCATATATATAAAAACCATATGGACCAGGTGAAACTGCAGCTTTCCCGTGAACCAAAGAAACTACCGACTATGAAAATAAATCCAAAGGTTGAGAATATATTTGAATTTAATTTTGATGATTTCTCATTAGAGGGATATGATCCTCATCCGCGGATAAAAGCTCAAATAGCAGTTTAGTATTATGAAAAAACCAAAAATCAATATAATTTGTGCTTTGTCGGAAAATCATGCCATTGGCAAGAATGGTAACTTGCTTTGGAATATTCCTGAGGATTTGCAAAGGTTTAAAAAGATTACAACGGGACATCCGATAATTATGGGAAGAAAAACTCATGAATCAATCGGTAAGCCATTGCCGAATCGGACCAATATTATAGTATCTAGCAACTTAAAAAGCACAAAAGGTGGTTATGTGTCCTCGTCTTTGGAAAATGCAATTGAATTTGCCACAAAACAGGAAGGCGGAGATGAAGTGTTTATAATTGGCGGTGGAGAAATTTACAAGCAAGCGCTTCCACTGGCTGATAAACTGTATTTAACGGTCGTAAAGGGCGATTTTAATGGTGATACATTCTTCCCTGACTATTCTGAATTCGAAAAAGTAACTGTCAAAGGGAATGGACGCTACGAAAACTATCAATTCACATTTTTAGAAATAGAAAAATAATGTCAAGTGGAAAATTAATTGTTCTAGATGGGACTGATGGGTCTGGTAAAAAGACTCAGACTGATTTGTTGTTGGAGCATTTAGAAAAAGAGGGAATAGAAAAAGAATATGCCGATTTTCCCAGATACGGAAACCGTTCGGCATCCATGGTGGAGGACTATTTGAATGGAGAATTCGGTAAAGCGGATGAAGTTAATCCGTTCACAGCTTCGCTTTTTTACGCGATGGATCGTTACTCGGCCAGCAAAGATCTTAAAAGAAGCTTGAGTGAGGGAAAAGTAATAATTGCCAATCGATATGTTTCTTCTAATATGGGACACCAGGGTGGAAAGATCAAGGATTCTGTAGAACGAACAAGATATTTTGAATGGCTAGATAATCTGGAATACAACCAGCTGGGAATTCCTAGACCGGATGCCACTGTCATTCTTTATGTTCCAGCAAAAATTGCACAAGAGCTAGTTGGGAAAAAGGAAGCAAGGGGTTACCTAAAAGGAAAAACACATGATATTCACGAAGAAGATATTAACCATCTCCAAAATGCGGAAAAAACATATTTGGAAGCAGCTAAAAAATACGGCTTTAAAATAATAGAATGCGTTAAAAACGGCAAATTGCTTTCTCGTGAAGCAATACATGAAAAGGTATGGAAGGTTGTGGCAGAATTGATTTAATAGGCCCGAATGGTTACTTCCATCTGGACCTATTTTTTATAGTAAATTTGTCCCTGAACTCTATTTTATTTTTGCTCACAAAAACCGCTGGCTGTAACACCTGCACCGATTTTCTAGTCATCGGTAATCCGGCTTTATGCCAAAAATCAACAGTATATCTTGGAGATATATCTGGTTTAATAGGAATATTAAAACCATTTGTAAAGACAATCCTATAATCACTTCTTCTGCCGAAATATTTGTCTTTGTTTTTTTCTATATCCGCGTACTGTGGATCAAAATCCAGCCAGCCAATATTTTTAAAATAAGCACTGACCCAGCTGTGCTCTAAAACTTTTTTTTGCTTTTGACAAATTACAAAGCCAGTCTGATTTTTTGCTGGTATGCCAAGAATTCTGAGCATGGTGACCAGCATCGTTCCATATTCGCCGCAATCACCGCAAAGATTTTTTAAATTGAGATGTTTTACTCCTCTTTTTTTGACTGGATACTGATACTTGAAATTGTCAACTACAAAATCAAAAACTGCCCTGACTTTGTCGTATAAGTTTTTTTTCTCCCTAGTGATTTCTTTGGTCAATTTCTTTATAGCTGGAGTTTGCTCTAAAAATGATTCTGATTTGAGATAATTTTTAAGATTCGAGTCTTTTACCAAAGACCAATTTTTGCTAACTAGTTCTCCATCCTTTGACAATTCAATTGCCAAGTTAACATCAAAATCATTTTTATACTTTAAATCAAAATACAATATTCTATTTTGCTGATCATCACAATATTTTTTAGTTGACCTTAGATTAGTTTGGAAACTGACAATTTTTTGATACTTACTTTTTACCGGTCTGGCAAACCAAAGCTTTATCTGATTATTGTTTTTATGAACAAATTTTATTGTATAAAATAAATCAAATTTTTTCACCTGATTTTTCATAGCTAAATTCTCCCACTTCCCGCCAAAAAAATCAACCTAGCAATGCACAAAGATGTGTTGTGCGTCCTCGCTATACATTTGTAATGCGTTTTCTGCTCCACCGCTCCTGATAATCTGTTCTCAGATTAGCCAAAATATACGTGTTCTAAATATGGTCATAAGATGGTAAGATTAAAATATACTAATAATTTGACAAAAATAGCAACTGGGTTACAATGAAAATACAACTAAACAAAACATATTGGGCGGCCAGGAGCCGTTTATTTTGTTCTTACAGATAGGTACAACACCTGATTTTACAAAACAAAATAATAGGTTTAAAATGCATAACCTGCCGGATTCTCTATAAATATACAACAAAAAGGAGGACTTTCTAGATGGCTAGCTAAATTATTGGCTAGTAATTTGGAGAGAGATGAAGTTCTTTGACAAGTCTTGGATAACGGGTTCTTACGAAAGGAGATGTTGTGTACCGAACTGCAAGAATCTGTATGCTTGGTTTTGTGTTTCTTTCACTGATGGCTATGAATGCAAGTGCGCAGTACGTGCTTGATCGTTCAGTCATCGGGGCGGGACACGGACCGAGTACAAGCGACCAATGGATGCTTCAAGCGTCTATCGGCCAGGATGTTATCGGAAAATCGATAAGCGTGGTCTTCCTGGTTCACTTCGGTTTCTGGGGCGAAATTGACGTCATTTCCGACATTGACCTTCCCCAAGTGCCTTTCTCGACGACGCTTGATCAGAACTATCCCAACCCCTTTAACCCGCTGACGGTGATTCCATTTGCCATCAGTGGTACTCAACTGCAGCAGGCATCACTCTGCATCTACAATTTGCGCGGTGCTCTGGTACGGGAACTGACTGTAGGTCTATGTCTCCCTGGATTTTACAAGATCCAATGGGATGGCACCGACCACCAAGGATCTCAAGTTGCAACCGGCGTGTACTTCGCACGGCTTGTAACAAACCACGGAACCTTCAGCAGGAAACTTCTGCTGGTCAAATAAGGGAGAGACAGCATGAAAACACTCGGCATGATTATGGTGGTCCTGCTTATGGCAATGGTGGCATTCGCTGCTGTGCCCACACAGGTGTCCTACCAGGGCCAGCTTTCGAACGACGGTGTTCCGGCGTCCGGCGAGCTTGCTTTCGCTTTCCGCATCTACGATCAGAATGTTGACGGAACATTGCTCTGGAGCGACATCGACACTCTGACCGTCACAAACGGACTCTTCAATGCATTCTTGGGTTCTAACACGCCTCTGCAGAAGGAAATCTTCAGCGGAGTTCCGCTCTGGCTGGAGATTGA
>JAHJEX010000087.1 GCA_018825385.1 Patescibacteria group bacterium
CATCCGATATTGTTAATATTGGAGATGAATATAAATTTAAAATTCTTTCAATCGAGCCTGATAAACATAGATTAGGGCTTTCCCTAAAAGCCGCTCAAGACAAAGCTAAGAAAGCAAAGACGTCTGAGTCCAAGGATTCAGAAAAGAAAGAAGAAAAGTCGAAGGAGGACAGTTTGGAAGTAAAAGGAAAAGAAAGTGATGTAAAAGCACCTATTTCTAAAGGCCCAGAAAAGAAAGAAGAAAAATCTGATAAATCTAAACAGGAAAATATTAAGGTAGAAGAAAAGTCTACCTCCACTGGATCTGCTGAAAGTGACAAAGAAAAAAAGAAGCCGGAAGCCAAAGAAGGATCTAAGAAAGAAAAGGCTGAAACAAAACAATAACAAACCAACAAATACAATTATTGCCTAAACAGTTAAAATCTAGTATAATAACGGCTGATCGTTCGCGATATGGCCGTTATTTTGCGAAAGCGAAAGGAAAAATAAACCTATGAAAAAAGTTGTTAAAAATTTTATTATCTTCTTCCTTGTGTTTCTTACCCTGGCAGCATTCTTGAGCCTGTATAATTCTCCTCTTGATGAACCAAGAAAAGTAGGGGTTGGAGAATTTATTGATCTAGTTAATAGGGAAGAAATCTCAGAGATTGCGATAGATGGAGAAAAGCTAGAAATTACTCTAACCAGCGGTGAATTGATAGAGAGTCAGAAAGAGCCTACAGAATCACTTTCTACACTTTTGAATAATTACCAAGTAGCACCCGAGAAATTAGAAGGTGTTAAGACTGAGGTTAAGGAAACAACCTCCACAATGTTCTGGCTAGGAGCAATATTGCCGTTCTTATTACCGTTTATTTTGATTGCCGGATTCATCTATTTTATGATGCGACAAGCGCAAGGTACAAATAATCGGGCAATGATGTTCGGTCAGTCCAAAGCCAAGGAAGTAACGCCTCAGAATCAAAAGAATAAAGTAACTTTTAAAGATGTAGCTGGTGCAAAAGAAGCTAAAGAAGAATTAGAAGAAATAGTAGAATTTTTGAGAAACCCAAAGAAATTTACTAGTCTTGGAGCACAGATTCCTAAAGGAGTACTTTTAGTAGGGCCTCCTGGCACAGGGAAAACTCTTCTTGCCAGAGCAGTTGCTGGTCAAGCAAATGCACCGTTCTTTCATATTTCCGGTTCAGAATTTGTGGAGATGTTCGTTGGCGTAGGTGCTTCTAGAGTTCGTGATTTATTTAAAAAGGCAAAGAAGGCTGCCCCTTGTATTGTATTTATTGACGAGATTGACGCTGTAGGAAGACAACGTGGCGCTGGACTTGGGGGATCTCATGATGAAAGAGAGCAAACATTGAATCAGATATTGGTTGAGATGGATGGTTTTGACATTAGTACAAATGTAATAGTTATTGCCGCTACTAATCGCCCCGACGTACTGGATCCTGCCCTACTGCGCCCTGGAAGATTTGATCGTCGTGTTGTTCTTGATCTACCAAGCCTTAATGACCGAGAAGAAATTCTGAAAGTCCATGCAAAGGGCAAACCATTCGACAGCTCAGTCAAATTGCGTACACTCGCCGAAAGAACACCTGGATTTTCCGGAGCTGATTTGGCAAATTTGTTAAATGAGGCTGCAATCCTAGCAGCCCGAAAAAACAGAAAACAAATAGCTGTTGAAGACGGCCTGGAAAGTATTGAAAAAGTGATGCTTGGCCCAGAGAGGAAAAGTCATGTACTGAATAAGAGAGAAAAGGAAATCACTGCATACCATGAAGCTGGGCATGCATTAGTTGCACATATTCTCCCAAAAAGTGACCCTGTTCGAAAAGTATCCATAGTTGCTCGAGGACAAGCAGGCGGGTATACTTTAAAGTATCCATTAGAGGACAGGTTCATGCATTCTAAGGCAGAATTTATTGACGACTTAGCTGTCTTACTTGCGGGTCACGCGACAGAAAAAGAGGTATTTAAGGATATTACAACTGGTGCTAATAGTGATTTGAAGCATGCTACTGCTTTGGCACGAAAGTTGGTTACAGAATATGGAATGAGCGAAACGTTGGGACCTCAAACCTTTGGTAAAAAAGAAGAGCTTGTGTTTTTGGGAAGGGAAATCTCAGAACAAAGAGATTATGGTGAAAAAGTTGCTACCATGATTGATCAGGAAGTATCAAAATTCCTAAAAAAGGCTTATGTAACTGCTCAAGAAATTATTAGAAAGGAGAGGCTGAGTCTCGACAAAATTGCTAAAACCCTGATTGAAAAAGAAACTCTTGAACAAAAAGAATTTGAGGCTCTTCTAAAATAACTTTAATTTCTACTACTTAAGTAATTAATATTGGAGGAGGCAATATGACACTCTACCGCGATATTATTAAAGAAGCCTGGCAAATTACATGGCGTCGAAGATTCTTATGGTTTTTTGGGTTGTTTGCCGTACTGCTAGGAAATGGAGGAGAATATGAAATACTGTTCCAAAATATTGACGCGGTTTCAAATCAGCAGACGCTGATTTATAATCTGCAAAATATTTCAAATACTGGACAATTGCAGACATATTGGGATAACATAGCCAGTTATTTTTCAAACTATACAGCCTCGTCAATCGGAATATTTGTACTCGTGTTGGCAATATTTGTACTCATAGTTTGGCTTGTTGTGATCTCGCAGGCAGGCTTGATTGATAGCACTTTGAAGATTAAGGCAGGAAAAAAGGCAGATCTTGAGTCTGGTTTTCAGGCTGGAAGAAAATATTTTTCTCCAATATTCATACTGAATTTGATTAGCAGAGTATTTGTCTATACATTGTTATTTTTAATTGGGATTCCGTTGGTTTATTTGTTTCTCTCTAAAGAATCACTAGGTTGGAATATTGCGTTTTCTGTTATATCGTTTATTATTCTTGTTCCTATTTCAATTATTATTTCCTTTGTTATTAAATATGCATCAGCGTTTGTGGTGCATAAAGGACAGAGGGTTGGAGTTGCACTGAAAAATGGTTGGAAACTATTTATCAAAAACTGGTTGATAAGTATTGAAATGGCATTTGTTGTTCTGTTAATCAATTTTGCTTTGGGGTTAGGTTTAATCATTTTTCTGGGAGTTGTAGCTATACCATTTGTTTTATTAGGAATAATCTTCTATCTTGTTGGAACTAGCGTTGGTGTATATGTGCTTGGAGTTGTAGCAACTGTTGTATTAATTGCCGCAGCGTTCATAGTTGGCGCTTTTATTGCAGCATTTCAATTTGTTGCTTGGACACTACTATATAGAAGACTACTTGGAGATAAAGATACAAGTAAAATCATTCGTTTGTTTAAGAGGTTGCCTGACTATACGAGAAAGCCCTCCTAGGCGGTTGCCTAAATACATGCTATTTGCTACACTGCTTCTGCGGTAAATTGTGTGGCCGTAGATGTAGTGTTTAAAGTTATTTAAAACAGACAAATTCCCAAATCTAAGGGCATGTAGCTCAGTTGGTTAGACCCGCCCGCCAAGCTATGCTTGGCATAGCGGGCGGGGCACCACGCTTACCCGCCTGCCTCAGCCGGACTTCTACAACTCATTAACAAAATAGGGGTACGTAGCTCAGTCGGTTAGAGCACCACGCTTATAACGTGGGGGTCGATGGTTCAAGTCCATCCGTACCTACCAATTGGCATTTATAAAAGTAATTCTGTTCGTCTTAGTTCGGCGGGCAGGTAACGTGGGGGTCGATGGTTTCCATCCTCCGTAGCAGTAGCTACTGCGGAGGACAGGCAAGTTCCTGCCTTGCCACCTGCCTGCCGGTAGGCAGGGCAGGCAGGCATCCATGCCCACCATAGCGCAGTTTAAAAACTAGTTTTATAGTATTTCCCTGGCAATCACCAAACACGTCAGGAACGCACCAAACTCTGTTTGGGAACACGGGTGTGCAAGAAAATATAGAAAACTACCGAGCTGAAAAGGAGAAGAAGAATCACGTGGAAGCTGGAGCTGATACCACCGAAAGGTGGGATAAGTAAAAGCTGAAATATGATTCTGACGAAGAGCCGAGGTAGCTCTCGCCCGCTTACACCGGAGCCGTAAGCGATGGCGAGCGGGCAGTGGTAGATCCACCCGCAACGCCAAGCTGTTTAAAAAGCAATAAAATAACTACTTACTTGTGCCGAGGTAGCTCAGTGGTAGAGCAGTAGACTGAAAATCTATGTGTCGGCAGTTCAATTCTGCCCCTCGGCACCAGCAAGTAATTATTTAGTGTATTTGAGGCGTTACTTGGCGGACGGGGCAGTAGACTGAAAATTTTATCCTGAGCTTGCTGAAGGACTACGTGCCTTCCTGCTAGACTTGCATCAGCAAGGCAGGCGGGTCGGCACCAGGGATGTGTTATAAAGACGGGGTGTAGCCTAGCGGCTTAAGGCGCCTGCTTTGGGAGCAGGAGATCGGAGGTTCAAATCCTCTCACCCCGACCAATGGATAACTTAAAGAGTAAGTAATCTATAAAGTAAAACAGTTATGAGGTTTCACCCTTCGGGTGACCCCGCCAACGGCGGGGCAAACCCTCTCACCCCGACCACGGGTCATCAAATGTTTCAGGTTCCGTGTTTGTAAAAGATTGCATTCACTCCACCTTACACATTTGTGCCCCTTTCCCCACCGAGCCTAAGCTCGGCGGGGCCCAAATCTTTAATATTTTATGACTAGAAACTTCTACCAGCGTGTTTATGCGCTGGTTAAAAAAATACCTACAGGTAAAGTTGC
Source organism: Patescibacteria group bacterium (assembly GCA_018825385.1). Lineage (GTDB taxonomy): Bacteria > Patescibacteriota > Patescibacteriia > UM-FILTER-42-10 > UM-FILTER-42-10 > JAHJEX01. The sequence goes on from JAHJEX010000087.1 coordinate 4,740, forward strand.
GACATATGGGCAAATTGCAGCTTTAGCCGGCTCTCCTCGAGGCGCCAGAATGGTTGGCTGGGCACTACACGTTCTGCCCGAGCCAGAAACAAAGAAAGTCCCTTGGCAAAGAGTAATAAACAGAAAAGGAATAATTAGTACTACATGTTCTGATCATCCAAAAGATTTGCAAAAGATGATTCTAGAAAGTGAAGGAGTGGAAGTCAAAACAAAAGAAGATCTTTTCTGGATTGATCTTGATAAGTATCAATGGAAAACTTAAAGTATGTAATATGTATTTTGTTTACGTTTTGCAAAGTAAGAAAGATTTTAGGTTGTATTATGGTTTTGCAAATAATCTAGATAGAAGATTGAAAGAGCATAATAATGGTTCAGTAACATATACTACTCCATGGAGACCATGGAAATTAATATACTATGAGGTTTATCCTAATAAAAAAGATGCTCTTGAAAGAGAAGGATATATAAAAAGCGGCTGGGGGAGAAGGTACATTAAAAAAACATTACGTCACTATTTCCAAGAAAATGTGTAAAGTGGCGTGCCCGCCCAATTTTTTTAGAAATTAAACATGTCCTGTATTGTTATTAGAAAAATTGGGCGGGCGGGTGTCGTATAATGGTTTATTATGTCAGGTTTCCAACCTGAAGACGAGGGTTCGATTCCCTTCACCCGCTCCAAAAAGTAAAATCGCCCCTGGAGGGCGATTTGTATTTACTTGAACCCTTTTAATTTCTTTAAGAATTCGTATGCTTCATTAATTTGTTGCATCTTTCTCTTAGTATCCTCACTTTTGTTTCTATCTGGATGGTATTTTATTGCCAATTTTTTGTATGCCCTTTTTATATCACCATCTGATACGTATCTTTCTACTCCCAATATTGACCATGCCCAGTCGATTTGTTCAGTTCCAATATCAAAACGTTCTTCCTGCTCATCATACGGCTCACCCTTAAATGCCTTACCGACTGTTTCAAAGAGTCTCCCCAATCTATCTGCCATTTCTTGAGAATCTGCACTAGCATTTCCAGCTCTGATTCCCGACAGCCTTCCTTCTATATCATCAAGCTCCTCTTTCTGCACTGTTTCCTCGGCTTTTATTCTTTGTAGTAAATCTCTTAATTGACCTTGCATTCTTAATAGTTCAGGGGAAGATTCAAATTCTACCTTGAAACGTTCAGCAAAGCTATAGAGTGATTGAGCCCTTGCTCTACAACTATTCCCTATTTCTCCATCAGACATCCCTGCAGCAATATCTTTAAGAGTCTGTGCCTTTTCTAGGAGTTTCTCTAATTCTTGTAAATTTCCCGCCATGTCCGCCTCATTGCCCAATGCCCCAGCTGACTGTAAGGTTCTCTCAGTGAAAAGTTTGTTAACGGCAATTTCTGATATTTCCTGCTGTAACTTTTCTTCTGCTTCCTCAAAAGTATAAAGTGTTGGCTCTTTTTGGTATCTTTCAAATTTTTCTTCTAATCTATCAAGTTCAGAAGTAAATTCTATTTCCTCTTCTTCCGATAATTCAAACTGACCAACAATTGATCGAGCTTGCCCAAAATATATACCAATCTCCCTCGAGTCTATCTGATGTCTTGGCTTGTTTTTTTCGAGAGGTGAATTTTGCCAAGCAAACAAGTGTAATTTCGATTCTATAAATGGAATATATTGTCTGTAGACAATTTGTTCTGTTTTAGAAATTCCTTCTTCGGCCGCACTCGCATTTTCTGGGTCTTTAATCTTACTTAGTACATCTTCTCTTAGATATAGCAGTCTGCGCCATGTCTCATCTGGGTCTTCCACACTGAAAATATTTTTTTCTCCTGTGTAGGGGTCCACTCCTGGCCTCTCTATCTGGTCATCAATATATTCAATTTCCTGAGAGATCAAAGACATTGCCTGATGATCTTCTTTAAGCTCATCTTCTGTTGGGGAATATTCTTCGGATTCAGGATCCAATGCGTCTTCCCATTCAAATTTTGGTACTTTAGGCATAAGCAATCTATTTAATTAATCTAGTTTACCATTATCTTTTTGCTTTTACAATCTTTTGTTAACAAAAGGAATAGCAGTTTTTTCTACAGAATAGAACGGTTCTTAGTAGAACATCCAAAAGCAGTAATGAGCGATTAACACTTAAAATATTTTTCAAATGTTTCCTTAGCTGTTTGACCTGATGTGTCTATGAATTTTTCACTTCCCACTTTATTTCTAAGGTTATTAAATTCTTTTCGTACGGTATTTATTCGTTCTGCACCTGTCGTCCAGCAATTTCGCTCTTTATCACGAGTTACAAGTTCTTCTTGTGACGGGAATAAAATCCTGATATCCAGATTGTTCCCAAATTCCTTACCAAACTGTTCAAAAAAATCTAAGTAGTGACCAAATATGATGTAATCTACCACAACACTTTTGCCATTATCAAACATATCCTTTGTTTGTTTGAGAATTTTATTATGTGCTTCACGAAGTTTTTTCGAATTTTCTGGAAACCATTGTTCTCCTTTAGAGAAGAACTCCGTATCAACATTATCACCATCAAGCAACACGAATCCGCATTTCTTCACGAAAAGATTGGCTATTGTTGTCTTACCAGATCCACCTGGGCCAGTTAAGATTAATACTTTTTGGTTCTTTGGTTTCATTTATATACAATTACGTATAAGCATTATAAAGTATCCAGTGCTTTTGTCCAGTTCCAATTGGAAAAGTTTCCCCTGGAATCGCATTTTTTTGGTATAATAGGTGAATGAAATCAAACCCATATTTTGGCATGATCATCGCCCTAACCATTGGCGCATTCAATGGCGTTCTTTTGAAGTTGTTAGAACTTGAACCAGAAGTAATCACTTTTTTCAGATTAGCCGTACCAGCCTTTGTGCTATTCTTCTTCATAAAGTTCTACAAAAAGAAAAAGATACTTCGAGGAAACTTTAAGTTGATGCTAGTGGCATCTGCTTTCAATGCGAGCAGAATGTTTCTTTACTTCCTGGCCTTTAGTTATACTAGTGTTGCCAATGGGATCATTATGCTTTATACCTGGCCAATATTCAGTAGCATCTTTGGAGTAATCTTCATTAAGGAAAAGGCCAAACTGAAAGAATGGTTGCTCATATCACTAGCTTTTTTTGGAGTGATAGTAATAATGAGTAATCAAGAGCTTTCTTTTTCGAATACTGATTTAGTAGGAATGCTAATTATGATAGCTTCTGCAGCATTATTCGCCGTGACTGTGGTAATCTTCAAGAAAAAACTGGATGAATATAGCCCAACGGAAACAATATTCTACCAAAGCATATTAGGAGCAGTAATTTTCTTTCCTTTTATTTTTTTCAGTAACGAAGGATTAACCTTAGGCAAGTCATTGCTAGCTATTGGTCATTATGGTTTCCTAGTGGGTATTCTAGGTTTTGTACTCTTATTCAGAGCACTAAAAAAACTGAAGGTTATCCAATACTCTCTAATTGGTTACTGGGAAGTGATAGCAGGTGTTCTTTTTGGTATAGTATTGTTAGGTGATGACATAACTCTGAATATGGTATTTGGAGGTTTGATGATTATTTCTGCAGGGTGGGGATTAGTTATATATAAACAGAATAATTAATATTGCTGATTGTTTTTAAGATATGATTTACTTTGTACTCACTATCGAAATCATTCTAATAATACTCCTACTAATATTTATTATCTCTTTTGGTATTCCTTTCGTAACGGGTGCTCCTTTTGCACCCAGTGCAAAAAAAGGTGTAAAGAAGATGATTGAGCTAGCAAAGATTAAAGAAGGAGACATTGCCGTAGATTTAGGATCCGGTGACGGCCGAATTGTGATAGC
>JAHJEX010000088.1 GCA_018825385.1 Patescibacteria group bacterium
CCATTGCGAGGAGGAATTGGCGGAACAGTAGCCAGAATTGAGAACCCGGAAATGGGGATGGAGCAAATGATTACAGCCGCAGAAGGCGAAGCTTTACAAAATAGACGGGCAGAACAAAAATCTGCCGAAATGCCGGAAGCAGAGCATGCTGGTGAATTTTCTAAGCCAGAAGAAGAGGGTGATGACGGAGATTTAGACGATATGGCAATCTAGAATAAATTTGAAGAAATATTGTGGAAAAAGGGCTGAAAATGAGAGCCTTTCTTACTTTACTTTTCACTGTTTTCGTGCTATCTTAGGAGAAGAAAATCACCTAATTGACTTAAGAAAAATACTTATAATATGTTTATTACATGGCTTGGTCAAAGCTGTTTTAAAATCCAATCTCGAGATGTGCAAGTTATAACGGACCCAGTTAGTAAAAAAAGTGGTCTTAAACAACCCAGGTTTGCAAATATAGATATTGTTACAATTAGTAATCCCGAATATAATCCAGGGAAGCTGAAAACTGATGCCCTAATAATTGACGGACCAGGAGAATATGAGGCAAAACAGGTTTATGTAAAAGGGATTGCAATAGAACACGAAAATGGCAATTCACCCATTACTGTTTACTGGATTGAGATGGAGGGTGTTTCTATGGGACATTTAGGCAGTTTGAATGGTGCCCTTACTGACCAGCAACTTGAGAGCCTGGAGGGGTTGGATGTACTTTTTATTCCTGTAGGAGACAACGGTGTTTTAGATGCTAAAAAGGCTTCTGAAGTGATAAGTCAAATTGAACCACGAATAGTAATCCCAATGCACTATAAGATTAGTGGTCTGACAGAAAAGCGAGATACAATAGATAATTTCAAGAAAGCAATGGGTGTGAATGGTATTGAAAAACTGGAAGATCGTTTAACGATCAAAAAGAAAGAACTTCCCCAAGATGACATGCAAGTCACAATCTTGCAACCACAATAAAAAGTTTATTTATGAAATCACTCGACTCCGCAAAAAAGGCACCGATCAAAAGAAGTAAGCATAGATCTTCTAGGAAGAAAAATGTTTCGAGATCAAAAAACAAAAAGAAAAAATTAGAAACTTTCCCTGTCGCACAACAAGCAAAGCGCACTCTTATGTGGGGGCTGGTTAGTGGTTTCATGGTAATAATAGTTGTTGGCTGGGTTTTCTTTCTGCGGTTTTCCCTTGAAGATGATTTAAGCAAACGAGGAGGAGGCTTAGATGAAATATCAAAAGGGTTTAATCGAATCTTTAATGTGGTAGATACAGGGGTTGATGATGTCAAAGATGCGTATTCAGAACTTCAAGAATTGCAGTTGAAATTAATTGAAGAAGAGGAGGTAAGTGAAGAAGTTCTCGAATTGCGAGGTAAAGTCTTCCCTGAGTTTGAAAATGCAAATAGTAATTCTAATAAATAAAATTTAATACTTAACAACCGCATGGCGAAACAGAAAGCAACACGCAAACCGCGTCAAACGATTAAGAAAGAACAACCTATCGAAGAAAGTAAAGTTTCCAGAATTAAGGAACGCTTTTTGGTTGATGAAATGAAGGAATCCTATTTGGATTATGCAATGTCAGTAATTGTTTCTCGTGCATTACCGGATGTTCGTGATGGCATGAAACCTGTCCACAGGAGAATTCTTTATGCAATGTGGGACATAGGGTTGAGATCTACTGCGAAATTTAGAAAGTCTGCAACAGTGGTCGGTGAAGTCTTGGGTAAATATCATCCTCATAGTGATCAGGCTGTATATGATTCCATGGTACGTCTTGCGCAAGATTTTTCTCTTCGTTATCCTCTGGTAAATGGGCAAGGTAACTTCGGTTCAATGGACGGTGATATGGCTGCTGCTATGAGGTATACGGAAGCAAAGTTAGAATCTATTTCTGACCAAATGTTGTCTGATATTGATAAAGATACAGTGGACTTCATCCCAAATTATGATGGTTCTAAAATGGAACCAAAATTACTGCCAGCTAGACTACCAAACTTGCTCCTTAACGGAACAATGGGAATCGCAGTAGGTATGGCCACGAATATTCCACCTCATAATCTAAGTGAATTAGTAGATGCGATTAGTCATGTTATTGAACATCCGGATGCCGTAGTTGAAGATTTAATGGAGTTTGTAAAAGGACCGGACTTTCCGACCGGTGGGAGCATTTATGATATTAAGGAAATAAAACAAGCATATGCAACCGGCAAAGGCAGAGTTGTTATTCGGGCTAATACAGAAATAGAAGAGGATGAAAAAGGCAATTTTAAAATTATTGTACATGAGATTCCTTATCAGGTTAACAAGGCGGATCTGATAGAAAAAATTGCTCACTTGATCCAAGATAAAAAGATAGATGGGATAAGAGATCTGCGTGATGAGTCGGATCGCACTGGTGTTCGTATTGTAATAGAACTGAAAAAAGATTCTTACCCGAAGAAAGTATTAAATAGGTTATTTACCCATACAGCTCTTCAAAGTACTTTCCATGTAAATATGCTGGCATTAGTTGATGGAATTCAGCCTCGTGTTTTGAATCTAAAGATGATAATTGATGAATATCTTAAACATCGTCAAATAGTAGTGCGAAGAAGAAGTCAGTATGAACTGGATAGAGCACAGGACCGCGAACATATTTTACTGGGGCTGAAAAAAGCTCTAGTTAATCTGGATGCTGTTATTAAACTAATAAAAAAATCCAAAGACAAAGAAGAAGCACATAAACAACTCCGTGCTAAATACAAATTGTCTGATCTGCAAGCAACAGCAATCTTAGAGATGAAACTGCAACAACTGGCAGGACTTGAAAGATTAAAGATCGAACAGGAACTTAAAGATAAAATTCAAATAATCAAAGACTTAAAAAGCATTCTGGCTTCTCCAAAGAAAATTCTAGACATAATTAAGAAAGAATTGTCTGAGGTTAAAGAAAAATTTGGAGATGAGCGAAAGACGAAGGTATTTGCTAATCCTGTGGACAAATTTACTCAGGAGGATCTTATCCCTAATGAGTCGACAATAATTGTAATGACACGCGATGGCTATATTAAGCGCCAGGATCCTACCATGTTTAAAACTCAGAGCAGAGGTGGCAAGGGGGTAATTGGATTAACAACAAAAGAGTTAGATGTCGTTAGAGATATATTCTCTACAAATACTCATGCAGATATATTATTCTTCACTACCAAAGGCAGGGTATTCCAACTTAAAGCATATGATATACCTTCAGTATCTAGAACGGCAAAGGGTCAGGCAATGGTGAACTTTTTGCAATTAGCACCAGATGAACAAGTATCTCAAGCTATTCCTTTAGAAGATGCTGCTAACTACAAATATTTGGTAATGGTTACAAGAAAAGGAATTATTAAGAAAGTTGATATAAAGGATTTTGAAAAAGTACGAAGATCTGGATTAATAGCAATAAAACTTAGGAAAGAAGATTTCCTAGAGTGGGTTAAGCCTTCTTCAGGAGAAGACAATATTATTTTGGTGACTTCTGAAGGCCAAGCTATTCGTTTCAAGGAAAAAGATATTAGATCTATGGGAAGAAACGCCTCTGGAGTAAGGGGAATTCGACTGAAAGGAAATGACGAAATTGTGGGAATGGATTTAATTATTGGTATTAAAAATCAGACTAACGAACAAGCACTGGTTGTGATGGAAAATGGATTCGGTAAAAGAACTAGCGTTTCTAGCTATAAAGTGCAAAACAGAGGGGGTTCTGGTATTAAAACCGCTAAAATAACTCCAAAGACAGGAAAAGTAGTAACTTCATTTATAGTGAATGCTAAATTAGAAGAAGAAGACTTGATAATTATATCGATGAAAGGGCAGGTAATAAGACTTCCGATAAAGAGTGTTTCTGTGCTCAGTAGAGCCACTCAAGGAGTAAAACTAATGCGTTTCAAAGAAAAGGACGACAAGGTTGCCAGCGTTACGTTTGTATAGTAATGTATTTCTTGTCATTGTGAGTAAATCACGATAGACTTTATAAGTTATTAAAAAGGAATAATATGGGATTACCAAAGAAAAAGACAACAAGCTCATCCTCAAAAAGTCGTCGCAGTCACCATGCTTTGAACAAAGGGGCACTTTCCACATGCAAAAAGTGTAAAAGTCCTGTCCGTCCGCATCATGCATGTGCAAAATGTGGTACTTACAGGGGACGAGAAGTAATTGATGTACTTTCTAAGAAAGAGAAGGGAAAAAAGAAAACAAAAAAGAGCACAAAAAAAACGGATAAGGAAAAAGAAACCAAAAAAGATAATAAAAAGAAATAATTATGTCTAATAGACATCTCGCCAGAACCATTGCTATGCAAAGTCTCTATGAATGGGACTTTAATGAGAGAAAAGACGATGTAGTCAAGGTACTACAACATAATTTAAAGGAATTTGCCCCTGACTTTGATGACAAAGGATTCTCCGAGAGTATAGTCAACGGTGTTATAGAAAACCAGAGGGAAATTGATCAGTTAATTACTACCTATGCTCCTGAATGGCCGTTAGATCAGATTACGGTAGTTGATCGCAATGTCCTGAGAATTGGAATTTTTGAATTAAAATTTTCACCAGAAATCCCTCCAAAAGTGGCGATCAATGAAGCTATTGAACTGGCAAAAACATTTGGTGGAGAATCCTCAGGAAAATTTGTTAATGGTGTATTAGGGACAATATTTAAAAAGATGGAAGAAAGTGAAGAGGGAAAAAAAATCTCTCAAGAATCCAATAACGAATAATCATAATATCTCTTTCTAACTGCTTTTATCTCTCAAAAAATCTTTTTAAAGAGTGGTAAAGACAAATAGGCAAGAGAGTGGTGGAGTAAATGTTTCAATGGAAAAAGATTTATCAACATTAGAAAAAAAATTAGGAGTTAAATTTCAAAAAAAAGAACTTTTGCGGCAGTCACTGGTGCATCGTTCTTTCTTAAATGAGCATCCTTCTTTTAGTGTAGGAAATAACGAGAGGCTAGAATTTTTAGGTGATGCTGTTTTAGAAGTGGTTGTAACGGAATTTTTATTCAAAAATTATTCAGAACCAGAAGGAGAACTTACAAATTGGAGGGCGAGCTTGGTTCGCAGCGAACAGTTGGCGCTGGTTGCAACTGATCTTGGAATTGAAAAATATTTGTACTTAAGCAAAGGCGAATCAAATGATAAAACGCCAAAAGCCAAACAAACGATTTTGGCCAATGCTTGCGAGGCAATAATAGGTGCAATATATTTAGATCAAGGGCTTGAGACGGCCCGCAAGTTCATAGAAGGTAACTTCCTAATCCGCCTGGAAAATATATTAGAGAATCAGTTGTATAGAGACCCAAAAAGCCTGGTTCAAGAAATGAGTCAGGAAAAATTAGGGATTACTCCGGTTTATAAGGTAATAAAGGAAAGTGGTCCTGATCATAAAAAGCACTTTGTAATTGGGGTATGGTTTGAAAAAGAGTTAATCGCTGAAGGAGAAGGTTCAAGTAAACAGGCTGCACAGTTGTCGGCAGCACAAAACGCGCTAAAAGCTAAAGACTGGGAATAATATGGATTTTTCGCAAGCTTTCTTTGCTACTGCCTGCGGAGTTATTATGGTGATCGGATTGCTTGGAATTATATTTCCATTCTTTCCGGGAATTATTCTAATGTGGGTAGCTTTTTCCTTGTATGCAGGGGTCACTCAATTTGAAGTGATAGGGTTAGACCATATTCTCATAATAAGCTTGCTGACATTTGCCGCTTTTGTATTAGAATATGTTTCTCGATATTGGGGTGCCCACAAATATAATGCAAGTAAATGGGGATTTGTAGGAGCGATTCTGGGCGGAATAATCGGGTCTATGTTTGGTTGGTTACCTGCGCTGTTGATTGGTCCATTTATTGGCGCGGTAATAGGCGAAGTATATTCCGGTCGTGACGAAGCTTTCAAAATTAAATTTAAATCATATACTTTGATTGGTTTTGTTGGAGGAACAATAGTGAAATTGACCATTGGGATAACAATCTTGGGACTGTTTATTTATAGACTGATAGAATATTATTAATAAAAGCAATATAAAAAATTATGTATCTTGAGCGACTAGATATCCAAGGCTTCAAGTCATTTGCAACCAAGACTACTCTGAAATTCAACAAAGGGATCAGTGCTGTGGTGGGACCAAATGGTTCGGGGAAATCCAACATTGCTGATGCTGTCCGATGGGTTTTGGGTGAACAAAGTTTAAAGCTTTTAAGAGGAAAAAAATCACAAGATGTTATCTTTTCCGGTTCCGGAAAAAAATCTCGCCTGGGGATGGCCGAAGTAAGCATGTATATCAATAATAAGGATGGGAAAGCTCCGATTGATTATTCTGAACTGATTATTACCCGTCGTGTCTATCAAAACGGCGAGGGAGAATATTTTATAAATAATTCCCGATCAAGATTGCAGGATATTCTTATGTTACTTGCAAAAGCTAATTTTGGTCAGAAAAGCTACAGTGTAATTGGTCAGGGAATGATAGAGACGGTTCTTACCTCTACGCCCCAAGAAAGAAAAGATTTTTTTGATGAGGCAGCGGGCGTTAAGCAATATCAAATCAAAAGAGACCAGGCGAATAATAAATTGATCAGAACTGACGAGAATTTGCAACAAACTGAAATGCTATTACAAGAGATAGCGCCGCGACTTCGTTCTCTAACAAGACAAGTAAAAAAGCTAGAACGCAGGGGAGAGGTTGAAAAAGAATTGGTAATTATTCAGCAAACACATTATTCTATTCTTTGGGGTGAATTGGAACAGCAATATGATGTACAGAAGGGAAAGTATGATCAGCTGTATTCTGAACAAGAGAAATTAGAAAATGAAAGAGCTGATATACAAAAAGCAGTTAATCAAATTGCCCAAGAAGATACCAGAGGACAGCTTTTCCAGCAGTACCAAACTGAATATCAGTCTTATCAGGCAGAAAAGAACCGCTTATTGCAGGAAGAAGCGGTGCTTAAAGGAAAATCAGCACTGAAGCATATAGAGGTGGGTAGAAGTGATTTGGCTTGGCTTGAGAAAAAGAAAGAAGAGTTATCACAAAACAAAGGAATATTATTGCAAAAGTTGTTAGTATTAGAAGAGCGGCTAAAAAAGGAAAAAGATCTATTAGAAAATCAGGCGCTACAACAGCAGAATGTTGTGGACGAATTTACAAAATTAGAAAAAGAACTGGAAGAGGGGTTTTCTCAACTTCAAAATAAACCTGAATTAAATCTTCCTCATTTTCAAGATATAATCGGTAAAATCTATGCAAGACAAAAAGAACTATGGAAGCAGTTGGAAACAATTGAAAGCATAGATGAACTTCCCAGGATGAAGGATGACGCTGGCTATATCATGAATCAGTTAGAAGAATTACAGAGTCAGATATGTAGTGTCCAAACCGAAAAACGTACTGAAGATTTGTCTGATCTTCAGAAAAAGATTTCCACTTTATTGAAAACGAGAGACAATTTGGTAAACGAAATCCATCAAAGACAAATTCAGTTTCAAGAAGCAGAAAGTGAAACAAAGCACGTAAAAAAGGAAATTGATTCAGTTGAGGCGGAATTGAATAAGATATTGGCCGAACTTAAGGTAGCACAGACTGCCTCAAACGACCCTGATTCAGCGCGTAGGCTGATTAAAGAAGAAGAAGTTACGCTCAAGAAGAAACTGCACGATGTTGATCAAAAAATTGAAAGTATTCAAATCAAGCTTGATTCATTCAATAAAGAAGAACAGGTAAAGAAAGATGAGTTGGTGAAAAAACAACAGGAGATGCAGGAAAAGCAGAATGAGTTGAACAACGTTATAAATCAGGTTAATGCAAACAATGTAGAAACTGCCCGCATCGAAACTAAAAAAGAAGATTTAGAAAATGAAATACAAGAAAACCTTGGAATAAAAGAAGCCCAAGCTGTAACTAGTTTAAAGATTGATTTAGATTCAGAGTATAAAGATGTTTCATATTCCGAGAGAGTGGAGAATATCCGAAGACTAAAGCACCAGCTAGAACTGATTGGTGGGATTGATCCAACAGTTAATGAAGAATACCAAAGTACTTCAGAAAGAAATGAGTTTTTAACAACACAAATTAAGGATCTGAAAGAGGCAAGCGTTTCTCTAGAGAAAGTAATAGAGGAGCTTGATGAAAAGATAAAGAAGCAATTCAAAGATGCATTTGAAAAGATCAATCATGAATTTACAAAGTATTTTAAATCTCTTTTTGATGGTGGGAAAGCATCGTTGCAGCTGCATAAAGAAGAAATAGCGCCACCCAAAGAAGAGGATGCAAATGGTGAATCTGAAGATGACGATGAGGTATTACCAAAAGCAGTCAAAAGAGACAAAGTAGTAACTGGAATAGATATAGTTGCTTGCCCACCAGGGAAAAAACTTTCCGATTTAAACATGTTATCAGGAGGAGAAAAGGCTATGGCTTCGATAGCACTGATCTGTGCTATTATCGCCAACAACCCACCCCCGTTCTGTGTATTAGATGAGGTGGATGCAGCGCTAGACGAAGCAAATTCTATGCGATATGCTCAGATTTTGAATGATTTATCCCATAAGACTCAGTTTGTCGCAATTACTCATAATAGAGCGACTATGCATCATGCCGTGCTTATGTATGGGGTTACTATGGGAGATGACGGTGTGTCAAAGCTATTGAGTGTAAGAATGGAAGATGTTGATGAAGAGGGTAATATCACTTAGAGTCGATATATTGACACATAATAGATAATTCGGTAGTATCATTTTACCCGTTCACCAGTTCTTCATAATTTCAGAACTGTTCGGGGCGTGCGTATCTAATAACAAATAACATAAGAAATCAGTTATGGTAACTATACGTTTAACTCGAGTTGGACAAAAAAATAAACCGCAATACAGAATTGTGGTACAGGAAAAATCAAAAGCAACGGCTTCAGACTATCTTGAAAAAGTAGGCTTTTATAATCCTCATGATGATTCTGAAAATGGCCTTCAATTAAATGAGGAAAGAATAAAACATTGGATCTCAAAAGGTGCTATGCCTTCTGATACTGTTCATAATATGCTGGTAGAGAAGGGAATTATTGAAGGAAAGAAAATTCCTAAAGGCAGGCCTACAAAAAAGAAAAAAGAAGGCGAAGTAAAAGCAGAAGCACCAAAAGAGGAAAAAAAGGAAGAACCAAAAGCTGAAGCGAAAAAAGCCGAAGATCCCGAGCAAAGTCAAGGGAATGACGATAAGAAAGAAGATCCTCCTAAAGCTGAAGAAAAAGTAGAAAAGAAAAAAGAAGAACCTAGATCTGAGGACAAGAAAGAAGAGGCTCCTAAAGCTGAAAGTCCCGACCAAAGTGGAGGGAAAGAAATTAAGGAAGAAGAGTCAAAACCTGAAGATAAAGTAGAAGAACCTAAATAGAATTCAACAAAGACCACTCCACATATGTGAGGTGGTTTTTTGATTGACTAAAAGATAGTGTTATAATAAGGTTATTAACTAAATACAATTACAATAAATATGAGTCCTAAAATGAGATATGACAATATGCCGAATCGCGGTCAGGAAGGTAATGATAGGAAGCAAGATCCTAAAACACCTGAACCCGCAGTAGAAGGTGGTGTTGATAATGAAATAGATTTAACAGCTACTGAGGAATTGCCTGATACTAATGCCCAAAGAAAACTTGAAGAAGCACGAGAACGTATTTCTAGTGGTCAGCCTGCTACGTCGGAATACGAAACAGGAATTGAAGGGGAAAGACAAAGAATTCTCGAGGTGATTCGTGAACATGGTAGTTCAATTGTCGATACTTCTCTTCCAGGAAAATATAGCCCTAGTGGTTATTCAGGTTTTGCTACTGTTCCAGATGATAGGAGGATTAATAGAAATGAATGGCGTGATACCCAACTTATGAGTCGTGATGGAAAAGAACGTTTCCATGATGCTGGTGTCAATGAGGTTATGAAGCTCGTACCAGATATAATGGCAGAATATGAGAATGTGGATGTGCCTCGAAAGGGACTAATGGGTATGATGGGAAAAACAGAAAATAAATCGCAGTTCAAAGAATACCGACCAAGAAGGCACAATGAAATAGTTAGCGGTGGAACTTCAGAAAGCGCGTTTAATCTCACTTATGAAGTAGTTGACGATAAGATGCCGGTGTATAAAGATTCTTGTTCTAATAGAGTAGGGCAAGCTCTTCGTGTTAGTATTGTGTTGCCAGAATCATCAGCGCATGAAGTCTGGGAACATTTGAAAAAAGATCCGGAATTCATCAGAGAAATTGCAAAAATGATAATGATAGAAAAAGTCGGTGTTACAGAAGAAGCTTGGTCTCAAGGCGACAAGTATACAACTGCTCCGTTTTGTCCCCCATATGAAAAGTGGGCAAAAAAAGAAGGAGGACTAAAAATGTATTTTCAGGAGCCAGATGATGATGGTAGTGTATTAAATCCGGATCGTATTGTTTCACTATAACTATTGCCTATCGTAGAGTGCGTTATAAGTAGCTGAGTAATAGTTTGACAACCAGTTTACTTTTCTATATATTGAACCTACACATCTCTGCATCTAGCAATCCGATTACACTAAGAAAGGATGTACTAGAAAAAGGTCGGCAGGGAGGGAAAGTACCTTAAACATACATTAATCAGTAATGACAAGAAAATGGCAGAAACTCATACAGACCAAGAATTCGTTGAGTACGTCGTAAGAGCATTAGTGGATACCCCTGATGCTGTACAGTCTGAACGTACAGTTGACGAAATGGGCGTGCTAATTACCTTGAAAGTTGATCAAAAGGATCTTGGACAGGTGATTGGTCGCAATGGTCAGACCGCAAAGTCAATCCGCACTCTTCTGAGAGTGGTCGGAGCAAAGAATCAGGCAAGGGTTAATTTAAAGATTTACGAACCGGAAGGATCTCGTAAACCACCCCGACCAATGACTTCTTCACCAACATCACCACCAGCAGAAGCAGTGGAGGAAGACACAAGCGCAATTGACGATCTAAAGCTATAAAATAGCGTTTATAGGAAACGACAGAGGCCGTATTCTGTGATATAATTCAGATGCGGTTTTTGTTTTTGAACAATTTTTTGCCATTATGAAATTCGATATCCTGACTATATTTCCAGACATATTTGATTCATATTTTAATGAAACAATTTTAAAAAGAGCCCAGTCAAAGAAACTGGTTTCTATTCATATCCACGATATAAGAAAGGCAACTGCGGACAAACATCATAAAGTAGATGATCGTCCGTATGGCGGCGGACCGGGCATGGTATTGAAGATTAATCCTATTTACAAGACACTAAAAAAAATCAGGCAAAAAAAGATTTCAAAAATTATTCTTCTAGATCCTGCCGGTAAACAGTTTGACCATGACCGAGCAAAGAAGTATGCACTGCTGGATCAAATGACATTTATTTGCGGTCGGTATGAGGGTATTGATGCTAGAGTGGAGAAAATAATAGATGAGAAGGTATCAATTGGCCCGTATGTTCTAAGTGGTGGAGAGTTACCGGCGATGGTAATAATTGAAGCTGTTTCCCGTCTTATTCCCGGCGTTTTAGGACATAAAGATTCCGCGCTAGATGATTCGTTCTCTAGAGGGAAGGATTATGTAGAATTTCCCCAATACACCAGACCGGAAAAATTTAACAAATGGGCTGTTCCTAAAGTTTTGCTTTCTGGAGATCACAAAAAAATTGCTAAATGGAGAGAAGAACAAGTAAAAAAAGCTAAATCAAGAAGAGGTAAAAATGTTTAAGTTGCAGATAAAAGGATCATTTGGTCTATTGTCCAATCGGAATTTCGTTAAGCTGTGGTTAGCTCAGTCTTTTTCGCAGCCTGCCGGGCACATGCTGAATTTTGTTTTGGTACTAAAAATATTTGAAATAACTGAATCAAATTTTATAGTTAGTTTGTTGGTAGCATTAATTACAATTCCACCAATCCTTTTTAGTAGTATGGCTGGGGTTCTGGCTGATAGTTTGAATAGAAAATTCATTATGATAATCTCTAATTTGCTTAGAGGTGTTGTAGTTTTGGGATTAATATTTTTTGGCGATTCATATCACGCCATCTTGGTTTTCGCATTTTTAGTAGCATTTATCGAAGTGTTTTTTGGACCGGCAATGAATGCTAGTATTCCGACTCTAACAAAAAAAGAGAATTTGTTTTCAGCAAACACTCTTTTTCTTTTTACATTATATGCTAGTTTTTTAATCGGCTATTCATTAGCTGGCCCTTTTCTGGTGTGGTTTGGGGAAGGAACTTATTATTTTCTTGTAACTCTTTTCTTTCTAGCCGCATTGATGAATACTCTTCTTCCGGCGTTGGACTATCATATCAAAGATAAGGAGGAAATTAGTAAGACGGTAAAACATAGTCTGCGTTCTGCAATAAAAAAACTAAGAGAGGGATTATCATTTATTCGGCATAACTATTTGATATTAACTACAGTGTTACAAATTGCATTTGTATTTGCCGTTGAGCGTGGTGTTGTTGCTTTGGTTCCGGATTTCGCTTTAAATTTTTTGCACATGAATGTGGATCAGATAAGTTACTTCCTTATTACGCCCGTTGCTTTAGGAGCACTTTTTGGTGCCTTACTTGCAAATCGACTGAAGAATAAAATATCAAAACGAAAAATAATAAATGCTGGTATACTTGTAAATGCTTTCACTCTCACCTTATTGCCGGTTTATGAGTTTATAGAAAAGCAAGGTGCAGATTTTGGTTTTTCCGCAAATTTCTATGGGGTACTGATAGGTTATGTAATGATTTTGACATTCCTCTCAGGTATGGCTGACGTGGCAATTATTGTTTCCGCCCAGACTATGCTTCAGGAAGAAACTCAATTAGGAAAACGGGGTAGGGTATTTGGTAATCTCACAATGGTTATGAATTTTATTGGACTGCCTGTGATACTGTTAGTGGGATACTTAGCTAGTATCTATCCTGTAGAAAGGATTATTACGGTATTTGGAGTTTTGACGTTTGTGGTCGCAATTATCAGCTGGGTGATAAACAAAAAAAAGCTAGATCCAATGTTTGAATAATGCTGAACATGGGTATTATTTGTGGATATGCCTGCATTGACATGATTGCAATAATAGTCTATTATTCATTTACACACAACGCATAGCGTTATTTCGCTAAAGTTAGCTAAATCTTAACGAAAACGCCTCAAGAAATACCAAAAAAAGTACATTAAATTGTTTTGGAGAAAAAACAGTGATGCCGAATGCAGAATTGGACATCTCTGTTTTTTCTTCGCTCGCATGAGTAATTTCACAAGTGTGGAGAAAAATGGACTTTGACAATTAAAAGGTGATAGAAATCACAAAAAACGTCAATTCAACTTAAAACAAGAAATTGGTTTTTTAAACCAATTTAGCAAGAGCTACAAAAACTCAGTATCTAAATGCGCTTATCTTAAGTGGTTTAGGTACACTAAATGAGAGTTTTCCGCCAGAGGCGGATCAGCCTTTGGCTGGGATTCTGCAAAGCGGAAAATTCTTTAATTGAGAGTTTGATCCTGGCTCAGGATGAACGCTGGCGGCGTGTCTTAGGCATGCAAGTCGAACGCCCCCACACCATTACTGTAAAAATTTCACAGTAATGGTGTGGGGGAGTGGCAAACGGGTGCGTAACACATTGGTAACCTACCTTTATCTCGGCCATAACTCGGAGAAATCTGGGCTAATAGCCGATGTGTCCATTTTATCCCAGATAAAATGGGTAAAGATTTTTCGGATAAAGAGGGGCCTATGGTTTATCAGCTTGTTGGTGAGGTAAAAGCTCACCAAGGCGATGACGAATAGCGGGTGTGAGAGCATGACCCGCCTCACTGGGACTGAGACACTGCCCAGACTCCTACGGGAGGCTGCAGTCGAGAATCTTCCTCAATGGCCGAAAGGCTGAAGGAGCGACGCCGCGTGTAGGAAGACGCCCCTTGGGGTGTAAACTACTTTTCTAAAGGAAAAATTTTTGATGGTACTTTAGGAATAAGCCACTGCTAACTTCGTGCCAGCAGCAGCGGTAATACGAAGGTGGCAAGCGTTATCCGGATTTATTGGGCGTAAAGAGTTCAACGGTGGCTATGATAGTCGAAAATAAAATCTTAAGGCTCAACCTTAAGCCCGTTTTCGATACTTTATAGCTAGAGGGTAGGAGAGGCAAACGGAATTGCTGGTGTAGTAGTAAAATGCGTTAATATCAGCAAGAACACCAAAGGCGAAGGCAGTTTGCTAGAATACTCCTGACACTATACGAACGAAAGCGTGGGTAGCGAATGGGATTAGATACCCCAGTAGTCCACGCCGTAAACGATGGATACTAGGTATTGGAAGTCTCGACCCTTTCAGTATCGTTTACCTAAGCTAACGCGTTAAGTATCCCGCCTGGGGAGTACGGCCGCAAGGCTAAAACTCAAAGGAATTGACGGGAACCCGCACAAGTGGTGGAGCATGTGGTTTAATTCGACAATAAGCGAGAAACCTTACCAGGGCTTGACATCCTAGGAAATTCACCGAAAGGAGAATGTGCCTGCAAAGGAGCCTAGTGACAGGTGCTGCATGGTCGTCGTCAGCTCGTGTCGTGAGATGTACGGTTAAGTCCGGAAACGAGCGCAACCCCTGTGATATGTTAAATTGTTCATGTCAGACTGCCCCCTTTAAGGGGGAGGAAGGAAGGGATGACGTCAGATCAGCATGGTCCTCTGACGCCCTGGGCGACACACGTGCTACAATGGCTAGTAACAATGGGTCTTGCGAAACGGTAACGTGGAGCTAATCCCATCAAACCTAGTCTCAGTTCGGATTGAGGTCTGAAACTCGACCTCATGAAGCTGGAATCACTAGTAAACGCGCATCAGCCACGGCGCGTTGAATACGTTCTCGGGTTTTGTACACACCGCCCGTCACGTCAAGAGAGTCGGTAATACCCGAAGTCCCAGTTTACTGGGCCGAAGGTAGGATCGATAATAGGGACGAAGTCGTAACAAGGCATCCGTAGCGGAAGCTGTGGATGGATCACCTCCTTTCTAGGGAGTATTGAAGAGCAGTTATACTGTAATTCAAGATGGTCGAGGTTCAAGAATTTCTTGAACTTTACACTTTGACGTTAGTTTCTTTATTAGAAACAGTATTTCTATCACCTTTTAGTTGTCAAAGAGAAAAAAAGATTGGTTTATTTGTTGACTGGACATCTCAGATATAGTATAAATGTCTTGTCAAAACCAATCTTTTTTGATAGCATTGTACTGTTATTTCAGAAAATGTCGGAGACAAATGATGGGTGCGTAGCTTCCACCTGCGCTAAAGCTACGACGGACAGGCATTATACTTTTGAAAAATTGGAAAGAGAACAAATGGAGGGTGCGTAGCTCAGCTGGCTAGAGCACTTCACTGATAATGAAGAGGTCGATGGTTCAAGTCCATCCGCACCCACCATTTGTTCTTATACTTCTCTTCTGTATCACAAGAATTTATATAGGAGAGGCATGCCCCGTAAATCTGACCCTGAGTTTATCGAAGGGGAAGATTGTACGGGGTCGATGGTTTCCGCCTCGGCTCGCCGCCAAGGCGAGACGGGCAAGTCCCTGCCTTGCCGCCTGCCTGCCGGTAGGCAGGGCAGGCAGGCATCCGCACCCACCATTTGTTCCTGCATCAAATTGAAAGCAATCGCTCGGGTCCGTAGCTCTCGCCCGCCTTGCTTCGAGGTTAAACTAATCGTCTTGATAATTTGTAATTAGCATTGTTGTCATATGGGTTCGTAGCTCAGCTGGTTAGAGCGCCACATTGACATTGTGGAGGTCAGAGGTTCGAGTCCTCCCGAACCCACCAGAAGATACGGGGCGAAGTTGGAGCGCTACGCTTGCCCCGTCGAAAGACGGGGTTGACATTGTGGAGGTCAGAGAGCCTGTCCTGAACTTGTTTCAGGATTCGAGTCCTCCCGAACCCACCAGAAGATACGGGGCGAAGTTGGAGCGCTACGCTTGCCCCGTCGAAAGACGGGGTTGATCCCGCGGACGCGGGATGGAGGTCAGAGGTTTCCGCCAAAGGCGGACCAGCCGTAGGCTGGCAAATCCAGTATCGCCCACCATGTCGCGTGATTAGTTGCTTCAGGTTATGTACCCGCACAAGTGCGTTTACTCCACTTTCTACAACTATCCCGCTGTCCCAAACCCGCCAGAGGCGGGTCCGGGGGCCCCATTTCCGAGCTGATGCTCGGTTTTTTGTTTAATTCCCTATTGTATTCTATACTTAATTTATGCCAAAAAGATTCAGGGTATTTAAGAAAATTAAAATGGTAAAGTTATGAGAGAAAATCAATTTGAAACAA
>JAHJEX010000011.1 GCA_018825385.1 Patescibacteria group bacterium
ATCGAATAACAAACTGATTTGGATAGTAGTCATGGTTATTGTGATTGGAGCTCTTTTTGGAGCTTTTTTTCTTTTTAGGAAAACGGATTCCTTTGAAATGACTAGTACAACCGTCAACAAGCAATCGGCAGAAACAGATATGAATGAGAATCGAAGTATAAGCATTGATAGTGGAATCACGAATACCAATGTCGTTAGCAATGAGAATATCAATAGTTCTGAAAATGGCAATTCCAATATTTCTGTAAGCATTAACTCTGACCAGCAGGCCGATATCAATGAGAATACTGACACCAACAGCACTACGGCTGAATACGTTAATCCGTTGATGCCGCCGCTCGCTGAAACAGTAGTTACAGCCTCTTCCACACTTTCAGGCGGATCCGTCTATGACTATTCGCCCAAACAAGTTATCGATCAAGATTTTTCCACATCCTGGGTAGAGGGAGTCGAAAGCAACGGCATAGGCGAATGGATAAAGATGCAATTTTCGGCTCCGGGCCGGATCAATACCTTGGGCATTGTTCCGGGTTTTGCCAAGAACCCTGACCTCTATCAGGAAAACAACCGGATCAAAACAGCGGAGCTGGAATTTTCTGACGGATCCACAATCACCAGCGAGCTGACTGACGAATATGGTATGCATTTCATTGAGTTCCCGACCAAGGATACCAGCTATGTTAAAATAATTATCAAGGATATCTACACCGGATCAAAATATACGGATTCTCCGGTAGCTGAACTCGACATCTGGTCTGATTACGTGCTTAACAAAGATGCGGCCGCGGCACTGGCCTATTACGAAAAATATAAAAAGCCTTCCGAGTCAAAGCCAGCAGTAAAATACATCAGCAAAATCTACATAGCCATGGGTATTATGGGATCGCCTACGCCTGAAATCCCAGTTGATTTCTATTCTCCCATGGCCGAACCTTTTGTGGCCGCCGCTGAAATACCTTCAAACACTCCATCCGGAATAATTTTCACGGTCAAATGGTACAATGAGGGACATCTGTATAAAACAGAGAATATTACCAACTATCAGGCTTATACCGGAATCGACACCATTACTTTAAGTTCTGCTTCATACATGAAAGACTTATCAGGACCAACAACCACAACCTGGCCTTTGGGCGATTTTAAAGTCGAGTGGTATGAAGACAACCTATTATCTAAATCTCTAATATTTGCGGTGACCCCTGAATAGTATTGCTGATGATTCAGCACTGATACTATAAATTTAGATGCTAAAACCACAGGCTGTCTGACTATAAAACATTTCCCGCCGACAGCTGGCGGATCAGGAGGTGTTTTTAGTTTCAGATAAGTGATAGAATATATACAGATAATTAATTAGAAACTATTTTATGGAACAAGAAATCTTACAAAAAATCAGCGATCAACAAATCAAGATAGACGAAATATATAAATCCGTGGAAAAAATGCGGAAATATTTTCTTTGGACGTTTATCATAAGTATTGTATTTTTTGTTTTACCTTTGATCGGACTGATATTTGTATTACCTTCATTCATTGATGCTTACGTGGGTACTTTGGGAATTTTATAATGTTAATATAATGGCTCAAGAAGCATCACCAAAGTCGCGATTAAAAAAACAAAACAGGCAATCTAATAAGAGCTTGATTATACTTATTGTTACTATTTTAACAATCTGCCTACTGGGAATAGGATTAGGTTTAATCTATTCTCAACTACCAGAAAGTAATCCTCAGAAAAACCAAAATTACTGTGAAAAAGCTGGCGGTGAGTGGGAGCAAGGCCAATCATCCTGCCTTTTATCTAATAGATTTACGGGTGAAGTTTGTACTGATGGCGGTCAATGTCAATCTGGTGTTTGCTTCCCTCCCATATTAACTGAAGAACAGCAAATAGCTCTTACAAAGGGAGAAATAACTGGCATCACCGGTACCTGCTATCCGGAAGAATTAATTGAAGGTTGTGTTAAACAAGTTCTTAAAGGGACTGCATCAATGGAATCGCTGTGTTATGAATAATCCAAAAGCATGACTGAGCCCTCTGAGGCTTTAGTGAAAGAGGGTTTTTTGATATACTTGACAGTACCTAAATAGTTTCGGCATTTATTCATGAAGCAAGAGAACGTTATCGGTATTATTGGTACTATTTTAATAATTGGACTAGTTGCTTATTTTTCTTTTGACTATTTCAACAATCAACAACCAGTCGTCAGTTCGGATGCTAATCTCAATGAGTCAACAACCATTACAAATACGGATATGCTGACAGAAACAAACGTTGCAAGACACAGTATAGTAAATGATTGCTGGCTAATAGTAAACAATAAAGTGTATGATGTCACTAATTATTTGGATTCACATCCCGGCGGACGCAGTATCATCATTCCTTATTGTGGGAAAGATGCTACGCAAGGATTTGCTAATCAAGGCGGTCAAGGTAGTCACTCATCTTTTGCCAGTAGCCAATTAAGCGCCTATATCGTTGGTACGTTGTGAACCATTACTACAAAAAACGTCCAGCAGATTAGTAAACAGATATTATAAGTAAAACAAATATGTATTTATTCGCAAAAAAAATCCACCGATATTTGGTAATCATTATCATATTTTTAGGATTAATGATGACAATCTCCGGTACGCTTCTTAAATACCCGAAGATTGCTGCGGAATACCTTACATTTATTAATATAGGATTTATTCGGTTTATTCACAGTCAATTAAGCACTTATTTTGGGATTATTTTATTCTTGATGATGATTACAGGTGCATGGATGTATTTTTATCCCATGTGGCAACAAAGAAAAAACAGGAAAAAGAATAATCAAGATACGCCTACTACGGAACAATAAACATGGATACCAAAAAAATCGTAAAAGATAAATATTCTCACATTGCAAAAAAAGAAAAGAAAACATGCAATTGTTCCTGTTCCAATAAATCTGTATCTGAAACAATAGGCTACACAAAAGAGGAACTTCAAAAAGTTGGTGATGCAGATCTAGGCCTAGGTTGCGGAAACCCTGTTGCATTTAGTAGCATAAATGAAGGTGATACAGTTATAGATCTAGGAAGTGGAGCTGGGATTGATTGCTTCCTTGCAGCAAAGAAAGTTGGTCCGGAGGGAAAAGTAATTGGCATAGATTTCACAGAAGAAATGATAGAAAAGGCAAAAGCAAATGCCAAAAGAGGAGCACACAATAATGTTAGTTTTATCCTTGCTGATATCGATAATTTGCCAGTTAAGAATAGTACCGTTGATATAATTATTTCAAACTGTGTAATTAACCTTGCCCCTGATAAAAATAGAGTGTTCCAAGAGGCATTAAGAGTATTGAAGCCAGGTGGAAAACTATTTGTCTCTGATATTGTCCTGCTAGAGGAGCTCACAGAAGAACAAAAAAACGACAAAGAACTAATTGCAGGCTGTGTCGCAGGCGCATTACTAAAAGAGGATTATATTAGTATTATAAAAAAAGTCGGTTTTAAAGTAAAAGTGCTCAACGAAAATAAATCGATCAGTAAAACGCAATACCAGGGCATTCCTTTGGAAAGTTTACTGCTTGAAGGGATCAAGTAAGAAAAAATTTCCCAGTAATGAGGGGTGTTTTTGATTTGGAAATGTTATAATAGAATATATCAATTAACACTAAAATTTATGAAAAACCAAAAGAAGTTTGTTTACTGGGTAATCGTCGTTTTGATTTCAATAATAGTTGTGGGTTTGGTTGGAATTGTTTGGTACTACGGATCCAGTAACGACACCGAATTGTATATCAATCCTGCTATTACCAATAGCACAAATACAAAAACAACAAACACTGATACTAATACTGCCATGGCACCTCTCAATTTAGCTCCCCAAGCAATTGAAAACCCAGAAATACTGACTTTGGAAACTTGTATTGATGATCTTCTATCCGAAGACACGGATTTATATGATGTCTGGGAAACCGCATTCGCAGAGCTACATCCGAAGTTATCGGCAGTATATGCCGGTTCTTTTTGCGAATTGTCCAACGGCATTGCGCTTATTACATATAGTCACCAAGATAAAACTGATGACTACAAGGCGGGGCAAACTATCATAGCATTTGATAAAGACCGAGAATACGTTAATGAAACAAAGCAATTTTATTGCCCAACTTTGGGGGATTTACTGGCGCCGCATTTCAAATCACTTGAAAACGGAATACTGTCAGTCTATTGCTGGAGCGGTGACGCGGCAATTGGCCGGTACGAAGAATTTAGGATGAACCTGAACGATTTTTTGTTTGAAAAAACTGTCAGTGAGGAAGGAGAGGATGTTACGCTTGAAACATACCTCCCTGTCACTGATAATTAACGGCTGCGGCGTTTTGCACAGGTAATTGCATAATACAAAATTCGCAGCAAAATATTGAATAAACTTAGTTGTATTACTACTTTTTTATTATATTTTCATTATTTGGGGTTTGCCTAGAAAAAAGAGATAGACTATTGTCTTCGCATTTCCAACCCAGCAAACTCTGCTCCGATATGTTCCACTATATAAACTAAAAACATCCCTCAGTGATAAGAGATGTTCTGTAATATTTCGATATAGTTATTCAGCAACCCTATTTACATAGGCATAAGCAATGCCATACACAACTAGTACTGTAACTATAATGGTTAGGATTACTAATTAGTATTTTCTTTTCATAGAGATTTACTGACCTTCAATTATCTCTAACTCCATTGGAGGAGCGTTGGTAAATTCTTGGGTTTCTGGCATATCCAATGTCCAATTCACATTTTCATTCTGCTCTGTACCCTGATTGGTATTGCTTTCTGCGGTATTGGTCGTATTAGTGCCGTTCGTGTTGAATCCAACTTCACCTCCATCATTAAACCACCACCATAAAAATATAATAACAATAAGGGCTATGAATACCGATACTATTATCCATATTCTATTTTTTTTTGGATTCCTTATTCGTTCCCTTGGCGTGTGATATTCATCAGGCATATATTTGGGATAAATGCTCTTATTTTCAATATAGCATAATCTATAAAATACTAGTACTTTTTATTATATGCTATACTTTTAACATAATAATTAGCCAGCAAATATGCATAATCACGACGATAACCAAAACACTGACGCCTGTTTATGGGGCGTAGAACTTGACTCAGACTATAATTCTACAGATGTTCGCGATGCAATGCTTAAATGCTTTGTCAAAGCTAACGGCGATGCCATTGCCAAATCTGGCGTAATGCAATTACCGGAAGATGAAAATGAAAAAAAGAAAGTAATTGAGCAAATGACCGAATCGTTTGTAAAAAAAGCTTTTGAAGAAACTGGTGGTGATTACAATTCCCCCACTAAGCAATCAATAATGGCCGCACTTGAAAAATTGAAACAATACGCAGCCGGTCAGAACCACAGTCAAGAAATGATAGAGAAACATGCATCTGAAATAACTAAAATCGCTGATGGATTGAAAGAATAAAATATTTTTAAAATTATCCAAACGTCATATGGAAAATAACATACAACAAAGCAACAATACAGAAAATATAAAAGAAAAAACTCCGATAACAATGAGGGTGTTTCAAGTTTTAATTATTATTAATGCTGCTATCTGGTTCGTGTTTGGAATATTGGCTCTCCTTGGCGGAACAACCAATCC
>JAHJEX010000012.1 GCA_018825385.1 Patescibacteria group bacterium
GAAAATCTCTTTTTGCATGAAATGATCATAGCCTTGCTTCTGAGCATCTTCAATCGCCCAATCAATCCTGTTAACCTCATGCTTTTTTTCTTCCTTGCCTATTGTAAAAATCCGATATTTATCTGGAGTTATTTCTGCTATCTCTTCGTCGTCCAAATACACAACATTCTTGGTGTGATTAATCAGTGGTGTCACATCGGAGGCCACAAAATTCTCTCCATCACCCAACCCTATTACAACCGGGCTACCTTTGCGTGCAGAAATCACTAAATTAGGATGATCCGAATGCATAACTGCGATGCCATATGTTCCTTCAACTTTAGTAAGAGCACTTCTAACCGCTTCGCTAAGATCACCGTTATATTCCTCTTCAATCAGATGAGCCAATACTTCCGAATCAGTTTCTGTAATAAAAGTATGGCCCTTCTCAGATAGCCAATTCTTCAACTTCTGGTAGTTTTCTATAATACCGTTATGAACAATAGCGATTTTTTCCTTACAGTCAGTGTGTGGATGCGCATTGACTGAAGATGGTTTTCCATGTGTCGCCCAACGCGTATGTGAAATACCCCCCACACCGCTCCAATCCTTTTCTTTCAATGCCTTTTCAAGGACTGCAATTTTTCCTTTTTTCTTTTCCAGGTGCATATTCCCATTTTCAAATATTGCAATACCAGCTGAATCATATCCCCTATATTCTAGCTTTTTCAAGCCATCTAAAAGGATAGGCATAGCCGGTTTTTTTCCAATATAACCTACAATTCCACACATAGTTTTAATCCTTGGTTATAAGATAAATAATTATTGCTTATTGCCCACTTCTTTTCTCAAAAATGCTTCAATAAAATCCTCTAACTCTCCATCTAAAACTTTGTCTGGTTCAACTGTTTCAAACTCTGTCCTATGATCTTTAACCATTTTGTATGGATGCAATACATAAGACCTTATCTGATTTCCCCATTCTGCAGATAGTGTTGCTCCCTTCAGCTTATCAGACTTTTCCTTTCTTTCCTTCAATTTAAGCTGAAACAGTTTATTTTTAAGGATTTTTAGAGAAAACTCTTTGTTCTGTAGCTGTGAACGCTCGTTCTGACACGAAACAGTTAAGCCAGTAGGAATATGGGTAATACGAACTGCAGAGTCCGTAGTATTGACGCTCTGACCGCCATGGCCAGATGATCGATAAGTATCTATTCGTAGTTCATCTTCTTCTATTTCAATATCACTAATATCACCCAAATCGGGGATTACTTCAACCAACGCAAATGAAGTATGGCGCATTTTTTCCGCATCAAACGGAGATATTCTGACCAATCTGTGGACACCAGCTTCCGCTTTTAGATAACCATAAGCCCATAATCCCTTTATCATGAGAGTGGCACTTTTTATACCTGCTTCTTGCCCTTTACTTTCTTGGATAATGGTCGTAGTGAAGTTCTTTCGCTCAGAAAAACGCAAATACATTCTGAGGAGCATTTCCGACCAGTCCTGTGCATCTATCCCACCCGTCCCTGCATGTAGCGACACAATAGCATCATTACGATCATATTCTCCATTCATTAAAGTGAAAAATTCATACTCTTCGTATTGCTTGGCAAGCATCTGATATTTCTTTTCTACCTCCTTCCGCAAATTGACATCCTGATCCGCCTGATCAATCTTTGCAATCTCTAATAAATCATCAACTTCTTTTTTTAGTGCCTCCCACCTCTGAACCTCTTTTTTAAGCTCATCAGCTTTCCTGCTCACCTCTTTTGCGTGATCCGGAGTATTCCAAAAATCAGGCTGGTTCATTTCCTGCTCTAATATTTTTATTTCCGTTTTAAACTGCTCAAGGTCAAAGAAACCCCCAAATACCGGAAATTTTTTCCTTTAATTCTTCAATTTGTTCTATCAGCTCTCGCATATTACTCGTTTGAATATTCTTCTAACACTGCTTCAAGCCTAATTTCTTTGCCATCACGCAATACTTTCAACATGACTGTATCACCAGGCTGTAATTTTCTGATGATTTTTGCCAAGCTGTTGCTCTGTTCAATTTCATACCCTCCTAATTCGATTATAACATCATTTTCCCTTAAACCAGCTTTCTCGGCGGGACTATTTGGGAGCACGGCAACATCTTCCTCGGTACTTCCTTTCACAATAAGCGCACCATGGTCAGCTGATAGCTCATTTTGTTCTGCCAGGGCTGAAGTTATCGGAACATAGCGAATGCCAAGCACCGGTCGGATGATCTTTCCATATTTTTGTACACTTGTAATAACGATTTTTGCCTCGTTGATTGGTATTGCGAACCCTATTGATTCTCCTTCACGATCAATTGCCGTGTTAATCCCAATCACCTGACCAGCAAGGTTTAATAGTGGACCACCAGAATTACCAGGGTTAATAGAAGCATCAGTTTGAATTACTCCTTCCAGCGTCTCACTACTACCTCCTCCACTAGCCGTAATTATCCGGTTTATTCCGCTTATTACTCCCCGAGTAACCGTATTAAGATATTCGCCTAAGGAGTTTCCAATCGCAATCACTGTTTGCCCGATTTGCGCTGCATCGGAGTCTCCTAATTCCACTGTTGGGAGGTTGTCTGCTTCAATGTCTAATATTGCTATATCGTTCAATGGATCAACAGAAACAACTACAGCATCATACCTTTTACCGTCATTCATCAATACGGAGTATTCTGCGTTTTCAAGCGAAACCACGTGTTTGTTAGTAATTATCATTCCATCAGGCGAAATAATAAACCCGGTACCACTACTGACTTCCTGCTTTCCGGTTGGAGGAGTGAATGAATTTGGAGACCCAAAATAGTAGTCAAACGGGTAGATATTAGGTCCTGTTTGATTATACAATTCGCTTAGATCTTGAGTTGCTATAATGCTTACAACCGCCGGACTTACATTTTCTACTACATCAATTGTAGAAGAACTTTCCTCTACAACAACAGTTTCACTGTCTGCTAACCCAAAGAAGTTGTCCGATGAATTTGCAGTGAAATTACCACCTACAATGCTACCCCCCAAAATTCCAAAAAGCGCTCCGGCTGCACCACCCACGAAAAAGCTTAATACAACGGCAATAATAATTGTATTTCTATACTGTTTTTTAGCAGAATCATTTTTCATTTATTTTTGCCCTTAATTCTTATATCTTCCCTTATTATACGTCGATTTTATGAATAATCAAGACAGTAGAAACAGGGGCGCAGATAGCCCCTGTTAAGTAATACGCAAGTTTTACGATAACTATTACATCATCTTCTTTCTGATAAACGCCGGAATCTCAAGATCTTCTTCTTCTTTCTTCTTTTTCGTGGATTTCTTATCATCATTCAAATCGCCTTTTGAAGGAGTTGTTGGCACAGTTTGTTGAGAAGCAACAACTGGATCTTCTGTTTTACCAAAGAAATTCATGTCCTGTGCTGAAGACACATCACGCTTTAATGCTTTTGGCTTTGACCCTTCACCAAAACCAGTAGCAATTACAGTGATCTTTATCTCATCATCTAAACTTTCATCAACTACTGAACCGAATATTACTTTCGCGTTTTGATCTGCAGATTCTGTAATAATTTTGGCAGCTTCATTCACCTCATACATTCCTAAATCAGAACTGCCTGTAATCGTAAATAGAACGCCCTTAGCACCCTCAATATCCAACTCTAACAACGGGCTGTCTATTGCTGCTTTTGCAGCTTCCACAGCTCTACTTTCACCGCTTGCGCTTCCTATGCCCATTAAAGCAGAGCCGGTATTTTCCATGATTGCCCTAACATCCGCAAAGTCAACATTGATCAAACCTGGAACTGTTATCAAA
Organism: Patescibacteria group bacterium; assembly: GCA_018825385.1. Taxonomy (GTDB): domain Bacteria; phylum Patescibacteriota; class Patescibacteriia; order UM-FILTER-42-10; family UM-FILTER-42-10; genus JAHJEX01. The sequence continues at coordinate 3,823 of JAHJEX010000012.1, forward strand.
TCTGAAATTCCTTGAACGCCTTGTCTCAAAACATCATCAACTATTCCAAAAGCATCTAAAAGGGAAGTCTTTTTATCAACGATCTGGAGGATTCTATCATTTGGAATCGTAATAATTGCATCTACTCTATCCCCTAAATCTCTTAGACCAGCATCAGCAATGGTTTTGCGTTGCTCACCTTCAAAATCAAAAGGTTTGGTTACCACAGCTACAGTTAATGCTCCAGATTCTTTGGCAATATCTGCAATCACTGGAGCAGCACCTGTTCCTGTTCCACCTCCTAATCCGCAAGTTATGAATACCATATCAGCGCCCTTTAAATTCTCTTGCAATTCTTCCCGGTTTTCGTCAGCTGCTTTTTGCCCTAGCTCTGGATCCATTCCTGCGCCTAGACCCCTAGTTGTGTTCTTTCCAATATGAATCTTTTGTGATGCCTGGGAATGGTGTAATGCCTGAGCATCGGTATTAACCGCTATAAAATCGATACCCTTAATCTTTGAAGTTATCATCCTGTTAATAGCGGAACCACCGCTTCCACCTATGCCCAGTACTTTAATTTTTGCAAAAGTTTCGATGTCGGGCTTAATTTCCATACCTTTGTTCATAAAATTATTATGTTATTTTAACCCTTTAATAATAAAAGGTTGCAAAGAAAAATGCAAGCCTTTTATACACCTAGTGAACACAAAATTTGGTCACATACTATTTTTATGCTATGGCATAAGTGATTTAAACCACTTATTCATTTTTCCAGTTACTTCTTTTACCGATGAACGACCCCCTTTGAAAATGCGTGAGGGTTTTGCGCTTAACTCTGAACCCCATAACACTAGACCAATAGCTGTTGTAAAAGTTGGATCATTTATCTTATCAATTGCTGTTACCACTTCGAGAGGATACCCAATATGACAAGGAAGTTTGAATATTGCTTTTGCAGTTTCAACTATTCCTGGTAGTTTAGCACCGCCACCAGTCAGAACTATGCCAGCAGGTAATAAACCGCTTCTTCCAATTTTCTTTAGTTCCTTCTCAACCATATCAAATATTTCCTCTAATCGTGCCTCAATTATTTCCGCAACATGTTTTTGAGAAACTCTTTCACTTTCCTGTGGTGACACCTCACTTAAATCAATTTCGTCACGTTTATTTATTTCATTTGGTAGAGAGGATCCATATTCAAGCTTAACTTTTTCCGCAACATCGATTGAAGTTCTAAGGCCTATAGCAATATCATTGGTAATATGCCCCGAACCAATAGGCAAAATTGCTGTGTGAATAACATCACCTTCTTCCATTACTAATAGGCTTGCCGTAGCGCTTCCTATGTTCAAAACAGCAACACCCAGATCCTTTTGTCGCTTTGTTAAAATAGACTCAGCAGAGGCTAACACGCCCAGTACTAAATCATCAATATCAACGCTAGTTCTGTAAATACATTTTGTAAGATTTTTGATTTGAGAAGACTGACCAAGAATTATTTCAGCATCTACTTCTAGTCTGATGCCAGTCATACCCGTTGGATCTTTTATTCCTTTTTGATTGTCAACTGTAAAGCTTCTTGGAATTACATGCAGGATTTCATAATTAGGTGGTGTTGCAACAGTTTGTGCAGCTTCTATAGCCCTCTCTACATCGTCGTCTCTTATCTCGCCATCCGCCTTCGATACTGCAACAATACCATGGCTGTCCTGGGAAACAATATGTGACCCACTTATTGATACATATGAATGCTCAATAGGCATACCTGTCATTCTCTCAGCTTTTTCTAAACAAGATGAAATGCTAGAAACAGCATCTTCTATACTATTGATAATGCCCTTACTTATTCCTTCAGATGGTGACTCAGCAATACCAAGAATATGAACTTTGCTATCGTTCTCATGCTTTTGCCCTACTACGACTCGAACCATGTTAGATCCTACATCCAAGCCAGTTATTATTTCTTCTTGTGCCATTTGATTTTTTTCTACTTATTTTATGTGAGCAATTTTAGTACTCAGTGTAGTAAATTGCTGTCTTTGAGTGTTATTATACCGAGAAATTAAAATTTCTGCAAATTATTTGAAGAAGTGGGGAACAAATATGTATATTCCGATCATTAACGCACCTATTGAAGCTAGAAGAACAACGGCAGCCATGATGTCTTTAACAATCTCAACATAAAAATGAACGCGCGGTTTAAGAACATCTACAATTTTCTCAAAAGCTGTATTGATTAACTCCAAGATCAGCACCATAAAAATGACTAATGAGAGGAGGATACGCTCCCAGTTTTGGAGAGGAAATATCATCATCAGTACAATCACAATAACCGCCGCTGTTATTTGAAAACGAAAGTTTTGTTCGTTTTGAAATGTATAGCGTATACCCTTTACCGCATAACGGAGACTCTTTAGTAAAGATTTCCAGTTCATGAATGACATAATTTTTAGGTGTTGTGCATTAAGTTTAAAATTCTTTCCTCCTGTTTTTCCATTTCCTTTGCCTTACTACTTGATTTGTGTGTATGACCCATTAGATGAAGTAATCCGTGAATAAACAGGAACTCGAATTCTTCTAGATAAGAACTTTTGTTTGTTTTGGCCCGCTTTCTTACAACTGAGTCGGTAATAATGATTTCTCCGATAAATTGTTCTTTTTGCTTTGGCAGAATAAATATCTTACTTTTCTTCCCTGGATTTTTTTCTTCGTAGGACAGTACGCTTGGAATATTGTTCTCACCCCTCCAGGTTTTATTTAATGTCTTACCTGTTTTTTCACCTACAATTGCAACTGAAAGATTTATGGATTTTTTTTGTCTTAAAGCGCGCAAGGCAGTTCTCGTAAGTTGAACTACCTTTCCTTTTTGAACAGGGCTGTTGACTTCCTTATATAGTTCTACCTGCATAAATATCTATAAAATTGCATCAACTGTTCTCAATTATATTTTTGAATTGGTGTTTGTATTTGTTTTCTGATCTGAATTGGTGTTTGTGTTTGTATTCGTATTTGTATTGGAATTAGAATTAATATTACTATTCTGATTCAGATTTGTATTCGTATTTGTGTTCTGATTCAGATTACTATTGGTATCACCAGATTCCGTTATTACAAAGCTTTTGTACATCATTTCAAACGCTTTTCGGAAACTGGCTTCTGCGCGTGTACCGAAATTGTAGGTAATAATGTAAATAAAATCATCTGTAGCTAGATAAACTGTTTTGGTATCAACTCCTATAACTCCCTCTTCACCATTCCACGTAGAAAAAGTAGTAATAGTTTCACTGTTCAATTCTGGATATTGAGTTAGATACCATTCACCTGCAGTCAGTGAAGAAAGATTATTTGCCACCAAAACTTCCACAAATTCCGCTAACGTTGAGGTGAACAATACTTCTTTGTTAGTTTGATCGGTCGCCTGTGCTATCCAGCTTAATGGATACAATATTGCATAGTTATAGTCTTGGTTTTCAAATTCACCAACTGTTGTCATATCTTCAATCCGACCGCTACCAGCAGGGTTGTAACCACTGCCAACTTCAATTCCGTCAGAATACCCATCACTATCTGTGTCCGGTTTATTAGGGTTGGTTCCAAAAGCATCCTCTTCAGCATCGGTTAGAGAATCACGATCACTATCTCTGCTGTCAATGATGGTGGTATTCGTGTTTAAGGTAATACCCGCATTAGTGTTTAAATTTGCATTATCATTCTGATTTGCATTTGTATTCAAATCGGAATTCAAATTCGGCAGACTGTTAATATTTTCATTTAGATTTACATTAGCATTTTGATTGCCTGTATTGATATTTCCATTTGCTACAACCTGGTTTTGATTCTCAACTGTGGTGTTGGAAGAATCATTACCCATAATCTTTTGGAACATAAAAGCAGCAACTACACCAAGCACCAATACCATAGCAACCGCTCCGATAATAATCAAAGGAAGATTTTTTTTTGTCTTACCGCTTGGTTTTGCAGCTCCGCTATGAAACCTAGCAGGAATCGTGTGAATTTCACCCACTTCAATCTTTTCCTTATTTTTTTGTAATTTATCTTCTGTTAAACCCTCTTCTGAAGGATTTTGATCATTATCTTTTTTCATACTTTAGTTTGATTGATTTATGTTTTTTATTTCATCTTCGATATTAAGCAATGTGCCAGGACCATTTGGGTCATACCCGCTCTTTACTTCTTTTCCATCAAGATAGGTATCACCATCAGTATCCGGATCCAGAGGATCTGTGTTATATACTCTGACTTCTTCTAAATCAAACAACTCATCACTATCGGTGTCAGACTTTTTAATATTTGTACCTAATTCTTTTTCTTCAGAATCCAGCAATCCATCTCCATCTGTATCCAAGTCTTGATTGGTATTTGTATTCGCAACATTTGCATTTACAGTTTGATTAGTGTTTACGACCGCATTAGTATTAAGATTGGCTGCAGTTGTATTGGTATTACTAACATCAGTGTTCGTATTATTATTGTCCCCCATCATGAAATAATATGCCAATCCACCCCCAATAATAACTAAAATTACTACTGCAACGACAATTATCAATATTTTTCTCCCGCCTTTAGGTGACGGTACTTCTGCGCCTGGCACCTCTGCCGGTGGATTTGGTAGTGGTGGAACCATCGTCGGATTTGCTGTAGGAGGAGGCGGTGCAAATGGAGGAGTTACCCCTCCACTAGGTGGCGATGTAATGGGAGGTGCTGGAGGAGAAACTGGTGGCGTCTCTGTTGTTGCATCAGTCTCTTCGAAAATATCTTCAGTGGGTCCCCCCGTTGGGATATTTGATGGTGGTGTTGTTGGGTTTGGCATATTATATTCCTAATTATTACTTATTAAATTGGTGGTGACCAATTGGTAATCCAAAAGTTATCAGTACTTGGTGCCCAGTAGTTAAAACATTGGCATTGTTGAGATCCAGGTAGTCCACCACAAGGATCAGAGCTGAAGTTGGTCCAAGATCCCGTCCCAGTATATTCTAACCTAGCAAACAGGAAAGCATTTGAACTTGCGCCAGAATACGCGTATACATGAGAGCCGGCTGGACATAAGAATCTATGATCATCATCATTCCAACATGTGCCGGCAGGATCCCAAGGAGGTATGGGTAAACACAGGGGCTCAAACTCATTTATCGGATCCACTGGCGGGCTAATGCCTATTTCATTCCCAAATTCAGCCACCCATGAAGGCCACTTACTGGTAGTAAATCCTGAAAGGAACGTTCCGGCAGAAAGTTCAGGAAAAATTCCGTTGTTGTATTGGTAATTAAGTAAGAGATATCCTATCTCACCCAGTTCTGTAACCCGCTTTGTGTCGCGTACGATACAAGCTTTGTTTGTTTCAAGCAGAGAAGTAGCACATGGACTCATAAGGCTCGGCGGATCAGAGTTAAAGAACCAGTTCTCTACCAGCTGGTTATAAATATTTACAGTTTGACCGTTAGCTCCGTCATTATAAGAAATAAGGTAAATATTCTTATAAAGAGTTCCGCCAGCTAAATTAGTTGCTGCCACATAAATAGTTCTTCCGGCACGACAAGCCTGATAGCCATCGACCGTGCCAATCGGATTACACGCACCGGTGTCTGTTGGAAACATCTGGCTAAACCAGGCAGAGGGTGACAGGAAGCTTTCATTCTCCATTACTCTAATACCTATAACGTCACCTGAAGTATCGTCAAGTGAGAAAAATACTTCTCTCAGCAGATCGTTGTCTGGGGTGCTTGCACCAGGACTAATATATACAAGTGGATTGACCATGCCTGGCAAACCGCCATCACGACAATAGTAAGTAGTAAAGTTCATCGGCTCCAAAATGCCCAAACCGTCTGGGTAGAAATAGGGAGCACTATTCGGCCATGGATTGTCACAAGCTTCCACCCTTGCAAATACAGTTGCTGATCCTGAACCTGCTGCACCTAAGTCAACATCTGCACGTATCAGTTCAGTCCCGTCAGGACCAAGCGTGCTTATATAAGTCCAATTATTACCTGGGGTTTCCACGTTTAGCACGCCATTTGTTGTTGAATTACTCCAATCATAAGAGGCACCCGTGGTAAGTGGATTTAGATCTGCATCTACTGCCGTTGCAACATATCCGTGCTGATTGCCGGCAATGCCTCCAGTCAAATCGGCCGGGCAGTCATCTCTAGTACACACATACATATCTTGCGAAGCATTTAATACTGTAGTAGGACCAGGATTGTAAGCAACATCAATTTCTACATGATCAAGATTACATAAAATATCATCAGCAGTGAAGTGGGATACAAAGTCGCCATTCAGACCGACTTGATTTTGGTTTAATACTCCCAAATGAACTCCATCGTTAATATCGGGATCTCCGCTCACGGTAACGGTATGTGGCTCATTCGCCGCCCATGGCACATCGGGTGTAAATACCAAGAAAGTATGCCCAGTATTAACATAGCTGGTTATAACTCCTGGATATGGAACTAGGGGTGTGGCATCACTAACAACTTCAAACTCCGTTAGATTATTAAATGTACCGGTATCCATAATTTGGTCAAACTCAACTACCACCGCCCTGTTCATACAAACATCACCTTCGCCATCAAACGGGTTCACACTAACCACGCTCGGTCTTCCGGTACAGCACATCTCCCCGCCAAAATCACCACAACCAACAGTAGTAGAACTGCCACATTGACCGTCAGTTACACAGCCACAATACAATCCTCGATCAGTACCAGAACAGTTCCCCTGGTCTGGCAAACAGGTTAACCCATTATATGCAAGAGGAGGACGGCAACAGAAACGGCAGTCATCACCAATCGGAATAGTCATTGGTAATTCACCGGTATCGCTAATACATTCATAACCCCCCGGTGGGGAAATTGGACCCGAGGAACAATTCGGATGAGCCGGAAGCTGACAAGGCGCGGCTGGTCCGCCCCCACTGCACACGGCAGCATCTGCACACTGGCCGGCAGAACAGCATCCGGTTGTACACTGAGCATCATTAGAACACGTAATATAAAAATTTACAGGATTACTGTCGCCTCCACCCGCATTTACCATTACACCGTTAACGCCCACTCCCGTCACAGCATCTGCTGGGATATCAATCCCTTGGATTAAAGACTCAGCCCAAGTGCTGAAAGTAGCACTAGACCGGCCTGAAGCATCGTTATAAAAATGCACAGTACCAGAAACTGTTCCAAACCCTTCTCCAGTTGCAGTGGTTGCATTGGGGCTATTTTGTGCACCAAAATTTGGAGTAAGTGAACATAAATTTGGAGTAGGTGAACCACCGACATTAAAGCCCGCCATAGTACTGATTTCACCATATTCGTTAGTGAGATGAATAGGACCACTAATAGCATCATCCACAGTATCAGCTGTTTCTTCATTTGGCACTTCTACTACAACGGAATTATTATTCCAGGTTGATCCCGCCGGGCCACAGACCGCGGGAAAAATAGCAGGAACCAATCCTGACGAGCCTGTGAATTCAATATTTGAAGTTCCGGCAGAATATCCCCCGAACATGCATCCTTCTACTGTTACAAAGTCTCCAACTGGCGCAGTTGCAGGAACCACACCTGTAATAACCGGTGAACAATGTGGAGTCGGAGTAGAAACACAGGTACTGCCCAGACAACTGGAACAGTCCGCGTCATCTTCACAAAAAGTAAGGTCAACTGTAAGCGGACGAAAAGCATGAGGTGCTGAAGAATTATTTCCCCAACTTTCTACTATGGTATTGCCTTCACTAACAGCTATATAGTTCCCTACTCCTGGTCCACCAGTCGTTGCAATATCAGCCACTCCAGGATTTGAGCTACCCCAGTTCCACGGAAGGTAATCTACGGGATTCAATAGCTGGCAGGCCGGCCCGATTGGAACATTAGTATAAGTTGCAACCGCGCCAATGGTAGTAAGGATATCAGTAGTTGAAGACATACTATAAGACTCAATTTCACAAACCGTATTGTCAACCTGCGTTTTAAATTTCCACACAAAGGGATCAGCCATATGCTCACCAAAAACATTTTGAACATTGGTTGTAATTGTTCCCTGATACCATGTATCAGGAGTAAGGTTTGTATCAGGATTAAAGACAAAAGTATCATCAGCCGAAGCAATAGTTAATGTAGATAATCCCCCGCTAATTGGCGCACCAAAACTTGAGCAGGATGGATCATTACATGGCTCAAAATATATATTGTTTGTATTAGTAAGCGTACCAGCGCTCATGGCTTCATTGAACCGCGCGGAAAAATTACTATTGAGACACGTTTCCTCATAATCCCGCCATGGTGACGGTGAAGACAATGTAGCAGTATCACAAAAACTATTCATTATCACATAGGGAGTACCCGGCGGTATATGCAAAACATCGAAATAAATTCCATTACTTACATCTCCACTATCATCCACTACTGTAACATCTCCATCCGTTGCACCCGTCGGTACCGAAGTAGAAATATCAGTGTCATTCCATGCTGTGGCCGTACCTATGGCTGACTGATAATTAATTTCCCCAGCGCCTTGCGGATCACCAAATCTAATTCCGTTCGCACTCATACCGGCGCCCTCATAACCGGCGTTAGGATTGATTGACCACAGACAGGGGCCAGTAGCCGGACCTGGATCATTTACGAAGAATGGTGGGCTGCTAGGTGCTGCGGCAGAATAAAGTACTCCATAAGTCGGATCATCATAATCTAGTTCTATTTGTGAATAAACATAATCACCATCAACGTAAGCATTTGGGAGCCTCGTTGTAACATAGTTACCATTAACAACATCATACCCAGAAGGGACAACAGTTACTTGAGTTGCTAGATCATCAAATATTATATTAGTAGGTATGCCAGGGTTTGCCGGCGTTCCAATGAAACAAGCACCCTGGATAGTTAAACATGACCCAACTGGTCCTTGGGATGGACTTAAATTTGAGATAAAAGGAGAACAGGTACAGCTAGCCGGATCAGTAACATCAAATCCCCAGTTATGAAGTAATGGATCTCCATCAGTATTGATTACCATGCTAGTTGTAATATCAACTTCATAGTGGGTGTTCGCATCCAGATTCGGATCCGGTTCAAATACAAATACTTTAAAATTATCTGATACCGGCAATGAGGCATCCGTTACCTTAAATGTTCCAACACCAGGAATTACATCTTCAACTGCTCCCGGCCATAATGCCGAAGGCTGCAACAGCATCTGTCTGTAATCACTGCCGTTATTAATCTCTATCATTACTGTTTCGTAGAACATCGAGGTTCCGAAAGTAATATAAATGTCAGTGCTTGGACATATATTCCCACCGGTTGGATACCAACTGGATATTCCCGGAACAGAATCATTTGTCTGGAAAGACCAAATTTCTGGCGCCGCCATGGGATTACCACAGAGATCTTCAATATCGTGCACTCTCAGTTCATACCAGGTAAATGGTTCTAAGGGATTAAGCGCGGGATCTTCAATAAATATATTTACACCATTTGGAACAGCTTGAGCTAATAAATTATTATTATTATATTGACCTACGTAACCTGAACAAGCGCTGTCAGTACATTCCCAAAGTTCAAAATTGCCATTTGGATGTGATCCAGCACCAATTATCGTGTTATCATCAATCGGCTCACCAAAATTCATGGCAAAAATCGGCGCTCTGGAAACATTTCGGTCAGGATAACCTGCATCAGCTGTATTGATCGGATAACTGGAAACGATTTCTGGAGGAGCTACATCATTTTCAAATCCTACATGAAACGGCCAAACCCATGGAGCCGGATCCCCACCGCTGGAACATCCAAGCGTGCCACAATCAGAAATTATGCGTGAACCATAATCCTGGATAGGTGTAGGAGGTGTACCGGCTGTCGGATACCACTCTTCATAATCTGTATTTACAGGAAACAGATCATTATGATAATAGGTAATCGAGTTACCGCCGGTCACAAAATCATCTCCGGAGGGAGCATTAAATGGAGCTCCGCCCGCAACATCATGGGTTCTTAAATTATCTACTAGTTCTGCAGACTCCACAGTTGCCGGATCAATGTTTGCATTGAATGTGGCTTTAACACCAGAACATTGATAAACATCACCACCGGGATCTCTGCTCACTTCAAATCCAGTGAACGCGAGATCAGTTGGAAATGAAGACCCGCAGCTTAGTGCACACATGTTCGGGGCACAACATAACTGACTACCAGTACAATCAAGACCACCACAGTTGAAGGTTGTTCCGCCGCTTGTCGCATCATCAATTGCACTACTTACAAAAAACACAATTGCCCATGATAATAAAATGATAGCCAAACCAATCAGACCATTGAATATAATCTTTTTTGCCTTTTCAATCTTGTCTTGATTGCCCTGGGCGGTCATCCAAATAAAGCCACCATACATAATAATAATTACCGCCACCAACCCAAGCAGACCCAAAGCCCACTGAACAATACCAATAACAGTTTCTAAAAGGTCGGCTGTCCCAAAACCCAAGGTGTCACCAAGGCCATAGTCAAAAGATATTGCCCGAGCAACAGACGGTACAAAAAAACTGACCGCGCCGGTCACAAAAATTACCAGTAGGGCGCTAGTCAGCATACCTATACTAAAAAGATTTTCTTGTTTTGAGTCTTGCCTCCTTCTTCTCAACATAGATGAAAGGTGGTTATTTATTTTTGATTGCTTGTTTTTACGAAAGAATTTGACGCACTTTCTCACTCACCTGTTTGCCTTCTGCTTTGCCTTTTGCTTTTACCATTACCTGACTAATTACTTTCCCCATATCCTTCACTGACTCCGCGCCGGTCTCTTGGATAACTTCTTGAATAATCTTCGCTAGTTCTTCTTCTGAAAGAGGTTCTGGGAGATACTGTTGCAACAGATTAGCCTCAGCTTTTTCTGCTTCAGCCAACTTAGCTCTACCACCTTTCTGAAATGCCTCAGCAGCCTCTTTTCGCTTTTTTATTTCCTTTTGGATAATGGACTGTATTTCCTCCTCGCTAAGGTCTTTTCTTTTGGCAATAGCTTCATTTTTAATGGATGCTATTACCATTCTCAGAGTTTGTACTTTATCCGACTCTCTGCTTTTTAAAGCTGTGACAATATTCTGTTCTATATTCTCTTTTAAACCCATAATTAATGTGGAATTCAATTTAGCAACAAACAAAGGCTCATGGTTCGCTATATTACCTTCTTCCTCCTCTTTTTTTAGATCTATCAAAGTCTTCCAATTTTCCAATCTTCCTTAAATATTCCTTTTTTGACTTGATATCTTTACGACGTAAGGCGTCGTCTTTAGATTTTCTTTTATTCTTAACTGGCTCGTGAAAACGACTTTTCTTAGCTCTGATCAAAACTCCACTTTGTTGGACTTTCTTAGAGAATCTTCTAATCAGACTTTCTGATGTTTCACTGTCTTTCTTTTTAACCTCAACCACATTATTCACCTCCCCTAGGTGCAATATTTAATAATTAGTTCTTTTTTAATATAACACTCTTGTTTAGTATCGTCAAATACAACAAATAATCCTTTTTGGCAGAAAAAGGTCATTTATACTCTACTGTTTTCCTAATCCTATCCGATTTCTCCCAGTTTTTTTCCACCAATTAGATGGAGATGAATATGATCAACAACCTGACCTCCTTCATCACCACAATTAAAAACCAGGCGGAATCCAGAATCAGAAATTCCTTGTTTTTTTGCTAATATTCTAGCTCTATTAACAATATTGCCTATCAGCATCGCATCGTCATCTGACAGATCAGAAATCTTTGCAATATGCTTTTTTGGCAAAACCAATATATGTACAGGTGCCTGGGGAGCAATATCCTTGAAAGCTATTATCTCATCGTTTTCAAATACAACGTCTGCCGATACTTCTTTTTTGCTTATGGAACAGAATATGCAATCCATGCTTATTCTTCTGAATGATTATTACCGTTCTTAATAATTGCTTTTACTTTTTCCATACGCTTTTTTAGTTCATCATAAACTTTGTTGTAATCAACTACTTCCTGAGATCCGCCCTCCATATCTCTCAAAAGTATGGTTTTATCCAGCATTTCCTTTTGTCCCAGAATTAATGAGAACCTTACCTTTAGTTTTGCGGCAACTGAAAGTTGGTATTTAAGTCCTTCTGTGGAAAAGTTACTGGCAGCTCTTATTCCCTTTTGTCTAAGGTCCTCGACTAGGCGAAGTGCCTTCTTTTTTGCGCTTTCACCTAACTGAGCGACAAAAACATCGGGTGGTTCTGGCGGTGGAATCACAATCTCTTTTTCACGCATACTAATAATCAAGCGTTCAATTCCACCAGCGAATCCACAAGCAGGTGTTGGTCGCCCTCCCAAAACTTCAACAAGATCATCATAACGACCTCCCCCACCTAGGGCAGACTGAGATCCTTCTTCTTTTTCTGGCCAGATTTCAAAAGTTGTCTTTGTATAATAGTCCAAACCTCTAACTAAAAATGGATTTAACTGATAAGTAATGTCTGCCTCATCCAGATATTCCAGAACTTTTACAAAATGCGCTTTGCATTCTTCATCTAAATGATCCACAATGTGTGGAGCATCTGCTAATATTTCCTTACAATCTTTTTCCTTACAATCAAGAATACGTAAAGTGTTTTTTGTCAAACGTCTTTTGCAATCCTCACACAAAAACTTTTTTCTAGAGGACAAATAATCTGTTAACAGCTGTTCATATTCTCTTCTGCATTCCCTGCACCCTACACTGTTAATTTGAGTTACTACCGGTATCCCGATTGTCTGATATAAACTCTGACACATTACTATTAATTGAGCATCAATAATTGGATTGCTATCACCTATTGCTTCAAATCCAAATTGGTTGAACTGGCGATATCTTCCTGCTTGCGGACGATCATACCTAAAAAAAGGACCCCAATAGAAGAACCTTACTGGTTGAGGTCTGTCCAGCATTCCATGTTCAATATACGCTCTCGCAATTCCAGCAGTATTTTCAGGACGCAAGGAAACCTTTTTACCACCCTTGTCTTCGAAAGAAAACATTTCTTTCTCAACTATATCTGTATTCTCACCAACTGAACGTGCAAACAAACTAGTTTCTTCCAATATGGGAGTATCTATCCTCTCATATGTATAATCCTCAGCCAACTCTTCTACAATTTTGCGGACGTAATTCCAATGTTTTTGAGATTCCGGCAAAATATCTTTCATGCCTCTTAGGAGCTGTGGGCATTTGGGAATTCTTTTTTCCGTTTCTGCATTTTTTTCTTCTGCTTTATCGGGTGTCTTGGTAACCTTACTTTTTTGCATTATATAATTCGGTTAAATGTTGTATCCAGGTAAATTAAAATGTGTTAACTTGTTGAACGGCCACGCCCTAATCCATGCCCTACCAACAATATTTTCTTCTCCAATCGGACCGATTATTCTGGAATCAAGACTTGATCCCCTATTGTCACCCATCACGTAGTATTTATCTGCATCAAGCTCTACATCTATACTGCCACTGGTGTATATTGCCTCATCCAAGTAGATACTTTCATCAAGTTCGATCCCCGAAGGATAAGTTGTATTAGTGATAGTGACTATACCGTTTTTTATAGTTACTGTTTCTCCAGGAAGACCAATAATTCTTTTAATAAAAAACTGGGATTCATTGCGAGGATCTTTCAAAACTATTATGTCACCCCTGTGTGGATCATTTAAACGATAACTAATCTCATCAATGATCAAATACTCGTAATCATGAAAGGCCGGTTCCATTGAAGCGCCTTTGACATAGAACGGCTGAATAAGATAATACCTGATCGGAATGATTATAGCCAATGAAATAACAATAATCTTCGTAACTTCTAAAACAAAAAGACCCGTTGCCTTCCAAAATGAGTCCGGTCTGATGCTCTTTTCGTTTAGTTCATCAAGAGCATCATTGATTTCTTTTTCTTCTTTTTTACCCTCTGTTTTTTTTGACATCTATTTTTATCTTTACTTATAATACTCACGAATTTTTAATTTATGAAATCGAGATGACTTACTAGCCTACGGTTCGTTTTCCTGAAGCGAACTGGTCACCCGAAAAGTGGAACACCAATTCCTAGACTCGCCTACCACAGTTTTGGTGGTCATAACTGGATTCGCCTGCGCACCGCAATGGTGGCCGCTGAGGGATTCGAACCCACGACTTCTTCGATGTGAACGAAGCGCTCTAGCCACTGAGCTAAACGGCCCTAATTGATTTAGGAATTCTTTTCCAAAGTCATATCAACATATATACTCTTGTCTTCAGCGCTTTTAATATCATATATAGTACATTCCATTTTTGATATATTGATTGATTCCGCGCTCCCTGCCTGCCGGCAGGCAGGTAACCAACTGAGTTAAGTGACCAAAACCATTTGGCAGATAGGTAACCACCATATCTGCCTGTTCGCCGAAGTACTGTTAATGTGAAACCGTAGGCAGAAGCTACGAACCCCCTGTAAATATAGGCAAAAACAGACGAATTAGCCTCATTATAGCATAGTGAAAGCAATAATTCAAGACCCTTAATGCAATAATTTTTATATTAAGTACGTATTACATAATACAGTAGATTTTTTAGAAGAAATATTATATAATATGATAGACATAAGTAATAATTTTTGAAGTTCCACTTCTAAAAATGAAAAGAGCGAAGGCAGAGAAAGAAGTTAATCTTTTGGAGAAAGTCGAAAACGAGCAGGCTCTCGAGAAAAAGAAAAAGCCACGTAGCAAATGGGCTTTCCTCGGGAAGTTTTTTATATATCTGAGTGTTGTCCTTGTTTTGGTCGGTCTTACTTTTTCGTACAAAGTGATACTTTCTGCCAATAGTGTTATTGCATCTTCAGATATACCTTCATTGCTTGGTCAGTTAAAATATTTTGTTGTAGCGCCAGATGATCTGATTGACGGAGAAAAGGAAGATCGTGTGAATGTTCTGCTATTAGGGATGGGCGGTGCAGGACACAGTGGTGGATATCTGGCAGATACCATAATGATCGCTAGTGTCAAACCCTCTACACAAGAAGTTGCATTTATATCGATACCCCGAGATTTGTATGTACCAATCCCCGGCCATGAATGGAGAAAAATAAACAATGCATATGCATTTGGATATGCTGAAGATACTAAGGGTGGCGGAGAGAAATTGATTACAGAGGTGGTTGAAAATATTACAGGTTTGACTATTCACTATTATGGCCGTGCAGATTTTGAAGGATTTAGAAAAGTTATAGATGATTTGGGTGGAGTCAATATTTATGTGGATCGAACCTTCTATGATCCTTTGTATCCCGACTATAATTATGGATATCAGCCCGTTTCATTTCAGGAAGGTAATAATCATTTCAATGGAGAAAAAGCCTTACAATTTGCCCGTTCTCGTCATGGCAACAATAATGAAGGATCAGATTTCGCTCGCTCACAAAGGCAACAAAAAATTCTCCTAGCATTAAAAGATAAGCTATTGTCTTCATATACCCTATTGAATCCCAGTTTGATCCTTAATATTGTTGGTGATCTAGCAGATCATGTTCGAACAAATATGGAACCATGGGAAATGATAAAACTCTACAACATGATAAAAGATGTTACTGTTGACCAGATTATTGACGAAGTAATAGACAACAGTCCCGACGGTCCCCTACACTCTGAAACTACTATTGATGGAGCATATATTTTGAGACCAAATGCAGGCCTGGATGATTTTTCTGATATTCAGGATATTGCCCAAAATATTTTCAGTGCTGAGGAAACAAAAACTGTCAAAAGAGAGAATGCAACAATTGAAATTCACAATGGCACCAAAATCAACGGCCTAGCTGCAAAGACTGCGGAAACACTCCGTACTGCCGGCTACAATGTCGTAGCAATTGGCAATGCGGCTGAGCAGAATAATGAAACTACTACTATTTATGACTTAACTGGGGGAACAAAGCCACAAACTTTAGAAACATTAAAGTTAGAAATTGGTTCAGAAACAGCTTCTACTGTTCCCGCATATTTATATACTCCCGATAAAAACGAAGTTACATATCAAGGTTTGAGTGCGCCTCTGAATTCGGAGATAGTTTCTCAAAGTGGGAAAGTTGATTTCTTGATTCTTCTGGGCACCAATGAGACAACTCAAACTAATACTTCTATTACAAACACTCAATCTCAATAACGAGACATGACCAAAAAGCTACCTCAAGTTGCCTTAATCGGTCGAACTAATGTTGGGAAGTCAACGCTTTTTAATACTTTGTTAGAAAAAAGAAAAGCAATAACTTCTCCAATGCCCGCGACCACTCGTGATCGTAATTTTGGTATTTGTGAATGGAAGGCAAGAAAAATTAATTTAGTTGATAGTGGAGGTGTCAATACAATTAAAGGCGATGAGATTGAAGAAAGCATTCTGGAGCAGGCAAAGATTGCAGTTAACGAAGCGGACTGTATTATTTTTGTAGTAGATGGTTTACAAAGCATAACAAAGCAAGATAGAGAAATTGCCAAATGGCTAAAAAAGTCCAAAGTTCCAATCATATTGGCAGTAAATAAAATTGACAACCCAAAAAGAAGAGCAGAAACAGGCAGCGAATATTATAAATTGGGAATAAAAGAAACCATTAATGTTTCTGCAATAAATGGTAGTGGGACAGGAGACTTATTAGATGCGATAACTGAGAAGGTCCCCGAAAAATCAACAGAATATAAAGAACCAGATTTGAGATTAGCCATCGTAGGAAAAACAAATGTTGGTAAATCATCTTATGTTAACGCCCTATTGGGAGAAAGTAGAGTAATTGTTAGTGCAAAGCCACACACGACCCGTGATCCTCAGGATATTGAAATTCAATACAATAAAAAAAGGATAGTATTAGTAGACACTGCGGGTTTGAGAAGAAAAAAGCCAAGAAAAGGGCAAACAGAAACAAAATCTATAGAAAATGAAAGCGCGAGAAAATCTTTACTGGCAATTAAACATGCTGATATTGTATTGCTCATGCTTGATATAACAGAAGAGATTTCTTTCCAAGATAAACATATTGCCAGTGAAGTCATAGAAGCCAAAACAGGAATAGTAGTAGTGCTAAATAAATGGGATTTGATAAAAAATAAAAGTGACAAGACACTAAAGGAATACTTGCTCTATGTTCACACCTACTTCCCTTTCTTATTATGGGCTCCCTATGTATTTATTTCTGCTAAGGATAAAATTCGTTTGAAAAATCCTATAGACTTTGCGTTGAAAATGAAAGAAAACAGAGAAAAAGAGATTGATCCTGAAAAGTTAATGGAATTTATAAAAGAATTTACATTACAGATTAATAGTAAGCAACGAAAGGATACCAAACCCTTTAAAATGACCTCCCTTGTACAAGAGGATATTAATCCTCCCACCTTTCTTTTAAAAGTCAATGCTAAAGTTCCCTTACCAAAAGCCGTTACAAATACTTTGAAGAAAGCTTTACGGGAACGGTTTGATATATGGGGTACGCCGATCATAATGAAAATTAATCTAAAAAAACATGAAACTAATCGTAGGGCTAGGAAACCCCGGAAGAAAGTATAAAAATACCAGACATAATATTGGCTGGTTAATGCTAGATGAGTTAATAAAGTCTCTATCCATTTCTTCATTTAAAACAGTGAAGAAGTTTGAGTGTGAAGTTACACAAGGAAAGATAAACGATGAGAGATTGATTCTAGCGAAGCCCTTAACATTTATGAACAAGTCCGGAAAGGCAGTGGGACTTTTGAAAAATTTTTATAAAATAGATCTAGAGGATATTATTATTGTTCGAGATGATTTAGATTTAGAGTTAGGAAAATATCGCGAGAAGCAAGATAGTGGATCAGGAGGACACAACGGAATCAATTCTATTATTGAGCATATCGGCAGTAAAGGTTTTACACAGATTAAAGTTGGAATAAAAAATGACATGCTGAGTAAAATGGATCCAGCCAGCTTCGTACTACAAAAGTTCACTGCTCAAGAAAAAAAACAGCTGAAATCTCAGATACCTGAGTTTGTAGCTAGAATTCAAAAACTTTTGGAATAGATTAGGATATTATCAAGCATAAAAACTGTTTAGGAAACCTGGACGGTTTTTGAATAAAAAAGAGCCCACGCGATCAGAATTGAACTGATGACTACTTGTCGCAAAGGGAGCAAATCATCAACGACAAGCGCTCTACAGTGAGCTACGTGGGCAAGAATGGTGGGCGCGCCGAGACTTGTTCTCTAACACAAGATTCGGAGGGTGAAAACCCTAGCTGCTTGTTCCGCGTAGCTTTAGCGAAGCGGGAAGCTACGCACCCAACCTGAGTAATGTACATATGGTGCCCCTAGGAGGACTCGAACCCCCGACTGCCAGGATATGAACCCAGCGTTCTACCAACTGAACTATAGGGGCACCATTGAGAAAAGTGGGAGGGATAACGGGACTCGTCCTTCTCCGTTGAAAACTACGAAGGATAAAAACCCGATCTGCTGTGTCCTCCGAAGCTCGAAGAGCATAGGGGGGAGTCATATCCCTCACCAAATTTGGGTGGGTCCGGTTCTGCTCGGCAGAACAACCATTTGACTCGATACCTCGCCGGGGATTCCTTTCAGAATGCAGACTTCCTTACGGATAAGTCTTATCGCCTCAAACAGTCTAGTATTTCGACTACGGACCCAACTACTATGATAATACCCAGAGTACTATTTATAAGTCCAATGGTAAAGCATATTGTTAAGGAGGATACAATACACTTAACCGACTTATAAATAGCGCACTGGGCACTAATTCCACTACTGCTCACTAAGCCACTCACAAGCGATAGAATTATTTCATAAAGAAATAGATCCTATCTTTATAGCTACTAATAAAGACTAAGGAGGGGTTGTCTAAATGTTCGCCACTTGCAAGCAGCTTATTAAGCAGTAATAAACTATATTGTGTTAAATAGCTGGAAATTTCCTCAAATAGGAAGTATAATGTTAACACAATTCGCTTTTCTGTCAAGACCTAGAAAAGCTAATGAAAAAGTATTTGGCTAATTTAGGCCAAAAAATATAAACAGTTTTGTCTAAAATAAACACAGGAATCCGAGATCTCATCTCGAATGCTCTTCCAGAAGAGAATAGCGAGTCGACTGAGAATATTTTTTCAGTCTTGAGTAACGGCACCCTGCAATCACTCATATTAAGTAATATCACATCCTCCCCCTCATTTCATGATAGGGCAGTTTTTTGGTTGACAAAAGATGCCGGACAATCTGAAGCAATTGGTCTTTTACTTAACTACTGGAAAAAAGAATTAAAAAATGAAATCCATAATATCTATGTATGGGATAATCAAAATGAAATAGAAAAAACGAAAATTCTATGGAACTTAATATTTAAAAAACCTATTATTATAATGTGCTCCATCGCTGGACTGGAAGAAATAGTTGCAAGTCCAACTGATTTTAAAAATAATGCAATAACTATTTCATCAAACAGCACGGGTTCGATAACCGGCTTGGCGAAGCAACTGGTTGATATTGGATATGTAAAAGACAGTTTTGCTTCCGCACCCATGATATTTAGTCAAAAAGGAGGTGTAATAAACATCTATTCACCTCAATATGAACTACCCGCAAAACTTGATTTTGAAGGAGAAAAAATTGAAAAAATATCATTCTTTGATCCTGTCAGCAAAAAAAACAAAAAAGAGATTAATTCAATATCAATAATAGGTAATTTCCCAGTATCTCGCTTTGAACATTCAATTCTAGAATACATTTCACTGTATGAGGATATAAGTGTTGTCTGGATGGACCCAGAGGAATTAGACGAATTCTCATTTGATTGGAAAAAAACTGAGAAAAAGTTGCTTTCAAAATCAAGAATAGTTTTTGAATCCTTTCCTAGAAATGATAATGAGAAAATTATAGATTTTAAAAGTACTCCACTATTCCACCACAATTTAAGTAAGTTTGTAACAGAAATCTCAAAGCTAGCAAATAGTAAATATTCAATGCTGATTTCAACAAAGAGAAAAAAGGAGTTGGAAAGTTTAATAAAAAATTCCAGCGTGCTAAAAAAGAATGTAATATTTATTTCTGCTCCTCCTACGTCACTAGAAGGTTTTATTTTGCCATCAAATAAA
>JAHJEX010000013.1 GCA_018825385.1 Patescibacteria group bacterium
CCAAATTACGGAACCGGTCTGACAAGTCTTGAAGACAATGACGCAATAAAAGATGAGTTAGAAAAGCTCCAGGACGAACCTCTTGATGAAGATAATATGGGGAAAACAACTGATCAGATTATGAATCTTGCACCGGAACTTATTCCGGGTGGAGAGTGGATAAATTCTGCACCACTCACACTCAAAGAGTTGAGAGGAAAAGTGGTTTTACTTGATGTATGGACCTACTCGTGCATTAACTGTATCAGGACACTTCCATACATTCAGGCTTGGCACGAAAAATATGAAGATGATGGCTTGGTTGTTATCGGAATTCATACCCCGGAATTTGAGTTTGAGAAAAATGCAGCTAATGTCCAGAAAGCAGCTGAAGATTTTGGTCTTACGTATCCGATAATGCAGGATAATAACTACGCAACATGGAAAGTGTATGGGAACCGCTATTGGCCACGAAAGTATCTGATTGATCATACCGGAAAGATTATTTATGATCATATTGGTGAGGGCGATTATGTGCAGACTGAAAGGGAAATCATAAATGCGCTGGAAGAGAAAATGAAAGCAGATGGGAATTCTACTGAAATTCAGGAGGAATTGGAGGGAACGGGAATAATTGATTCTGATTCCATAAAACCTCGAAGTCCTGAAATCTATTTCGGCGCAGCAAGGAATAGCTATTTAGGTAACGGTGATTCGCTTTCATCAGGAAAACAAGAATTTACAGAGCCGGACTCTCCTAAAACCAGTATTCTGTATTTTGATGGCGAGTGGGATTTAACAAGTGAATATGCCAAGAACTTGAATCAGGGTGATAAAGTAATTTTCCGTTATCAAGGGAAAGCAGTTTACCTGGTTGCCAGCGCCTCCGAAGAGGTTGAACTGACAATTCTCAAGGATGGTGAAAAACTTGAGCAAGATGCAGGTAGTGACTTATCTGCTGATAGCACAGTAAAGATAAAGGAAGACAGACTGTATCGACTCATTGAAAGTGAGGAATACGGCACGCATACATTAGAAATAATTATCAACCAACCGGGACTGCAGGCGTTTGCATTTACATTCGGCTAATGAGATATTTAACTGCAATTATTGTCATAGTGACACTGGTCGCCATCGGCTTCCTATTTAACTATTCCTTTTCAAGCACTGATCCGATTACTTATGATCTATTAGTAATAAATGAAAATATTGAAAACAGTAATTTGGCAGTTAATGCAAATACGGAGTCGCAGTTGGAAACTGCAGAAGCCCAGATACCGATAGATCGTCCAAGTGATCGAATAACCAAAAAGCCATTTGGTATAAAAATTACCCCTCAGAATTCACCAATTCAACCGGAGCGGTTTTTCGGATATCATACGGGGTCTGACTATGAAATCTTCGAAGATGAGCTGGAAAAGGACTTAGAAGTAAGAGCAATTTGTGCAGGAAAGTTAAGACAAAAAACGACCGCAACTGGTTATGGCGGAGTAATTATTCATGATTGTGAATTGGAAAATCAAATCGTTACAGTTGTATATGGACATCTGAAATTGACAAGCGTGAACATAGAAGTAGGCTCGACTGTTGGAATAGGAGATGTAATTGGGTTGCTGGGCGATAATGAAAGTGAAGAAACGGATGGGGAACGAAAGCACTTGCACCTGTCTATCCACAGAGGAAAAGAAGTTAACATAAAAGGATATGTTCAAAATGAATCGGAACTGGATAGCTGGATAGATCCTATATCAATTATTAATAAATACTAATTACAAAATATATGGAAGAGAATAATAAACTATTTATCCCAATAATTTTGGGAACAGCTAGAGAGGGGAGAGAAAGTGAGAAAGTTGCTAAATATATTGAAAGAAAGGCAAGGGAAAACTTTAAGCTTAAAACTGAAATTATAGATGTAAAGGAATTGGATTTCACTGGCACAGAAGGGAAAGGCCTGGCAGAGAAAAATCCAAAATTTAAAACAACTATTGAAAAGGCGGACGGTTTAATTATTGTAACGCCGGAATATAATCATGGCTATCCGGGTAGCTTAAAAATTACACTTGATATGCTTTTTGAAGAATATAAACATAAGTGCGTAGGAATGGTTGGAGTATCAAGAGGGGGTTTTGGCGGTGCCAGAGTAATCGAAAATATCCTTCCAGTTATCAAGGATCTTAGCCTTGTGACAATTAGACCGGATTTGAATTTTTCGAATGTAGAAGGACTTTTTGATGAAGCCGGAAAAATCAAAGATGAATCTTACAACGGCAAAGTTGATGTTTTCTTGAAAGAACTAATCTGGATGACAAAAACCCTTAAATGGGGGAGAGAAAATATTTCTTAATAAATAATTAGGGGTAATATGTTTCAACAAAAAATTATACTTTGTGGGTGAAAAAGTTTTGGAAGCCGGTATATATGCATGTGTGCCTTGCGGATATAGGTTAGAGTTGAAAGAGGGCGAAGAGTTTCCAGAATGTGTCACATGTTTGCAATCACAAAAAGATGTAGACATGGAATCAGTTTCTGACGAAGGAACATGGGAAAAGGTTTAGCGTAGCAAAAAAATATGCTAAAATGTAGACAGTATGTACTACTCTACAGAAAAGCAAATGGAGAAGCTGGATATTCTAGCTGTTCAATACGGCCTGGAAATCCGTCAGATGATGGAATTGGCCGGTTTTCACATGCTTGAACTTTTTCGACAATTGAAAATCTCTAAGACAGCAAAAGTCATTGTTGTTGTGGGTAATGGCAATAAAGGTGGAGATGGACTTTGTGCTACACGACACTTAATAAATAATGGATACAAGGCATCTGTTATTTTAGTTTCAACTAAAATTTCAACTGACTCATTTCACCAGCTGAAACTACTCAGAAAAATGAAAGCAAATGTGTTGCTGTATTCCCGTAGAAAGAAGGAGTGTCAGGAGATGGTACTAAAAAGTGATATATTGCTGGATTCATTGATTGGATATCACTTAGAAGGAGCGCCGAGGGGTGTTTTTAAGGAACTAATTGAATTGCTGAATTCTTCTAAGGCAAGAATAGTTGCATATGATATCCCATCCGGAATGGATTCAACTACGGGAAAATGTTATGATCCATGCATTGAAGCTTTTGCTACATTAACTCTTGCATTGCCAAAAAAAGCTTTTCTAGCAAATAACGGAAAAAAGTATTCTGGAAGGTTGTTTCTTGGTGATATAGGAATTCCTGATTTCCTATATGACAAAATAAGTAAAGATAGTCGCCCTAATTTCAATAAGAAAATCGTTCAGCTATAATATGCATCAGATATGTTTAAAAATATTTTAAGCAGAAAAAAACAACTATACGGTATGGATAGTAGTTCAAGGCTGGATAATTCAGAATTCCATTCTCATGATACAAGTGGTAGATTTCTTAGTGATGTTGTATTTGGGGCCAACGATGGAATTATCACAACTTTTGCCGTAATAGCAGGTGCCGTTGGAGCAGATTTTTCAAATAAAGTAGTAATTGTTCTTGGACTTGCGAATTTATTTGCGGATGGAATATCAATGGGCCTAGGCAATTATCTAGGTCAGAAATCAAGGAGAGATTATATTAAGAAAAAGGAGAAAGAGGAAGAATGGGGGATTAAAAATATTCCAGAATCAGAACGCAAAGAAGTTCGTTCTATATTTGATTCATTAGGTTTTAAGGGAAAGGATCTGAATAGAGCTGTTGAAATTGTTACAAGCAAAAAGGAAAGCTGGATTGATATAATGATGAAAATGGAACTGAAGCTTTACGACGATAAAATAGCATCACCGGCAAGAAAAGGACTGATAATGTTTATATCCTTTGTTATAGTAGGATTTGTCCCTCTAATTTCCTATGTATTCAATATTGGTGGTGATAGTAAATTCTTAATAGCTCTTGTTCTGAGCGGAATTGCTCTGTTTGTGGTTGGTGCTATTAGATCAATATTTATTCCGAAAAAATGGATTCTTGCTGGTCTTGAAATGCTTATGATTGGTGGAGCTGCTGCTGGAGCTGCGTATATTTTGGGAGATGTTATAGCGAATATGATGATTTAGACAAACAAAAAAGCACTTATTCAGCGCTTCAAAATAAATTGCTATCTTCGAGCTGACTTTGTCAGTTTTTTTATTTTCACGGCCAACTCGTCGGAAAGTGAATTTTTTTTCATTCTCCACTGCCAATTATTTTTTTTTGTTGACGGCTTGTTCATTCGTGCCTCTGAGTTGAGGTTCAGAGCATCCTGCATCGGGAAAATAAACCAGCCCGCTTTAGACATTGAGCCCAGCTCAATCAGTTTCCAGGCAAACTCTTTTTTTTCCACTTTAGTATAATCCAAAGCAAATTTTTTCTGGGGTGGTTTACCCGATTTGGTTATCCATCCATAAGTTGTATCGTTGTCATGTGTGCCGGTGTATGCTACGCAGTCGTTTGTAAAGTTTTTAGGTAGATGAAAATTATCGTGTAATCCTCCGAAGCCAAACTGCATTACTCTCATACCTGGGAAGTGAAATCTCTTTCGAAGTTTTACTACATCACTGGTGATATATCCCAGATCCTCGGATATTATTGAAAGGCTTTTAAATTCTTTTTTTACTCTCTTGAATATCAAATCTCCTGGAACATCAACCCATTTTCCATTTTTTGAAGATTTTGATTTCGAATCAACGTGCCAAACTGCTTGATAACCTCTAAAATGGTCTAAACGTACATCATCGTAGAAATGTTCTGCCATTCTAAGCCGACGGACAAACCAGTGAAAATTGTTTCTTCTCATTATTTCCCAGTTATATTGGGGGTCACCCCAAAGCTGACCACGTTTACTGAAGTAGTCTGGTGGAACACCGGATTTAGCGAGTGGTTTATTTTCATTATCCAGCAAAAATATTTTTTTATTAACCCAAACATCAACACTGTCATGTATGATGAAGAAAGGTATATCACCAAAAATTCTTATTTCCTTTTTGTGCGCATATTGTTTTAGTTTTTTATACTGGTAAAAGAAAATCCACTGTCCGTATTTAAATATTGCAATTTGCATTTTTATCTTATCCTGCCAATACTTTATTGTTTCCTCGTCACGGTTGGCAATACTTGGCGGCCATTTAAACCACTGCTTGCCTTTAAAGTGGTCCTTTAGTGCCATAAATAGTGCATAATCATCCAGCCACTTTGAATGTTTTTTCGTGAAATTCTTGAAGTTTTTTTTGTGGTCCGCGCTTCCGTGCTTCAAAAAGTAGTCATACGATTTCTCTAAGATAAATTTTTGTTGCAAAACAATTTTTGGATATTTTGTATGTGTGATCCTTTGATCATCTGGTAAGGACTTTTTTTGTAGCAGACCCTCACGGACTAATTCGTCAGGGCTGATCAGGAGCCAGTTTCCAGCAAACGCTGATGGTGACGCATAAGGCGAGCCGAGCGAGTCCGGTATTGTTAGAGGAAGTATTTGCCATATTTTCTGACCTGACTTGCTGAGAAAGTCTACAAATTTAAAAGCTTCTGTGCCAAAATCTCCAATTCCATAAGGACTGGGCAGAGATGAGATATGCATTAGTACGCCTGATTGTCTTTTCATCCTAACTATCATAGCATTTTATAAGCTGCTACAAAAGCATTTGACTACACAATCATTTTCTCTAGGTAAGTTGTCCAGAACAAGAAATGCCATTATATAGTGTATTGACAAAATTACGCTAAGATAAGCCAAAAAATAGACTAATTTTGAAAATAATGAGTTATGCATCAATGTGATAGTACAAAGAAAACCCCTACAAACAAAGGGAAATCTGGTCAAACATTGCAATATAGTATATACTTATGCTTATGATAATTAACATGTGAATAACTAATTAGTAAAGGAATGAGAAATTTATGGCATCAATGACCAAGTCTCAATTCATTGGAGCACTGGGCGAAAAAACCGGTCTCTCCAAAAAAGAGGTTGTTTCCTTCATGGAAAACCTAAATGAGCTAATTTACAGCGAGTGCAAATCAAACGGTGAAATCACTCTCCCAGGTATGGGAAAGATGGTTAAAAAGCATCGTGAAGCGCGAATGGGTCGAAACCCAGCGACAGGAGAATCGATCCACATTGCAGCAAAGACTGTGCTGAAGTTCCGAATTGCAAAAGCTGCTAAAGACGCAATCCTCTAGTAGAATCGAAATCACTAAGGAGGAAAGAGGCCCCCTAAATGGGGGTCTTTTGGTTTGGCATGTAACTTCATAATAAGTGTACGAGCTGTCATGTCGCACTTGATGCGGCATCCAGAAAATGATTTTTGGATTCCCGTTTCCACGGGAATGACAATAAGGTATAATACTAACAAGGAGTGAATACCGCTTGATTTAATTAAGTTATTTTACCGGAAAATAGATGCCTGAGTTACCTGAAGTACAAACTATTGTTTCAGATCTGAATAGAAAACTAAAAGGACACAGGATTCAAAAGATTTGGACTGACTGGCCAAAAAGTTTTTATCCGTCAGTTGTTTCTGTGAGGAAAGGTATATCGGAAAAGAAAATATTTGGCGTAAGAAGAAGAGCAAAAAATATTCTGATTGATTTTGCAGGCAATATGACTTTACTGGTTCATCTAAAAATGACTGGTCACTTACTATATCGTAGTAGTGATTGGATGAAAAATGCATCAAAAGATAATCCATTCAATGATCCATTTAACCAATTTATTCGCACAATTTTCTACCTAGATAAAAATATGGAATTGGCTTTCTCTGATCTTCGCCGGTTTGGTGAAATCAAGCTATTCAAAACAAGTGAGGAAAACAGTGTCCCCAGACTAAAAAAACTGGGACCCGAACCCTTGAGTCCGTCCTTCACAAATACGAAATTTCAGAAAGTCATGGAAAATAAAAAGGGTATGCTAAAATCACTTTTGCTGAATCAAAACGTAATTTCCGGAATAGGCAACATATATGCAGATGAGATTTTGTGGGAAGCTAAATTGGGCCCGAAGAAGAGAGTAGATTCCCTAACAAGCAAGCAAATAAGAAATCTCCATCAGTCAATTAGGAAAATACTAAAAAAAGCGGTAGAATGCCGGGGTACTTCTATATCAGACTATCGAGATGCCTCTGGCAAAAAGGGAAGCTATCAAAAAATTAGAAGGGTGTACAAAAGAGATGGTGAGAATTGCTTTCGATGCGAGACAAAACTCAGAAGAACAAAAGTAAATAATCGCGGGACAACCTTTTGTCCTCAATGTCAGAAATAAATGTTCAAAAAACTTTCAGATTATCGTAAATATAGATTGCTGGAAATGATACCAGGTACACTGACTTGGTCAACTTTTATAGTAGCAATTGTTTTGTCATTTTTTCAGCCAATTTGGGTAATATATTTTATTATTGTTTTTGATCTATTGTGGTTGATGCGAATACTGTATTTGCAGGCGTACATGCTTATTTCGTACTACCGTTTTAAGAAGGCGGTAAAAGTCAACTGGCTGGACGAATGCAAAAAGAATGCCCGCTGGAGTGAAATGTATCATTTTATTATGTTTCCAACTTACAAAGAACCAATTGAGGTTATCCGTTCAACATTTCAGAGTTTAGTAAATTCCAACTACCCTAAAGACAAATTTATAGTAACTTTCGCGATAGAAGAACGTGATAAAGAAAGAGCGAGGGCTAATGCGGAAATTATTCAAAAAGAGTTTGGACATGAATTTTTTAAATTACTTGTGGTTGAACATCCCGCTAACATTCGTGGTGAAATGCCGGGAAAAGGATCAAACACTGCCTGGGCGGGACGAAAAACAAAAGAATTTATTGACAGTCAAAACATTCCATATGAGAATGTCATAGTTTCTTCTTTTGATGTAGATACATGTGTTCACAAAGAGTATTTTGGCTATTTAACCAACATGTATCTTAACCATCCAAACCCCACTAAAACCAGTTTTCAACCAGTACCTCTTTTCAATAACAATATTTGGGACTCTCCGGCACTTATGCGGGTTGTAGCAAACGGAACTACATTTTGGCTAATGACCGAACAACTTCGGCCGGAAAGACTTTTTACATTTTCCTCACACAGCATGAGCTTTCGTGCATTGGTGGACATTGATTTCTGGCAAAACGATATTGTAACTGAAGATTCTAGAGTGTTTCTGCAGTGCTTTTTAGAATATGATGGTGACTATACGGTTACCCCTATGTATATTCCAGTTTCTATGGATACTGTGGTCGGAAATACTTTATGGCAAAGCCTAAGAAACCAATACAAACAACAAAGACGTTGGGCATATGGCATTGAACACTTCCCATATATGATCTGGTTTTTTACAAGAAATAAAAAAATTAAATGGCGCCAGAAATTCCACTATGTATGGAATATGGGTGAAGGTCACTTTTCATGGGCAACAGCTCCAATTTTGATATTTATTTTAGGCAGGCTACCGTTAACCGTTGCTAGATTTCAGGAATCCACATCAGTTGCCGCCCAAACTGCGCCGTATGTTTTGGAGTGGCTAATGGCAGCAGCTATGATTGGGTTGCTTCTTATGGCAATATTTAGTACAACCTTGCTACCAAAAAGGCCTGAGCAAAAGCATAAGATTAAATTTGTAGAAATGCTCTTACAATGGGTGCTTTTTCCGATAACCATGATCCTGTTTGGATCAATTCCTGCGATAGATGCTCAAACCAGACTGATGTTTGGAAAATACATGGGCTTCAACGTTACAGAGAAAATCCGCAAATAGCCAAAATAAAAAATCCACTCTTATTTCAAGTGCGGATTTTTAGTTTTAAAAAAGTTGTGCTTCCTTGAAGTCCGGGTTTCCATTTATGAACTGAGTGGCTTTTTGAGGTTTCTTCCCTTCCAGTTGTACTTTTATCAGTTTCAATGACCCATTGCCACATCCAACAATTAGCGAACCGTCTTCATAGATTACTTTGCCCGGGCTAAGATGTATGCTTTCACTCAGAAGTTCCGCAGAGTGCACCTTGAATGTTTTGCTATTGTGTTTACAAAACGCACCTGGCCATGGGTTATATGCTCGAATGTGGCGTTCTATATGTTCTGCGTCTTTGGTCCAATTTATCTTTCCATCATCTTTCTTAATTATTGCAGTTTCAGTTGCGATTGAATTCTCCTGAGGTTCTGGTTTAAGTTTTCCGTTTAAGTAGTCTAATAATGATTCTACTAATAAATCTGCTCCGAGCGATGCAAGCTTGTCATGCAACGATTCAAAATTTTCAGTTGTATCAATTGGGGCTATTTTTTGTGCAATAATATCACCAGTGTCCAAACCCTCATTAATTTTCATTAATGTCACGCCTGTTTCTTTTTCACCATCAAGAATCGCGGCCTGAATAGGGGCAGCACCTCGATATTTAGGTAATAATGATCCATGAATATTTAGCCATCCCAACCTTGGTATGTCCAATAGTTTTTGAGGGATAATTTTTCCGTAGGCTACGACAATTGCTACATCTAAATCAACTTCCCTTACACACTTCTCAAACTTTACAGACTTTATACGATCTGGTTGGCAAACGGGAACCTGGTGTTTTTCTGCAATTTTTTTGACAGGAGGACTGATAATTTCCTGTTTACGCCCTACCGGTTTGTCTGGCTGAGTGACGACAGTAACCATAGTAAGTTCTGACATCTTCAGCAGAGCTTTTAAGGCAGGCACAGCAAAATTTGGCGTTCCAAAAAACGCTACGCGAAACTTCCTATTTTGTTTTACGGTTTTTTCAGTCACTTGCTTTTTATGTTATACTGAAAAACAGACATATCTAGTATGACCTAACTTTCATTATTGAACAAGATGGAAGCAAGAAGTCACAAAAACATTGATCGAATAGGCAGGCTTGGTTGGACTGCGAGAATAATCGGCACATTCTTTGTGTTATTTTCATTTTAATTGGCCTTACTGAAGCAATATGGGGGACAGATCCGTATGCAATGGAGAGTTTCATCTTAACTTGTCTAGTTATTTTTGCTGCGGTTGGCGTAATTATTGCCTGGAAAAATGCTAAAAATGGTGGGATGCTTACACTTGTTGCTGGTATTGCACTTAGCGTCTTTGCACTCTTCAGTGCCGACCATAATCACGCATTTGCTATGCTGATTTCCGGGGGACCTTATATTATTGCCGGAACACTCTTTTTAGCGAGCTGTAAAAAAATCTAAATAACAAATTACTACACGATGAAAAAACATGTAATCAGGCTAATGCCTAACCAAGATCTAAAAAAAGAAATTGTGAATCTAATAGTAAAGGAAAAAATAAGAGCAGGTTATGTAACCACCTGTGTTGGTAGTTTAAAAAAAGCTACCATAAGGCTTGCTGATGATAAATCAGTAAAAACTTGGGAAGAAAGATTTGAGATAGTGTCTATTGTTGGTACTGTTTCTCCAGGCAAATGCCACCTTCATATTGCACTGGCTGATAAAGAGGGGAAGGTAGTAGGGGGTCATTTGAAAGAAGGTTGTTTAATTCATACAACTGCAGAAATAATAATAACTGAAGATGAAGATAGAATATATGAGCGAGTGTACAATAAAGATACTGGGTTTGATGAATTGTCAATAAGGGATATTTAGATGTTCATGAGGGATCTAAAAAACTGTGAAGAAATAATTGCTGGGGATGCTACAATCCTGCGCGAGTTATTTAATCCTAATAAAGACGATTTGAAACTTAGGTATAGCTTGGCACATGCAGTAGTAAAAGTGGGTGAACAGTCAAAACAACATATTCTGAAAACATCAGAAGTTTACTATATCCTGGAGGCACAGGAGGGATGCACATCAATGACAAATCAGAAGAAGTGCATTCTGGGCGGGCAGTTTATATTCCACCGAATGCAGAACAGTATATCAAAAATACCGGCAAGGTTGATCTAAAATTCCTTTGTATTGTTGACCCGGCGTGGAAACCGGAAGATGAAGAAGTTATTTAATTTTATAATTTGATTATGGCAAACATATTTATATTTCATGGAGTAGATGGTCATCCGGGAGAAAATTGGTTCCCATGGCTGAAAAAGAAGCTTGAATCATATGGCCAGAAGGTTTTCGTTCCAAAATTCCCAACCCCGGAAAATCAAGAATTAAACACGTGCTCAGTGTCTTGGAGGAATACAAAGAATATTTAGATGCTGATACAATTATTGTGGCACACAGTCTGAGCGTACCATTTGCACTTAATGTAATTGAGCAATATCCAATAGGAACAGCATTTTTTGTAGCGGGATTTATTGGCAAGACGGGAAACAAGTATGATGATGGGATGAAAACGTTTGCCCAACGCGAGTTTGATTGGAAAAAGATCAGATCTAACTGTCACAAGTTCCGAGTTATTTATTCAGACAATGATCCCTATATCAGAACAGAAAAATCAATTGAACTGGCAAATAATCTTGAAACGGATCCAACTTTGGTTAAAGCTGCTGGTCATTTCAACTCAGGAGATGGATATACATCTTTTGAACTGCTCCTGACCAAAATTAAGGAAATTCTATAAATTTAAGTTTCTAACATTTGCAATATGGATTATATTATCGTTACTGTTTTAGTGCTATTATCCGGCTTATTTTCTGGATTGACACTAGGTCTGTTAAGTTTGGATAAAAATGAGCTAGAAAGAAAAGTATCAAATGGCAATAAAGAAGCAATAAAAGTCTATACTGTGAGAAAGAGAGGCAATCTTCTTTTGTGCACTTTGTTATTAGGTAACGTAGCTGTTAATTCCACATTGGCAATTTTTCTGGGCAATATCGCAAGTGGAGTAGTAGCCGGCTTAGCAGCTACCGGTTTGATTGTAATTTTTGGAGAAATTATCCCTCAAGCAACTTTTTCTCGATATGCCCTAAAGGTTGGCTCTAAAACTGCCTGGATTGTGAGGATTTTTATATTTATCCTGTTTCCGGTCTGTTGGCCAATAGCATGGATGCTGGATAAATCATTGGGCGATGAGATGCCCAGTATCTATTCCAAAAAAGAATTGATACAAATTGTTAAAGAACATGGAGGCGCAAAGGAAAGTGATGTGGACGCTGATGAAGAAAGAATTATAGAAGGAGCTTTATCCTATTCTGAGAAAAATGTCGAACAAATAATGACTCCTCGGACAGTTGTTTTTGCCTTAGATATTAGCACTAGTTTAGATGATAAATTGCTAAACAAAATTAAAAAAGAAGGTTTTACTAGGATCCCTGTTTACAAAAATTCAATTGATAATGTTGTCGGTATTCTGTATGCTAAGGATTTGATTAATATTAAGCTTGGGACAAAAATTAGCAATACATACAGTAAAGAAAAAGTTTTGAAAGTCTCAAGACAACAAAAATTGGATCAAGTACTGAATATGTTTATCAAGTCCAAAGTCCATATAGCTATTGTGAAAAACAAATACCATGGATTAGAGGGGGTAGTTGCTTTGGAGGATATTATTGAGGAAATACTTGTGCGGGAAATTGTTGACGAAACAGATAAAATGCCTGATTTGCAAAAAAAAGCCAGAAACAAAATATTAAAATAAAAAATTCAGAACACTTTTCATCAAGTAATGCGTGTACATATTTTTAACTACCAATTGAAAAAATAAAAGGAGACCATCTAGAGTGCAAAAGTATGTTTTCAGAAAATATGATCCAGAATATGTGAAGTTTTTTGAAATGGAGAGGAAGAGGGTGAAAAAAGTGTTGGGCGATATTGCAGTGGTTGAGCATGTAGGTAGCACCGCAGTAAAAGGGTTAGGCGGAAAAGGAATTATTGATATTATGGTGGGAGTACATCTTTCAGATTTGGACAAGGCAAACTCGAAGTTAGTGAAGGACGGTTATGAATACAGAAAAGCTGCAAGCGTTCCTGGCAGAATATTTTTTAGAAAGGATTACGTGTCAAAAACGAAAACCAGAAGAATTCACATTCATTTAGTTATTAAGGAGAGTCGTGAATGGATAGAAATTGTATTATTCCGAGATTATTTGAAAGAGCATCCGGACACTGTAAAGGAATATAGTGAAATAAAAAAACAAGCCGTGAAAACGGCAAAGGGTGACGGGAAAACGTATCGCAAAATTAAAGAAAAATTTATAAAAGATACTTTGAAAAAATAGATCAAAGAACGTTATTTTCAAGTTCGGTATCGCGGGTTTTCTTTATTACCTTGTCTATAAAAAGAATTCCATTCAAATGATCTATTTCGTGAAGTAGCACCCTGGCAAATAATCCCTCAGCTTTAATTGTGACTGATTTGCCGTTTTTATCTAGAGCTTCTACTTTAGCTTTTTTTGATCGTTTAACCAGTCCAAATATTCCAGGGACACTCAAACAGCCCTCTTCAGCAATTTCTGTACGCATGGATTTTGATTTAACTTTTGGGTTGATAAGCACCAATGGACCATCCTTTTGATTTACGATAATCATTTGAATTGATTTGCCAACCTGAGGTGCAGCAATTCCAATTCCATCCTCTTCTAGCATCATTTTCACCAGATCGGGAATAAATTCCTGAACATCAGAATCCATCGGATTCTTAATAGTATCCGACTTTTTCCTTAATATAGGATTTCCCTCTGTTATAATTTCGTATTTCATGTGATAAATTTTGTGCTTTTAAGTATACTCAAAAAACAATATAATGGCAATAATGGCTACTTGCTATTGGAAGTTGACACAAACCTACTAATAAGGCATACTGGATTAGTTAATCAAGTTTAGTCGCAGTTTGCGCGGCTTTTTTTAGTAAAATATGGAAATTAGAAATATAGCAATTATTGCTCATGTCGATCACGGGAAAACAGCTTTGACGGATGCTTTGATGCGCCAATGCAACATGACTGAAGCGGGTGTAAGCATGGACAGCAATGCTTTAGAATTAGAAAGAGGTATTACCATTTACTCAAAAAATACCTCAGTTTTTTATCAGGGTACAAAAATAAATATTCTGGATACCCCTGGGCATGCTGATTTTGGTTCTGAGGTTGAACGTGTGTTGAGATCAATTGATTCGGTGCTATTGGTTGTTGATGCTCAAGAAGGGCCGATGCCTCAGACAACGTTTGTTTTGAGGAAATCTCTGGAATTGGGTCTGAAACCGATTGTAGTTTTGAACAAAATAGACAAACCAGCAGCCAGGCCGGACTGGGCTCATGATGCTGTCTTTCAATTATTTATGAATCTTGGCGCTTCAGATGAACAGCTAGATTTTCCGGTAGTCTATACTATTGGGAGAGACGGACTGGCAAAATTGAAAATGGAGGACGATGCAAAAGATTTGGTTCCAATTCTGGATCTTATTCTGCGTGAAGTACCGCCTGCTTCATCTGAAGTCTTTGAAAACAAAGAATTGTCGGCGCAAGTTTTCAATCTTGGTTATGATAATTTTTTGGGAAGAATGGCTGTCTCCAGAATCTATTCAGGAAGTGCAAAAGTAGGTGAGAATATATTTGTTAAAAAAATTAATGGCGAAACAGCTGAAAACAAAATCACAAAAATATTTACATTCGAAGGGTTAGAAAGAAAAGAAGTAAATGAAGCTACTTCGGGAGATATTGTAATGATTGCCGGTATTCCTGATATATTTATCGGAGAAACTATTTGTGAAAATGAAAACCAAAAGGCCTTGCCCGCAATCAGTGTTGATGAACCAACAATATCTCTAGATTTTTTGACTAATAGTTCACCATTTGCAGGAAAAGACGGAAAGTATGTTACAAATCGCCAAATAAAAGAAAGGCTGGAAAAAGAATTAGAAGTCAATGTTGGTTTGAAGATTGATTTTTCTTCGACCGATCACTACAAAGTGTTTGGCAGAGGTGAATTGCACATAGCTATCCTTTTGGAAAACATGAGAAGAGAGGGTTATGAACTCCAAGTTTCCCAGCCTCAAGTAATTGTTAAAGAAATCGATGGGAAAAAATGTGAACCATTTGAAGAGGTAACCGTTGATGTCCCTGATGAATTTTCTGGTACTGTTATTGAAAAAATTTCAAAGCGAAAGGGAAGTTTGGTGGAAATGAGACCAGAATTGAGTCATACAAGAATAATTTTTGAAATTCCAACAAGAGGATTTCTTGGCTACAGAAATGAATTTGTTATTGATACAAAAGGGGAGGGCATTATTAGTTCACGTATTACCGGGTTCAAACCTTGTGTGGAAGGAATAGAAAAACATAGTTTTGGTTCTATGATATCCATGACTACAGGTAAAGCGCTGGCTTTTTCGTTGGCAAATTTGCAGGAGAGAGGAGAATTGTATATTGAGCCAAATACAGATGTATACGAGGGTATGATAATTGGCAGTGCGGCAAAAGGTTATGATATGAAAGTCAATCCGATTAAAGGAAAACATTTAACAAACATGCGTGCAGCGGCAGCAGATGCTGCCATAAATCTTACTCCCCCGATGCTGTTGACGCTTGAGCGTGGTTTAGAGATAATTAAGGAAGATGAGTATTTGGAAATTACACCAAATCATATTAGATTGAGAGTAAATAAATAAACACCTAAAGGTTTTCGATGTCGATCATAATATATTTTGATCGTTTTTTAGTCCACGCAACTTAGTTATTCGGCTAATATATGATACACTTGATAATCGATAAGTACTGTAAAGCATGACCGCGAGTTAGTTTTAATTAATCTTCTATGAGTTACTATATTATAATCAGAGGTCCGCTAGGTTGCGGAAAAACAACAATCTCAAAAAAAATAGCAAAAACAATTAATGCTAAGTACTTTGCTATTGATCGGGTTATAGATAAAAATCCCAATCTTGCTTCAGATCAAGAATATGGTTATGTCTCACAAAAAAGTTTCAAAAAGGTAAACGAAATAATAGCAGGCGATGCTGTTGATATACTTAGAAATGGGCAACCGATTGTTTTTGACGGAAACTTTTATTGGAAATCCCAGATTCACGACCTGATAAATAGGCTTGATTTTCCTCGTTATGTGTTTACCTTAAAAGCGCCTGTTGAAATTTGCATTGAAAGGGATGCTAAAAGAGAAAATACTCACGGGAAAGACGCGGCGATAGTTGTTCACAAAAAATCTACCCAATTTAGTTATGGCATTGAGATTGACGTTACGAAACCGATAGGTGAAACAACTAAGGAGATATTGTCAAAAATATCTGAACTAAATAGTGATAAACCAAAAGTACTTTGTGTTTGTGCAGTTGGAGTGAATCGAAGTGAATATCTGGCAAAATATCTTCATGAGAAGGGCTACCAAACTAAATGGGGAGGAGTTGATTACAGAGAAGAAGGAACCTACAATCCATTAAGCCAAGAATCAGTCGATTGGGCAGACATAATAGTCATTGTCAGAAAGCGATTAGAAAAAATATTCAAACAGGAATTCAATCCGAAAGGAAAAAGAATAATTACACTCGATGTATCCGATCAGAAAAAATATCTGCCCAAAGAGTCTGGTCAATTGGCACAATTAGAAGGGGATGAATTTCAAAATAAATGGACTTATCCTGCGCTAAGAGAAGCAATGGAATCCTATTTACCACTATTCAAATAAGAGGTAGAAAAATCTCAGATGTAGCTGTATATATTTGATGATATGCTTTATAATTAATTTATAAATAGTGAATAATAATTATGATTGAGGCAATAATATTTGACATGGACGGAGTGATCTCTGACACACAGAAATTTCATTCTAGAGTTGAAAGTGAACTACTTGGCCGTTTTGATGTAAATATGACTCCAGATGAAATATCCAAGAAATATTCTGGAGTTAACACTAAGCAATTTTTTATTGAATTGTTGGATCACACAGAAGGCGATTACAATATCAATGCTCTGATGAAGGAAAAATGGGAAAAGATGAAAGAGCTCGCAGATAATAGTGTAGAAGAAATACCTGGAGCTATATCTCTTATAAAGACTCTTCATGAGAAAAAGCTAACTCTTGCAGTGGCATCCGCTTCGAATTGGAAATATGCAAAGTCCGTTCTAGAAAAACTGGAAGTAATAAGGCACTTTAGTGCGATTATAACAAGTGACATGGTTACTAAAGGAAAGCCTGATCCGGAAATATTTCTTTTTGCTGCGGAAAAAATAAATGTGGAACCAGAAAAATGTGTTGTCATTGAAGATGGAATAAGTGGCATGGAAGCAGCAAAGGCTGGCAATATGAAATGTATCGGTTTAGTTGCTAATAAGGACGAACATTACCCTACTGAAAATCTCGTTACATTACTATCGGAAATCACGCCAGAATATCTTAGGAATTTGAAATAGATGGTTACACAACCAATAAGTAAAACGGAGCCAGAGCAAATAGGGGATATTTTCAAAAAGAAGCCCCCTGAGCCTGCAAAAAAACCACCCGCTTTCCAGTGGCAGGATTTAGCTTTGCGTATAATAGACGAATTGCATATCCCCAGCTTTAAGAGAAACTCCGTGTTCAAGGCTTGCAAGGAGCACGATAAATATTTTATAGAAAAGTGCGTAGCGGACACAAAAGAGCTGGTAAAAGGTGATGAGAAGTGGAAGTATTTTTTCAAACTCGTAGCCGAAAAACCCAAAAATAAGCAATAACAGTTAGCAAAAAAGAGTTCCTGATTAGAAGCTCTTTTTATATATTTGATTTTATTCCAATGAGAAATTGCAGGTCAGGTAGCCGACGCCGAATGGATGCTCATAGGCCAAAACTTTCGGTTTATAATTAATCCCTTTCAGAATCCCTAAAAGGATAACTATGGATCGGTAACCACATTCGGCGGCTTCTTCCACAAATTTAGGATCCAGTTTCAAAATCTTTCCTTCATCTTTCTTTTTCAATAATTCCACGATCATTTCGTCAAACTCCTTGCCATTTTCATTGAACCCGGCTGGCGCTTCCGGCGTTATTGCATGCGAAAGATCACCCGAGGCGATTACGGCAATGCGCTTGTTCGTTATCATTATCTCTTTCTGCAGTAGTTGGCCAAATTCATAATGGGTTTTCACATCCAGAAAAGTGAAGCTGATAGGAACCACCGGAACATCTTTCAGATTATTCATCAGATAGAAAAGCGGGACAGCAATACCGTGGTCTAACTGTGATGTGCAAACCAGATTCAGTGGAATATCTTCATCCTGAGATCGCATTTTAATATCAGCAGAAAACTCCAGGTCCGGTTTGAAAGAGAATGACGTCTCAAAATCGCCGAACTCCTCAAAATTGCATTCAAACTTTTCACAGGCATTAATCAGGAAGGTATCTTCAGAAATCGGCGCGTGCGGAGAAATAATTATTACAGTATCCGGCTTGGATGCGTATAAATCATTTGCTAAATCTTTAAGCGCAGATTCAGAATTCTTAACCCGCTCTAAATTTTCTCGTCCGACATTTGGGATGAGTAGGGGAGGGTGAGGAGTAATGGCGCCAAATACTAGCGACATAACCTTGGTGTTTAGTTGTTTATTCTACTGTGATAGCGGTGCCGGTAGGATGAATGTCAAGCGACCGCTGGTTAGTATGAATAATGTTATCCCAGGAATACCCCAGAGAATTAAACGCATCTGCATTGCTAAACGGCCTTTTTTCGCCATTTGATATTACATATACAATTGCCGTTTGGTCAGAGGTTACCAGCTCTCCATCCAGAAACTTCACATAGTCACCTTTAGGATACGCCTCTATTTCATCTTGATCAACCTTCGCCAGAATTCTGTTTTTATAGCGGGATTTTAGGATCTCTCTGGACATGATCGGGTGTCTTACCCCGTTTTCGATATAAGCAACACCGCCGGTTTGTCTAGACTGCAATAATATTCCGGTTGGGAACACGGAATCAATAGTAATCGGTTCGCCTTCTGGAACGGAATTTACCTCACTCCAACTGGCCGGTATGATTTCCTCCGGGTTGAAGCCAAGATAGGAGAGCACTTCTTGTGAATCCATGCCTCGCTTTTCGCCATTTACAATTACATAAACAGTACCTTTTGGCGAACGGATCAGAACGTTGTCGGGGAATCTGATAGCCGGACCTTCTTCATAAGCGTCCAACTCATTGGGACTGACTATAATTATTTTGCTGGTATCATAGTTTGCAAGCAGAGTTGTTTTGTTTCGGAAAGGGTATCTTTTTCCATTCCTGATCAGATAAACGCCACTGGTGCCGTCTGCCTGTACCAGTGTTCCGTCCGGATAATGCCGGATAAACCAATCCTGAAAAAGCTTGCCAACCAAAGATGTACCGCCCCATTGTTGAGCACCGCCACCGTATTTACCGACCCAGGGAGTATAAGTGTATAAAATTGCAGTCGCAGCGTTTACAGGAGTTACCGCTATCCCGTCTAAAGTGGTTTTGGTAATGCCGATACCCCAACCAGAAATGGTTGTTCCGTTATCCAAAATGCCCTGCAAATATTTACTACCCTTTATTGCTTTAGCGGACTGGTTAATTTGGTTAAAGAAACCGCTGTACTCCGGATCACAGCCACTTCCATCCGGACAGCCATATCCCATGGCTCTGTCCAGCTGGGTCTGCTTAGGATCGGTGTCATATACCAAGCTTTGCTCTACCTGCAATCGAACCATTAAATATTTTGGACTGATCTCATAAAAATTGGCCGCATCAAAAATAACTTCTGCCGCGGTCTTAGGAGCCCCGCCAATGCCCTCCGTCATATAGTTTGCCAGATAGCTTCCTTTATCTTTTAAAAAACTCTGAATTCTTGCCAGTGACATAGAATCAGAGTCCAATAGTTCTGTATCTGTTATTATGTTGTTGATATTTATCGAATAAGCCTGAGCCGCTAGCGGAAATATCAACGAAAATATAAGTGATGAGACTGCTAACTTTTTGAACATATTTTGTATCTGTTTTAGCCTTTAAGTGTATTTTAGTATATCACAAAATATGATATGATTCAAGTAGGAAGAACAGATGAAATACAGAGCATTTTTGGCGATATACCCAAGTCCGGAGGTAATGAAATTGCTGGGTAAAGTCATGCAGGAATTTAAGAATAGCTCGCTTCCCGTGAGGTGGGTGGACAAACAAAATCTTCACATAACACTGAAATTTTTTGGCATGCAATCGGATGAGCGAATTTACGAAATTGAGCAGACACTGGAAGAGTCTCTAGCTGATGCCGGACCGTTTGTTTTGAAGCTAAATGGCGTTTCCATTTTTCCTGAGAAGAAACCAAGAATTATTAGTGCCGATTTAGATTCTTCCCCGGAACTAATAAAGCTTAAAAAAGACATAGACGCTAACCTGGCCCGGTTGCCCTTTGTCCAGGGAGACCGAAGATCTTTTCTAAACCATATCACGTTAGGTAGAATTCTGGAGCCGTTGGCAGAAGATAAGAAAAAACAGTTGCTGGAAAAATCAATGACCGTGGGATGGGAGGTTGCTTCAATGCATTTGATGGACAGCGATCTTTCCGGCACATCACCTCAATATTCTGTATTACAATCTTTCCAATTATGAAGCAAGAAATACTTGGAGTAAAAATAAATAAGATTAATAAAAGGGAAGCTTTGGATGTTGTGAAACAATGTATGGTCTTGCCGCGGATGAACTATTTTGTCACGCCTAATCCGGAATTTGTAGTGCGGGCACAAAAAGACGAAAAGTTTAGAGAGATTTTGAATAGCGCGATGCTTGCTATTCCGGACGGGTTTGGTCTGATTCTGGCCGCAAAATATCTGAAACGGCCACTAGACAAAAGAATTCAGGGAACAGATTTCATATGGGATATTGCAAATTTGGCGGAGAAAGAAGAATATACATTTTATCTGTACGGGGCAGGTTCAGGTGTAGCAAAAAAAGCGGCAGAAAAATTAAAGAAGAAATATCCAAATTTAAAAATATTGGGAGCAGAAAGCGGTTACCGAGGAAAACAGGAACTAAGTGACACAGAGGTGATAAAAGATATCAAACAAAAAAAGCCGGACATTTTATTTGTAGCACTGGGCTGTCCTAAACAAGAAAAGTGGATAGCAAAATATTCAGACAGTTTTCCGGGTGTCCGGCTGGCGATGGGGGTAGGCGGCGCATTTGACTATATCTCGGGCCGGGTAAAGCGCGCTCCCAAATTCATCCGAAAAATAGGATTGGAGTGGCTGGTGAGATTGATAAAACAGCCCTGGCGGATAAAAAGGATTTATACTGCGACAGTAAAATTTTCATGGCTGGTATTCAAGTCAAAAAAGAAACAAGGCGGGCAATAAAGTGATTGTAATTCCAGTCATCTTACTGTCATTCCCGCGAAAGCGGGAATCCAAAAGAAATGAAAAAATATTATGTCTACATACTAGCAAGCAAGAAGAACGGAACGTTGTATATAGGTGTAACCAATAATATTCTTAGGAGAATTCATGAACATAAGAATAATGTGATAGGTGGGTTTACAAGAAAGTATAAAGTGCATAGATTAG
>JAHJEX010000002.1 GCA_018825385.1 Patescibacteria group bacterium
AGTTCATCATACAAATGAGATTGCCCAAAGCGAAGCAGCAAACAATACCAAAATGGCTAACTATTGGTTGCATGGAGAGTTTTTGATAATGAAGGATGAGAAAATGGCAAAGTCAAAAGGTAATTTTATTACTCTGCAGACTTTGAAAGAAAAGGGAATCAATCCCCTAGCCTATCGCTATTTATTACTGACAACCCACTATAGGTCAAAGCTAATATTCAACTGGAAGAATTTAGATGCTGCTATCAGTGCGCTAGATTCTCTATACGAGCAGTTCAAAAAACTGGATAATGCGGGGGGTGAAAGCAACGAAGATTTTGAAAAGCAGTTTGTTGCTTCAATCAATGATGATTTAAATACGCCAAAAGCGCTAGCACTTGTTTGGAAGCTGTTAAAGTCCAGCTTACCTTCTGCCACCAAAAGAGCAACCCTATTAAAATTCGATCAAGTATTAGGTTTACAGTTTGCCAGTCAGGAAAATATAAAACTGGAAGTGCCTAAGCTTGTCAAAACATTGGCTACAAAAAGGGAACGTGCTCGTCGGGCAGAAGAATTTGAAGAAGCAGATCGTTTGAGAAAAGAAATTGAGGAAAATGGATTTACCGTAACCGACACGGCAAACGGCCCTAGAATTACTAAAAAGAAATAATGCTATTTTTAGAGCTAGACCAGCTTTTGTTCGAAAACATTTATCAGGCTATTCCCCATAACCTGTTTTTTGATTGGTTGTTCCTTTTCTTTTCATGGCTAGCTTATCCAAAAATTATTTGGATCCCCCTGGTCATCGGGTTTTTGATATTTATTAGACAGCACAAAGGTTGGAT
Source organism: Patescibacteria group bacterium (assembly GCA_018825385.1). Taxonomy (GTDB): domain Bacteria; phylum Patescibacteriota; class Patescibacteriia; order UM-FILTER-42-10; family UM-FILTER-42-10; genus JAHJEX01. The sequence continues at coordinate 825 of JAHJEX010000002.1, forward strand.
AATGTTTGAAGCGGTAATTGCAATGGGAGTAGGTGTTATCGCAAACGAGTATATTTTAAAAAGTATTTTTGCCCGTATTCGCCCATTCGAATTTTACGAATCAATCCAAACAATAGATACAACTGCGAATGGTTTTTCCTTTCCTTCTAGCCATGCATTAGTTGTTTTTAGTTTTATTACTGTAGTAATCCTTTCTACCAAAAGCAAAAAGATTCATGCAGCACTAATTGTTTTTGCATTATTAGTAAGTATTTCTCGAATTTATTTGGGCGTTCATTTTCCAGTAGATATAATAGCTGGTGCGATATTTGGGATTCTCCTTGGATTCCTTGCGTCAAAATTTCTTCCAAGATTCTATAAAAGAGTATTTCATAAGAGACTAAAAGTAAAATAGGTAAACAAAAAATCCTGCATTAACAATGATAGGATTTTTTAATCTCTAAATATCGTATTTGTATCTTTTCTTTGCCGCAGCACCTCCCTTTATCATAATCATTAGAACTATCGGAGCTAGTACCCAAATAAATCTTGTTACATCAGTTGTAAACAGAGTCTTAGTAAGCGGAGCAAGTCCTTCCACTGCAGATTCAGGTAGGAAGGACAGGGTAATGCTAATCAATAGGCCAACATGTAAAATACTAAATACAATTACCTGCCACCATTTGCCCCTCTCATCCGAACTGGCTACCGTAGAAATCAGAGCGGAACGGGAAAGCATAAAAAATAGCGCAACAAAAACAGCTACAAAAGCTGTTATTTTAAACACGAAAAATTGATTAATCCCGATTTCTGCGGTTGTATCACTCAAAAACGGCGCAGTGTTAATTACCGCCATCGCCATGTAGATGCTGATTAGAATGACAATAATTCGATCCCGACCCAGTGACATGCCGTAGAGTAGCGCAGCGACAATAAAAAACAGGATAATAAACAAGTCCCAAGTTGGTTCTGACCAGTTGAAATTAGCAACCCATGAACCAGTATCCGCAACGACAGTTGAGAAAAACATTGTATTCCTCCCCTTTTGTTTTATTTTAGCTGATTACTTACTGAGTATAACATAAAATCAAAAAATAGGCAATGACTTTGCCTATTTTGCTGTGGATATCTAAAATTAGCTCAAATCACTCAGTTTTTCTAGCAAATCCTTATAAAAAGGTCACTCTGAACTCGTTTCAGAGTCTACACCAATTACTACACGGATCCTGAATCAAGTTCAGGATGACATAAGAAAGAAAATGTGTTTGATTATTCACTTCCCGTCAGTTTTTCAAATAATTCCTTTTGCTTACGTGTCAATTTATCCGGGGTTTTCACAATAACTTCAACCAATTGATCTCCTCTGCCACGGGCGTTTAGATGAGGAACACCTTTGTCTTTGATTTTGAATACTTTTCCAGATTGAGTGCCAGAAGGAATCTTTAATTGCCCCTCGCCATCCAATGTATTCACTTTAATTTTATCGCCCAGTGCAGCCTGTGAAAAGCTAATTTCTGAGACACTGAAAACATTGTCACCGTCCCGTTGAAATTCGGAATGCGGTTTTACTCTAACAGAAACATACAAATCTCCTGCTATGCTACCTCTCTGCCCGGCTTCACCTTCACCGGAAAGTCGGATTGATTGGCCATTGTTAATTCCAGCCGGTATTTTAATCTTAATACGCTTATTCGCCCGATCCACACCAGTACCGCGACAGGTTGGGCATTTTTCTTTAATGGTTTTACCTTCACCTTGGCATTCCGGACATACAGCCCGCGTTCTAATCTGGCCTAAAATAGTTCTTTGCACTTGGTCCACCTGGCCAGAGCCTCTACACATCGAACAATCCTCTATGGCGCTTCCCTTCTTGGCACCGGAACCACTGCATTGATCACAGCTGACGGTCTTATAAAGTTCCACCGTTTTTTCTGCCCCAAAAGCCGCTTCTTCAAAAGTAATCTGCATTTCTGTTTCTACGTCCATTCCTTTCTGTTGTCTCGCACTAGCCCTTCCTCTGCTCCCACCGAAAAAATCACCAAATATATCTCCTAAATCGCCAAAGTCAAAATTTACATCATTCCTACCACCCCAGCCAGAGGCTGGTCCGCCTTCGGCGGAAAAACCGCCCTGCTGGTCAGCCGTAGATCCGAACTGGTCATACTGTTTGCGTTTCTGCTCGTTAGAAAGCACCTGGTAAGCTTCGTTTGCTTCCTTAAACTTGACTTCATCACCGGTACTTTTGTCCGGATGAAACTGGTGCGCCTTCTTTCTAAACGCTTTTTTTATTTCGTCTTGCGATGCGTCTTTAGCTACGCCTAAAATTTCGTAATAATCTTTTGCCATAGTTGCTTTCTTTTATTCCAGAGTTACAATCTGAACGTCCTTTTTTTCTTCATTAATCTTTACAAATTTTGATACTTGCAAAATAGCAAACAATGAAGACGCTAACATATTAATTAATGCATGAAAAACAAAACTGAATATATTCAAGGCAAAAAATAAGCTTAAAGCCAATAATGGCGTTATGAAATCCTCGTATGGCCCTAAAAACTGAAATGCATACTTGCGAATTATTTTTGCAATTACGCTTGATATGGTATCAGTCCCCTCTGCCTCAATGTCCATGCTCTTTAAAAACTCATCCCTTGCATCTGCAATCTGTGCTTGGAATACATTTTGCACAATATCTGACGATACCAAATCCTCTGTTAAAAGCGTATCGCTGTACAAGTTGTCCCTAATTTCTGGAGGGAGCAAATCTATATTCACTTCACCAGATTCAACTTTACTGCGAAGTTCTTCTATTAAGGCCGTTCCCTCTTCTACTTTTGGATTATCAAAGCTGTCTTCCAATTCCTCATTGAGCTGTCCGCTGATATCCTCTACCACCCCGGCACTAATTTCAAAAATAAACTGATCCAGCGTTTTATCCGGGTCATAGCCCTTGATCTGGGTAGGAATAATTTCGTTAGCAATATTAGTGGTGCTGATAATCAGAGAATCAATTGCTTCTCTGCCGGAATCTCTCTCTTGGTTAGTAGTTGTGAAATAATACAGTAAAGAAATAGAGAGAATAATCGCAACGATCACCCCGCCCAGTCCCCAACGCATGGTTTTGAGTAAAGAGAATTTGATTCTTGCCTTTACTTCAGTACGAATCCGGTGAGCATAATACACAAATATCAGTATTTGCAAAAGCGAAATAACAAGTAGCCATGGAGAAAACGGGAAGAAAAAGAGTAGCGGAAAACTGGATAGAATCCAGATTGGCAACTGAACCATTTCTCTATGGACAACTGTTGCTGTAATGCTGATCAACGCCAGATATAAGCAAAAAGCCACAACAGGAAATATCAGCCTGACTAATAGTTGCAATATTGGCATAGATCCCGAGGACCATTCCAGGTTAAAAACAGTGGACAAAGAATACCAAGCAAGCACGCTGGCTAGCACAGTAACAACGCCTAAAATGACGATCTTGGCTTCTTTATTCATTTCTTTTGGTTTTAGTTTTTTAACCTTTAAAGCCCACCTCATGTGGAGGGGCTTCTGCCTCTTCTATTTTACCAAAATTTGACTCATAGCGCTTGATATTCTCCTGCAGAGCTGTAAGTACGCGCTTCATGTGGCCTGGTGATGTTTTTACGCGGTTTGTTACAACTCCCACGCCTTCTGCCATGTGAATGTTGATAAAATCAATAGTGAACTCATCTTTAGTATGCATTACCCGCATACTATTGGCATAATTAGGACCGGCTAATACATTTTCCGGAATCTTAATTTGCATTTGGCGTTGTTGTCCTCCGCCTTGAGGGGGTTGTTGGTTTGGTTTGTCTGACATAAATTTATCCTTAAAAATTAATACTTAATTAGTTACTTTAAAAAGAAATCTAGCAAAAACTCCTTTCCATAATAATATAAAGTGATTAGATCAACAACTAATGCAATTAAAGTTAAAATGCCTATTCCATTAATTACACTCTCAGTAGTTTCACTAATCGATATATTTGCAACTTTATTCTTTTTGCCACTAACATTGAAAGTGTCTCCTAAATTAAATGTATTATTAGTATTACTAGTTTCTTTCCCCGATATTTCATTTTTATCTGATACTTTTATAGTTTCTTGCTCACCTATATCTATACTAGTATTCTTCTGATATTCTGGCTCAACATTCTCGAATTCTAGAGCAATTGATTTATGATTTCTATTAAACAAATCTATATTTAAAGAATTAATATTAACAAAATCTAAATCCTTATCTGGATATATTTCAAATAATTTTTTTTCCTGAAACAAATTGAGTAATCCATCTAAAAAATCGGGACTGATTCCTTTTTCGTAAAATTTTGATACTTTTATCCTATACCCTTTCCTATTCTCAGGATTTCTTAATATATACTCGTTAATGCTATCAAGTATTCTTTTTTTATCTAAAAGAGCATTTCTTTCTTGTACCAATTCATTTTTTGACTCATATTCTGACATAAATAATACTTCTCATTATGCACTTTACCAAATTTCACTGCCCCGCCCCTCACGGGCATTAATTATTTTACTTGCAACGGTAGGCGAGAATACGTATTCTCGCCTACCGTATTAATTGTTTATTACTTTTTCTCGTCGTCGCTCTTCTTCTCTTCACCTTTCTTCTCTTCCTCAAATTCACCTTCTACCGGCTCCTTATCGCCTTCCTTCTTCTCACCAGTATCCCCTGAGCCTGTCGAAGGGCCTTTTCCTTCTTTAGCCTTTTTGTCTGCTTCTTCTTTCTGTTGCGCTTCATACATAGCTTGGCCAATCTTCTGAGCAACTGTTGAAAGTTCTTCTGTTGCTTTTTTGATTGCTTCTACATCATCTTTATCTTTTACTTCATTAACCGCTTTTACCTTTTCTTCTACAGCTTTTTTATCATCTTCATTTACTTTATCGCCACCTTCTTTGACCGCTTTTTCAGAAGTAATAACCATAGTCTCTGCCATATTGCGGGCTTCGATTAGTTCTTTCTTTTTCTTATCCTCATCAGCATGGATTTCTGCATCTTTTTTCATTTTGTCTACTTCGTCATCAGAAAGTCCAGAAGATGCTTCTATGCGGATGCTTTGTTCTTTGTTGGTTGCTTTATCTACCGCCTTTACGCTCAATATTCCATTGGCATCAATATCGAAGCTTACCTCAACCTGAGGAATACCACGCGGTGATGGTGGAATACCATCTAGAATAAACCTTCCTAGAGATTTATTATCAGCGGACATCTCACGCTCACCTTGCAGTACATGAATTTCTACAGATGTTTGATTATCAGATGCTGTTGAGAAAATCTGACTCTTGTTTGCTGGGATAGTGGTGTTCTTATCAATAAGCGGAGTTCTAACACCGCCTAATGTTTCTAAGCCCAAGGTAAGCGGAGTAACGTCCAGTAACAGAACGTCTTTTACTTCTCCCTGAAGCACGCCGGCTTGAACAGCAGCACCGATTGCTACTACTTCGTCCGGGTTTACAGTTGCGTTTGGCTTTTTGCCAAAGAATTCTTCCACTTTCTTCTGGACCAAAGGCATTCTGGTCTGACCACCAACTAATACAATTTCGTTCATATCTTTTGCCTCTAATCCAGCATCTTTCAATGCTTTTCTGCATGGCTCCAATGTTTCTTCGACAAAATCACCAACAATTTCTTCCAATTTGGCTCTGGTTAGTTTAAGCACCATATGCTTTGGACCGGAATCGTCGGTGGTGATAAACGGTTGATTAATTTCCGTTTCCTGAGTGGATGAAAGCTCGATTTTCGCTTTTTCAGCCGCTTCTTTGATTCTCTGCAGAGCTAAACTGTCTTTTGAAAGGTCAATTCCCTGATCCTTCTTGAACTCATCCAGAATCCATTGCATTATCTTCTGATCAAAATCATCGCCACCAAGGTGAGTATCACCATTAGTCGCTTTTACTTCAACGGTATCATCACCGATTTCCAAAATGGAAATATCGAATGTTCCACCGCCAAGATCATAAACTGCAATCTTTTCATCTTTTTTCTTGTTGAATCCGTATGCCAGCGCTGCTGCAGTTGGTTCGTTGATAATTCTTTTTACATCAAACCCGGCAATTTTACCGGCATCTTTGGTTGCCTGTCTTTGAGAATCATCAAAATAAGCAGGAACAGTGATAACTGCTTCTGTTATTTTTTCGCCTAGCTTGTCTTCGGCATCTGCTTTTAATTTCTGCAAGATCATAGCAGAAACTTCCTGCGGAGTGTGTTGCTTATCACCCATTTTGACAGTCACACCGCCGTTAGATTTTTCAATTTTGTAGGGAAGAGTTTTAGCGTCATTTTGAATTTCTTCTTCTTCCCATCTTCGTCCAATCAGTCTTTTCACAGAAAAAACGGTGTTTTCCGGATTGGTTACGGCTTGTCTTTTGGCCAATTGGCCTACTAAACGTTCACCGCTTTTTGAAATCGCAACCACAGAAGGGGTGGTACGGTTTCCTTCTTTATTTTCCAGCACTTTCGGCTCGCCTCCTTCGACTATTGCCATGGCTGAGTTGGTGGTACCTAGATCGATACCTAATATCTTTGACATATTTGTTAATCCTTTCTTAAGATTTTTTACTTATATATTTTAGATTAGGAGTCATGCTCTTTTGAACCCGGGCAGTGAAATGTCATTCTGAGCGAGACGAGAATTCGTCGAGTCGAAGAATCTACCTACATTTCACTGCCTAGAGCCAAAAGCTCTAGATTTGTTCCTACTTGGAATCTTTTTTCTTAATATTAACTTTTATTGTTTTTGGTTTGACATGCTCAGTTTTTGGAATAGTAATTTTCAATATTCCATCTTCAAAATCAGCATTTGCTTCATCACCCTGTACTGACACAGGTAGTGCAATAGCACGATGAAAATGTCCGCTTCTCACCTCTTTTCGGTAGTATTCTTTTTCATCTACCTCTGATTTCTTTTCCATAGAACCCTCCATGGTCAATACGTCATTTTCGATTGAGATGTTTACGTTTTCAGGATCAACTCCGGCCAGTGCAGTCTCTACTACTACTGCATCTTTGGTCTGATATACGTCAATTGCGGGAATAAATCCTTTTGCCATACCTGGCGTATATTCTTCCATGAATTTGTCCATGTCTTCCCATGGTTCCATCATTGGTGGTCTATATTGCATAATTCTCATATTTTTCACTTTAATAATTATTTAGAAACTTTTACTTTCGCAGGTTGGATTACCCTTCCATTTAAACGAAAGCCGGTTGTTAATTCTTCTACGATTATTCCTTTCTCCTGGTCCGATTCTACTTCTTCTACCGCGTCATGTATTTCCGGATCAAACTGTGCTCCCACTGTCTCCACTTCTTCAATCCCCAGACTTTTTAAAATATTGCTTAGATTACTCTGTATGTGCCCAACACCGATTAACCAGTCAGATTTTTTAATCTCTCCAGGTACATGCTTCATTGCCTGTTTGAACTGGTCAACAAGAGGAAATATGTCCAAAAGCATTCCGGCATTTGCAAACTCTATCAGCTCTTTTTGTTTTTGTTCTTGCTCCTTTTTGAAATTGATATAATCAGCTTTGGCTCTTTTCCATCCGTTCAGGTATTCTTCTGCCTGGTTTTGAGCAATCTCTAGCTTAGTTGGAGGATCAATTGATTGCTCCTGCTCCTGATCCGTATCTTTAGCTTTTTTCATAAATATTAATTACAAATTAGTAATAAGTTCTTGGGTATATTTGATTAATGCTCGGTTATGAGAATAGTTCATTCGCATTGGACCCAGTATTGCTATTAAACCTTCTTCTTTATCACTCTGGTATTTGGTTAAAATGGTACTGCAACCCTTACCAAATGGGTTTTCATTTCCCAGAAGTATATGAATATCAGGACTTATCTTATCAAAAATCCCTTCCACCGCCTCATCCAGATGATCCACGATTTCACTTAGATTATAAATAAGATCAAGCTCCGCAAATTCCGGCTGGCGAAAAATATTAGTTAAACCAGTATAATAAATATCTCTAGGTGCAAATCCTACTACTACCGCGCCATTAGAAAGAGTTGCGACCTCTTTTGCTACCTGTTTTACAGCCATCAAATGCTCTTTCTCCGCTTTTGACATCTGTTTCAGCTGGTTCTTATGTTTATCGTTCAAATCCTCATCTTTCACAAAATTATCAATGTAGAAACGGTATCCCTTTTCCGTAGGAATACGGCCTGCCGAAGTGTGAGGATGGGTCAAGTATCCCTCTTTCTCCAGATCCACCATTTCATTTCGGATAGTAGCCGGAGACAGTTTAAAACCACCTCTACCAACCAAAAGATTTGACCCAACTGGACTGGCAGTTTTAATATGTTGTGTGATTATTGCCTCTAAAAGGGCTTTTTTACGATCATTTATTACCATACATCTATTTCGATAATTAGCACTCTAACACTAAGAGTGCTAATTTAGTATATCACAACAAAAAAAGGGGTCAACCCCCTCTTTCAAGGGGGAAAAATCGCTCATTTTTGATACTTTCTCAAATGTCATTCTGAATATCTCGACCGTGCTCGACACGGGCTTATTTCAGAATCTATAACTTATAAATAACAGATGCTGAAACAAGTTCAGCATGACACTAATTACAACTTCCAAATTAAAAAAGGGTATTCCTGAAGATATATTGTCAAACATATCTGCAAAAATACCCTATGCATAGAGGACGCCCATCCAATGTGCATTGTTGTCTTTTGTTTCACCACGACCCATTACTTCATGAGAGTCAGCTTTTGCGTCTCCACCTTCTCCCCCGCTTTCACGCGGCAGAAGTAAACGCCCGATGCATGATGCTCTGCATTCCAGGAAACCATGTGTCCGCCCGGTCCTTGCTGCTCCGAGAAAATGGTTTCCACCCGCCTTCCAGCTAGGTCGTAGATCGAAAGCTCCACGTGACTGGCCGCGTCCAGGTTGTAGGAGATTTCGGTCACCGGGTTGAACGGATTCGGGTAGACCGTCAGATTCAGCTTCTGAGTGGGAATCACCTCCCCTTCTTCATCTTCATTCAGATCCACATCACCGGGATCAACAATCATCGACTTCAGAACAGAACCGTTCCCACGTTCCAGGTGAATAGCGGTGATTTTGGGCTTGCAGTCCGCTATGACAGTCAAGGTTCGCCAGCCGGTTCCCAAGGACTTAGACAGATGAATGGTTCTTTCAGCGCCACGTTGACTGTTACCATCCAATGAAGAGCTCCCGCTATTCCATCCGGAACACGCTGTGCCATCCAGAATGAACCTTGCATCATCGTCATCGCTCCCAGCAGCGTAGTGGTGTGCCCTGCCCTTGATGGTGAAAGTGTAGGTATCCGCCACGTGCACGTAGAAATGGTGCGTGAACCACGTATAGCAATTACCTCCCGGCGCCTGAATGGTCTTCACCATGTCACAGAGCAGCCAAGGATGATAAGGCACCACCAGCACGTTGAAGACCGAAGGACTACGGTCAGCATAAAGCTGAATCGTGTTGTTGCCCTGCACGAAGTTATGGGTAGTAGTAATTGTCTTAGTGTCCGGGCCCAGAACCGCTCCGTCAAGCGCTTTCGCTCCGTTCCAGTTACTCACGAAATTGCCGTTGATTTTCAGCCTGAGGTCCGAGTCATCTCCGGCGCAGGTGTAACTGGCTTCACCGGTCACAAACACCGTTACCCGGTCTGCAACCGGCATGTTCACGATGTACGTCTTCCAAAGCTCAGCTGATGTGTCCCATCGCGCCTTGATGTTAGGGCGGATGTTGTAATACGGCACCACGTTGATCCGGAAGTGCATTCCTCCCCAGTTATCCAGCAGTCCACCGGTTGCATGATACGGCCGGAAGTAGATGTCCTTCGTTGTACCACTTTGTGCTGTATCCGGCACCTTACCGGTGAAGATAAACCAAGCATTTTGACCCTGCGCAACGTTCGTAGCATTCGGTGACACAACTCGCTGACTATTGATCCAGAGTGGGGCAGACCCAGTCCCAGGATAGAGCCAACTGTTCACGACACCACCACTTGAATCGCAGGAGCGCAACTCGATGTAGTTCGAGTTACTCACACCGCCGATATTTTTCCAGTCTGTGTTGCCGGTGTTCTTGTAGGAAACGGTGAAGGTGAAAGTTTGACCGGGATACAGCGGAATTGCCGCATTCGGGTCTTGGGTGTGGTAAGTGCAGGAGTAATTCGCGTACGGACCGAGATTATTGCACCACGCTTGCGGATCTTCATACCAGTTTTCCACCGTGGCTTGTGACTGGAATGAAGAAGTGTTCCAGTACGCACCATTGTGTGGATTATCGTGATCCGCTTCTCGAATTTCCCAGTGAAGATGAGCATATTGTGCACTTGTTCCACTGTTACCCATCTCCGCAATATGATCTCCTTTTTCAACAGTGTTTCCAACAGAAACAAGCGTTGAATTGAGATGACCATATTGGCTGAAAACTGTCGTCCCATTGTAGTTGTGTTCTATAACCATACATAGCCCAAAGCTTGTATCGTTTCGAATATCAACTACAAGACCATCCGCGACCGAAAGAATATCCCAGTCAAGATCCTGGTCTTGACTTGTACCAGCTCCGTTGTAGTCAAAACCTGGGTGATAACACCCTGAAATTGAAGACCACTCATTGAACTCATAGCCATTCGCTACATAGTCGTTCATTGGCTGTTGAAAGCCACTAGTTGCCTCCGGGACTCCATCATGTGCATTGCTTGCAATAGGAAGAATAATTGCAAGCAGCAGAATCGCGATTCGTGCTTTCATCACGAACCTCCCTTTCTTGTTAAGTTGTAAACGTTCTATCCTACCAACTACATCACTCTATATTTAACCAGCTCACTACTGAGTTATCATTAATGTAGAATGCATTACATCAATTATCTTTTGGTACTCTAAAGAAGTTGGAAAACCTGTGTCTGGATTTGCTTTATACGGCATATAAAGACTATAATCATCAAATTCTATTGTTAAATTTCTGTATTGTTGATCAACAGATGTATGTGTAACAAAAATCTCTTTTGCATTAATACCATTTGTAATAATAGAATTTATTTCATCAACTCTATGATTTTGAATTGTATTAACATAGTTGACCACCTCATCAATTCCTCCAGAAATTCTGCTTATTAGAAAAACTGAATCTTGAATCTCTGGGGGAGAAAAATACACACTATCTTCATATTTACTAACTTCCCACTCAAATGGATACTGAATTGAGATACCATACTCCTCATTCGTATACGTCTCCCAATCACTTGTATCCACAGCAGAATTGGTGTTAGTTGTCGTATTCGTATTCACAGTAACATTTGTATTCTCACTCATCACCTTATTTGTATTGTTGGTATTGTCATTTGTTCCAGAAAATGAATACCATAAAGCACCGGCAATAACTAATATTACTACCACAAAGGCGACTACTACGCCTGTTCTACTCCCTTTTGTTGGGGTGGGAGTGCTGTTATTATTGGTTTCTTCCATTGTTTTATTCCTTTCTCAAATTAAAATAGACGGCAAAATCCAAAAGATTACGAGGCCGCCCAATATGTTCTGTTTAGTCGCATTTTCATTTTAGCGTATTTGAATGACTAGGTCAAATTTATATCCCATCCGTTACCTCAAAAGTTCCTAACATAGTTAAATAGATATTTCTGAAATCATCTTTAGTCAAATCAAATACTTCATCGTCAGTATAAGCATAGTACTGGCCTTGTATAAAAACGGTTTGATCGTCTGATACAGAAGCGTAAATCTGTTCTATATCATCATAATCCTCATAATTACCATAACCTATACTCTCTTTTAACTGGTAAGGATAATAAACTCCCGATCCTGAAGCATCGACGATGTCCTGAAGAGGCCCCTCTCCTGCATAGAATATTTGAACCGGATATATCACTTCATAAATATCAGATTCAGGGCCATATCCAAATATACAGCACTTAGGTTTAAATCCTACGGTTTCATCTTGATATTCTACTTCCTCCCAATCATCCGGATACTTTATTGTAAATTGATATGGTTCATTCCCTATGGGCTTTTTTTTATACGTCTTCCATCCTGAAGTATCAATACCATGGAATGCAACAGGTTCTTCGATTTCTATTATTTCAAATGTCGCAAGAATCGCCTTGAATTCCTCAAGTGGAATTGTGCTAAGACTTCTATTGCGGAAAGCTATGCCGGTTATCTGTTTATTATCTAGATTAAATATGGCACCAGTTTCCTTTCCATCGGCAAAACTTGCTTCAACAAGAATACCTTCAGTGTTTACTGCCTGTATTGTATCCAGCAAAGCAACCTGTTTTAACTGATCTGGAGGATCTTCCGGCCAGCTTGGTTTAGACAATAGCATAAAATAATCAGAATTCACTTGGGTATAACCAGAAGTATGTAAAAAATCTGCTTCTTCATTAAAGCGATAATAATCAAATGAAGCTCCACCAAAATCTAATTGGTATTCTCCCATAATAAAAGATCCACTAAATGCTTTTCCAGTATCTCCGTCCCCAATGCCATCATTGAAGCCTCCAAATTTAGATGGGTACTTAAAACTAAATCCAAGCTGTTTGTTTTCATATATTTCCCAATCATTCATATCTTCCGCAGTTAATATTGATGCATTAGTATTGGTTTCTATATTCGTATCATCATCAACCGCAACATTGGTATTTGTTGAACTGTTTGCATTGCTATTCACTGTTTCATTAGAATTATTGTTTGTAGCAGCATTCACGTTTTCATTTATCACTACATCAGTATATTCATTTACTCTATTCACATTCCCCTTCACCACAATATCAAAACCGCTGTCTTCATTTTCCGTAGCAATGGTGAACCATAAAAACCCCGATAAAATAATTAAGCCTGAGGCTGACAAAATAATTAAGCCATTCTTTTTTCCCACTTCCTTAGCCGGTTGTTTTTCTTTTTCCATAATATTTTCTTTATTTAAACAAAATAAACGACCGTGAGGCCGCCCAATATGTTTTGTTTAGTTGTATTTAAATGATAGCGCATTACTGTAAATCGTGTCAAATAAATATAGTTCTATTATATCGCATACCTATCCTATTACATATACATTGTCAAAAAAGGGGTCAAGTCCCTCCTTTAAGGGAGCAGGATCCCTTTATTAACCTCATACTATTTACTTCTCTACTGTTTTATGCTAATCTCCTGGTAATATAATAGTGAAGTTAAATTTACAATTAATCAAAATTCTATGGGAGAAGGAAAAATGGGATTACCAGATGATTTAAGGCAACAAGGTAAAGAAACATCTGAGTTAAATATGCTTCCACGTTTTCTGGAATTGGTGGGCCAAGGTTATGAGGAAGTTACTGATGCTGAGATTGTAGAAAAGGTGAGAGTGATTCCTCCAGACGGAGTAGTTGAGGAACATACACCTGATTTGGGCAGTTTAAGTGGAGATCCTGATTATGATTATGAGGTAGTACTAGATGAATCTGGTACCAGTGAAATCATGCATGGTAAGCCAAAGTTTGCACTATTAAGAAAACTAAAAGAGCAAGTAGAATAAATTCAATATACATATTATAAAAACCGCCCCAGAAGGGCGGTTTTTTGAATAATTTGTTTGTTCTAATCGCTTTTTCTAAATAGCAGTACGCCAATAGACACCATTACGGCGCCAAACACAGCCACAATCCCTAAATCCATTAGAATACTTACCTTTTCACCAAATAGTTCTAGACTAAGATTATCTACTAGGAACGCTGGTGCATCCATAAATTTAAATGCTACTTGCCTTATCAGGTCCACCGCATATGAAGCAGGATTCATTTTCGCTAGAATTTCCATCCACACTGGCAAATCATTGAGTGGAAAAAGTGCGCCAGAAAGAAAAAACATAGGCATCATCAAGAAGTTCATAATCATCTGAAATCCTTCTGTCGTCTTCATGCGGGAAGCAACCACTAACCCAATTGAGGTCAGTGCAATAGCAGCCAAAAACATTACTGGGATCAATGCAAAAACCAGTCCAAAGCTGAGCTTGATCCCAACTAAGGGAGCTAAAAATAGCATTACTGTTCCCTGGATCATAGCAGTAGTTGATCCGCCTAGTATCTTTCCTAGGGCAATAGAAGATCTGGATACTGGAGCAACTAACACTTCTTTCAAAAATCCGAACTGCCGATCCAGAACAATCGACATTACCGAAAATATGGAAGTAAACAGAATAGACATTCCAATTACACCCGGAAACAGGAATTGCAGAAAGTCAAATTCAGCGCCCGCACCGCCCATGCTCAATGTTGACTTCATTCCAGATCCGAACAAGACCAGCCATAGTACCGGCATAGCCAAAGAAGAAACTAATCGGGTTTTTACCCGCCAGTAGCGGATCATTTCCCGAAGCCAAATAATATATATTTCTTTCATTAATTTCATCATTCTAGTGTCCTCCTCCTCTCATTTTCATCTGCTTTTTTGCTTTGTCTCTCGTTGACGCTTCTTCCTCACGAATCTCTTTACCGGTTAGTTTAAGGAATACGTCATTCAAAGTCGGTTTTCTATTGCTGATGCTAGCTACACTAACAGACAGCTGTTTAAACAGCTGAGGAATAAATTCCTCACCGTTTTCTTTTGTAATCATCAGTTCACCATTTTTGGCATTTACTTCTGTTTGGAATTTCTCCATAATTTCTTGCTTTGCTTTTTCATTATCTTCAGTTTTTAATATTATTACGTCTCCGCCTACCATTTTTTTCAATTTTTTTGGCGTATCAAGTGCAATTATTTTGCCATTATCCATAATAGCTATCCTGTCGCAGTATTCTGCTTCATCCATATAATGCGTAGTCATAAACATGGTAATATTTTCTTGCTGTCTTAACTTCATAATATAATCCCAAATATGGGCTCTGGTTTGTGGATCCAGCCCAATTGTTGGTTCATCTAAGAATAGTACTTGGGGATAATGCAAAAGTCCGCGGGCAATTTCTAATCTTCTTTTCATTCCTCCGGAATAGGTTTCGATCAGTTTTTTTTGCTTATCTTCCAGTCCAACCATTTTCAACATTTCGTCTATTCGTTTTGCCATTTTGTCCGCAGGCACTTTATACAGCCAGGCATGAAAGCGAAGGTTCTCCCTAGCCGTTAGCTTGTCGTCTAATGAAGGGTCCTGAAAAATTATGCCGATTGACGAGCGAACTTTGTCTTTTTCTTTCAATACGTCAAAATCATTTACCAAAGCTAGTCCCGCAGTTGGCTTCAAAAGAGTTGTCAGCACGCTGATAGTAGTAGTTTTTCCGGCGCCGTTTGGCCCCAAGAATCCAAAAATCTCTCCCTTCTCGACAGAGAAGGAAATTTTATCAACTGCTGTATTGTCCTTATACTTTTTTGTTAATTCCTTAACTTCAATGATACTCATTATTTTATTTCGCTCCTTTTATATCTTTTCTAATCTTTTCTACTCTACTCACCATTTTCTCAGTCATTTTGTCTAATAATTTATCAATGTCGTCTGATTTTACCAGTCCAACAAATTTGTCGAGCTTACAGAACACCAGGAGTTTGTCTCCAGTTTCTAGATTCATTCTTTTGCGTACTTCGGCTGGAATTACCACTTGACCTCTTTCACCTACAGTTGTTGTACCACATACTTTGTGGTCTTTATCTTTGTGAATATGTTCTTTTGTCATAGTATTGTGGATAAGTATGATAAGTATGATTTTCCATACTTCATTATATCTCCCCTACTTTTTCTGTCAAGGATGCAAAAAAACAGCCTGTCTATCAAAGCTGTTTTCTATTTTCTTCTTTCGCTTTTTTTCGCTGATTTTTGTTGCATCTCCAAAAAATGTTCTACAATATCTACCGCCCGATGGCCATTTCGATATAATCGGACCGTTTTTTTGAATTTTTCTGCATTCCGTTTGTATTTAACATCGGTCAGAACCTTTTCAACTGCCACTCTTATCTCAGCCGGTTTTACATCCAGTGCATCTTTTAGCAAAGAATTCGGACTGACAAATGACGGTTTTAGGGGATTTAAATTTATCCCGCACTTTAGTCGTTCAATCCGTTTGGCATTGTACCACTGACCATAATTATGAGGAATCACTACGCAAGGTTTGCCGTATTTCAGAGCTTGCATTACTGTTCCATGCCCGCCATGATGAACCACAACATCACTTATCTTGCATGCTTTTTGACCGGGTAGATAAGTCTCTGCCCAAACGTTTTCTGGTAATTTTCCGATTTTGCTCTTTTTAAAATTAGGACCGAGGCTTACAATCAACTGATAAGGAGTATTGGCAACCGCTTCTATGGTACTGTTAAGCATCTCCTGATTATAGATCGTGCCACCAAGAGAGAGGTAAATAATTGGCCGTTTTTTATCCAGTTTTTTAAACCAAGCCGGCTCTTTTTTCTCAAATCCCTGCCAAAATAGCGGACCAACAAAATAGGCATCTTCCGGAAGTGGCGACAGAGAGTTATATTCCGGAACATCAGCTACCAGTTTCAAATCTGCATCATATTGGGCATAAACTGACGCTTTGGCAAATTGATCAGAAACCTTATGAAATGGCACCTTCATTGCTTGCCTAGAAATGAAATTTACAAAAACCCAGCCAATAAAGTGATACACTTGGTTTAGGAATTTTCTTTCTGAAAGGTCCAGTCCGTTCCCTTTCCAGAATTCTTTTAAATAAATGGAATTGGCAATTGTGATCCAGGGAACTTTCTTAATGCGTGTAGAAATACAGGCAGTGGTCCTTTTATCAGAGATTACAGCATCCGGCTTATATTTATCTATAATATTTAAATCTTCCTGAACGTAATTAGAAAGCAAGTCTAAATATTCGTTTTTGCGTGTGAATTTATATTCTTCCGCCACATCAAAACTGGTCGAAGGTGAAAGAGTATATGTTCCGTATCCGGCTTTTCTTACAAATGCGCGTTTATCCAAGCTTACAGCAAATCGCATGTGGTATTGTGATTTTGGCAACAAATCCGCAATTGCTAAGCATCGGGTAATATGCGCCAGCCCGTCGGAATGCGGAAGAAATAAGATTTTCTTTCTTTTTTTCATAGTTTAGTATGGGTACTGTTTACCAGATAGTCTGGATATTTCTTTCATTATATCACCTGTAACTATTTCTAGCAGTTCTTTGGTAATTTCTTGATTATAATATTTCTCAAATAAAATTGGCTTACCTACTTTTATTTGTGCTCTGCTGACCCCCTTAAAAAAGTCCTTAAATGATTCTTTCACAGTTGAACCATGCGGACCATCAAGCCCAACTGGCACAACCGGAACTTTATTTATAAGTGCAAGTCTTGCTACACCGGTTTTCCCTTTTGCTAATTCTTTTTTTGGATTGGCTTTTCCCTCTGGAAATATAGCAACCACCTCACCCTTTTTCAATACTTCTCCCAAGTTTTCCAAACTTCGCGAAGGATTTTCTGTGTCAATCGGAACAGCTTCAAATATTTTATAGTTGCCCGTTTTAGAAAGAAAATAAAAGTGACGAGAAATTGTTTTGACTATCGGAGTGATCATTATATACTGATCAAAATAACCCACATGATTACAGGCAATAATAAATGCTCCATCCTTAGGAAGATTTTCGCAGCCCACTGGCTGCCTAGAAAGAATACGTACGATTAAATACAGTGGGCTCAAGATCCAGGAATTTAGTCGGATAGTCATGATTACAGTTTAAGGGATTTCCTACGCGAGTAAATGCTTTCAATAATACCAATGGACAATAAACTCATCATTAGAGAACTTCCTCCGGCACTGATAAACGGCAGAGGCAATCCTGCTACGGGCGCCA
This sequence comes from Patescibacteria group bacterium, assembly GCA_018825385.1. Classification (GTDB taxonomy): domain Bacteria; phylum Patescibacteriota; class Patescibacteriia; order UM-FILTER-42-10; family UM-FILTER-42-10; genus JAHJEX01. The sequence continues at coordinate 18,636 of JAHJEX010000002.1, forward strand.
AGCCTAAATTCATCCCGATATTAATAAACATTTGCACTGTTATCATTACCAAAATTCCCCAAGCAACATATATCCCAAAATCATCCTGAGCAGCGCGAATAATTTTTATAATTCTCCAGAATAAAAAACCAAACGCAGAAATTACAAACAATGATCCAATAAATCCTAATTCTTCTGCGATCACAGCAAAAACAAAGTCAGTCTCTTTCGCTGGTAAAAAATTCAGGCGACTTTGCGGTCCTAATGAGAGTCCTCTTCCCCAAATTTGGCCAGACCCAACAGAAATAATCGACTGACTAACATTGTACCCTTGTTCTAAAGGATCACGCGTTGGCTGAATAAATGTCAGGACTCTATCTTTTTGATAATCAGCAAGAAAAAACCAGCTAACAAAGATAGTAACCAACATTACACCTAAAATCATAAATATATGAGATTTTTTGATTCTGGTAAGCCACGTCATTCCAATCCATATAGCTATGAAGATTAATGCTGATCCTAAATCAGGCTGCAATAACACCAGTACCACCGGCAAAGCAATAAAAAGTCCGCTGATTAAAACACTTTTAAAAGAAAAAGGCTCAGACGCTTTATGAGCGAGATAGCGAGCCAAGAATATAATCACCAAAATTTTTACAATCTCGACCGGCTGAAAAACTTGACCGAATATTGAATACCATCCTCTAGTTCCGCGTACAGTAATCCCAAAAAAAAGCACGCCCAGTAAAAGTGCGACTCCTACCCAATAAATAATATTGGCATATCCTCTTAGGATCCGATAATCAAAAAAAGCCAGGGTAAACAGAAGTATTAACCCTAGACCAAAAGCTATTCCCTGCGTGATCAGCAGGCTGAACGCCCCCTCTTCTGTATTGACTGAAATACTGTAGATTGCTAACAGACCAAATACTACAAGAATAACCACGGTACTGAATAAGATCCAGTCAAACTTTTTAAATTGAGAAAAATATTTATCAAATATCATACAGATCTGGGAAAGTAAATCAAACTCTAGAATTCAACATCTGAGTACAGCATGTCTGGATCAAGAGCATTAACCTCTGGAACAATTTTAATATTTGTTACCGACCTATACTCCTCTCCCCAAGAAATGCCTAGCTGTTCTGTTTCCAAAGCTCCAAATCTATTAATTATAGCCTCGTTTAAGGCGACCGGGGTATTTCCCCTATAAAGCACTACCAGAAATTTTACCTTCCAGAAATTATAAACAGTATTATTCTTTATGTTCGCTGTGACACGAGTTGAATAGGAAGTGTACGTACCTTGGTCACCCACAATCGGGATAAGCTCCACCTTATTATCGCTTATTTCAAAATCTAGTTTAGGTTCCTCCGCTGGAGATTCAATCCTTTGCCATCCTATAGAATCAATTACAAACTGAACTTTAGGCTTTTGCTCGGCACTTTTAACGGTATAGTGAAAAATAAAACGTTGCTCTTGAGGGAGAAGAAAAGTTGTTTCAGTATCAAGATCGGTTTCATCTACCTTGAAATGGAAATTCACTGACGAAGCCATCCATTTTTCATTGGGATTTTTTAGCTCCGTTATCAGGTGATATGTTTGTGGCTGCCCGACAACCGGAATAAGTTCTGTATCAACTATTTGGATATTTTGCGGAGCATTTGCTTGTTGATATGCAGTGAAATCAACTATGGGCTGACTTATTTGACTTGGTAGGGCAATGAATCTTCCCCATGTGAATAGAATGACAACAACATTGAATAGAATATACAAAAAAACGGCCAAATCAGCCAATGCAAGCATTATGACCCACCATTTTTTTAGTTGATAACGATGGGTTACCCACCAAATACCTATCTTAAGTTGTTTATCACTATAGTCTGCCATGTTGAGTTCCTTTGTTTAAAAGTACCATAAATGAGCAAAAAAAAGAAGTATTCTACAAGCCATTCAAAAGATATGATATACTTATAAAAAGTGATCTAATCCTTTAACATATTACAATGGTAGAAACAAGCAAAGATGTTCTTTTTCTCGTAATAGCGCTGTGCGTATTTATTGTTACAGTGTTTTTTGTCTGGATTATGTACTATATCGCACAGATACTAAAATCTTCAAAAGAGATGGTTGAAGAGGTAAAAAACAAAGTAGAAGAATTCGGAAATTTGCTGACTACACTGAGAGAGAAGGTTACACACTCAACCACTATGCTTTCAACAGTTGCAAAAGGTGTTACCGATTTACTAAGCATGTTTAAGGAAAAAAGATCCAGAAGAAAAGATGAATATGAAGAAGAATACGAAGAGGAAGAAGCAGTAAAAAAATCTAAGCGCAAAAAAAGAAAATAGTAATATAGATACAATTATCATCCATAGCCCTCACATGCATTGAGGGCTTTTTGGTCGCATTGATTAGGTCGGCTAAAAAGTGTTATAATGGACAACTGTATTAACACAACTTATTGAGTATGAGCTTTGTTCATCTCCATACCCACAGCCACTATAGCTTGCTCGACGGTCTGCCTAAGATTAGCGATTTAGTCGGCAAAGCAAAAGAACTTAAAATGGATGCCTTGGCCTTGACGGACCACGGTGTTTTATATGGTGCAATTGAATTTTTTCAAAAGGCAACTGAAGCTGGCATTAAACCCATTATTGGTGTTGAAGCTTATGTGGCAGGCAATGGAATGTATAACAAAAGGTCTAGGGTTGATGGTAGGCCCTATCATTTGATACTGCTTGCTAAAAATTTGACTGGGTATCAAAATTTAATTACCTTAACTACCAAAGCTCATTTAGAAGGTTTTTATTACAAACCCCGTATTGACTGGGAATTACTGCAAAAACACTCTAAAGGATTAATTGCTTTAACAGCATGCTTGCAAGGTGAAATACCAGCCGCCATCAGAAATAGTGATCTGAAACACGCCGAAGAACTGATTAAAAACTATTCCAACCTTTTTGGTGAAGAAAATTTCTATTTAGAGCTACAACATCACCCTAGCCTCGAACAACAACATAAGGTTAACGAAGAATTGATTAATCTAGGAAAGAAACTAAATGTTCCTCTTGTTGCAACTAATGACGTGCATTATTTAGAACCTGGGGACGCAGATCCACAGGATGTGCTTTTGTGTATTCAAATGAAGAAAAAGCAGGAAGAACCTGATAGGATTTCTTATGTTGGTGAGGATTTTTCTTTGAAGACGTCTGAGCAAATGACAAAAGACTTTGATTATGTACCAGAGGCTATCGAAAATTCTGTTAAGATTGCCGAAAAATGCAATTTGGAAATAGAATTCGGCAAGATCCTGCTTCCCCATTTTGAAACACCGGAGGAAAAAACGGCCGATGACTATTTGAGAGAATTATGCTATCAGGGGATTAAAACGAGATTTGGTATTGATATACCCTCCGATCCTACTCAACAGAATATTGAAAACGAAAAAACGAAAACAATAGTTGAGCGGCTTGAATACGAATTAGCAGTGATACACAAAACCGGATTTGCCTCTTATTTTTTGATTGTACAAGATTTTGTTAACTGGGCTAAAGATAACAAAATAGTTGTTGGTCCGGGCAGAGGTTCAGCAGCTGGTAGCCTGGTCTCCTTCGCCTTGAACATTACAAATATTGACCCACTACACTATGAACTGATGTTTGAGAGGTTTTTGAATCCCGAAAGAATATCAATGCCTGATATTGATATAGATTTTGCCGATTCTCGCCGAGATGAAGTTATAAGATATGTTGAAGAAAAATATGGTAAAGATCATGTTGCTCAAATAATCACCTTTGGAACTATGGCTGCCAGGGCCGCTATTAGAGATGTGGGTCGAGTTCAAGCTCTTCCATATAACTATTGCGATCACGTAGCAAAAATGATTCCTATGTTCATGACACTTGATGATGCTCTTATAAATGTTCCTGAACTGAAAGAATTATACAATTCAGATTCTGACGCAAAAAAACTGGTCGATACTGCAAAAAAACTAGAGGGAGTTGCACGTCATTCTTCTACACATGCCTGTGGAATTGTAATTGCCCCTGATCCTCTGGAAAAATATGTTCCTACTCAATATGCCAGTCAAGATGATAAAACTATAGTCACCCAGTATTCTCTTTATCCTATTGAGGATTTGGGGCTTTTAAAAATGGATTTTCTTGGATTAAAAAACCTTACGATTTTAGAAAATGCGATTGATATTATTTATAAAACTACCGGAGAAGAAATTGATATAGATAATATTCCACTTGACGATAAAAAAACATACAAGCTGTTCCAAAAAGGCGATACTATCGGCGTATTCCAATTAGAAAGCTCGGGTATGACTCGCTATTTAAAAGAACTAAGGCCGACGGATCTGGAAGACATTATTGCCATGGTCTCACTATATCGTCCTGGTCCTATGGAATTAATACCTGAATATATTGCTGGTAAACGCGGAAAGAAAAAAATCTCATACCTCCACCCAAAGCTTGAACCTATTTTGAAAAAAACCTACGGAATAGCTGTCTATCAAGAGCAGATTTTGCAAATTGCCCGTGATTTGTGTGGATTTACGCTGGGCGAAGCAGATATCTTGCGCAAGGCTATTGGTAAAAAGATAAGAAAGCTTCTAATGGAACAGAGAGAAAAGTTTGTCCAGGGAGCAATTACCAATGGAATCAAAAAGCGCATTGCCGAGAGACTGTTCGACTTTGTAGAACCATTTGCCGAATATGGTTTCAATCGGTCACACGCAGCATGTTATGCGTTAATAGCCTATCAAACTGCCTATCTTAAAGCTAACTGGCCAGCTCAGTTTCTGGCCGCTCTTCTGACTGCAGACTATGGTAATACTGATAGAATTGCCGTAGAGATAGCCGAAACTAAAAATCACGGGATTGAGGTAGTTCCACCAGACGTTAACGAAAGTTTTTCTACCTTTACTGTAGTAAAAGAAAGCTTGCAAACTGATCAGCCCAGGATCCGTTTTGGGCTTATGGCAATTAAGAATATTGGCACAAATATTGTCCGCACGATCATTGATGAGCGCAAGAAAGATGGCCATTATAAAAATTTGGAGGATTTTTTAAGCAGAGTCCAAACAAAAGATTTGAATAAAAAGTCCCTGGAAAGTTTGATCAAATGCGGAGCCATGGATGCGTTTGGTGATCGTCAAACGTTGCTGGATAACCTGGAATCAATTCTAATTTATGCAAAGAACAGTCAAAGAGAAAGAATAAATGGACAAACCAACCTATTTGGCATGCTGCCTGCCGAGCATAGTCCTAAGTTGAGGCTTAATGAATCAGATCCGGCTGATAAAAAAACACGGCTTACCTGGGAGAAGCAGTTATTAGGAATGTATATTTCTGAACATCCATTAGAGGAATTTCGTGAACAACTTGAATTGCAAACAGATTCTATTCGAGAACTAAGCAATCACCCAAAAAAGAAAGCGACGGTAGGAGGTATTGTAAATGTTGTAAAGAAAATAGTGACCAAGACGAAAGAACAAATGCTATTTGTTACCATAGAAGATTTGACCGGATCCATGGAGGTGCTTGTATTCCCGTCTACTCTGAAAGAGAATCAAGATATATGGCAGGAAGATAAAATGCTTGTAATTGCCGGCAAGGTCAGTACAAAAGAAGGAGCACTAAAACTGATCTGTGAAAAAGTGAAAGAATTCAATAGTCAGGATGCATCAGAATCCACAGAACAATCGGGAAAGAAAATTGTAATCCAAATAGCAAATTTAGAAAAAGAAATGCTAGATACTTTGAAAGAAGTTTTTGAGCAGCACGTGGGATCGCATAAAGTTTTTTTGATGTGGAAAAATGGTGGCAATCAAAAAACTATTGTTACCAAAACTTCAATTGATCCTAATGCTGAGGTGGTAAATAAAATCGAGAATATTGTGGGCAAGGGAACTGTAGAAATTACAGGCTAGCTACCCCCCCCTTTCGATAATGAACTAATTTTGGTATGATAAGAATGGAATAAAACCATTCTTTTTAATATTATGTCCCGAATAAAAAAGGCAAAAATTGAAAAATATTACTCTAAAGTAGCTTTCATATTTCTTGGTGTAGCACTAATTGCTGTTGTTGCCATAGTTTATGTTTCACTTGCAAAAACTGTAATTACAATAAAACCAAGTCCGGAAGCTGTTAGCACCTCTTTTGAGATACAAGTTGTTTCCGATGAAGTTCAAAATCAGATGTCTGAAATTGCTTTGAGTGGAAGATTAGCGGAAAAGTCTATTGAAGAAACAAAAAATTTTACTAATGTAACCAGCCAGCATCAAGTAGAGGGAAAAGCTGAGGGAACAGTTACAATTCATAACAACTATTCCAGCACTCAGCCTTTAGTTGCTACCACCCGTCTGCTTTCCGAAGACGATGTTCTTTTCAGAACTAAAGAAACTGTTACGGTGCCAGCTGGCGGTCAGGTGGATGTAGAAGTCGAAGCTGACCAACCGGGTGAACAGGGAAACATAGGGCCAACCCGTTTTACAATTGTTGCCCTATGGAAAGGACTGCAGGATAAGATTTATGCAGAAAGCAGCACAAGTATGAACAGCGGACTCCGGGATGTCACAGTAGCTACCTTGCAGAACATAAACGATGCCAAGGAAGATCTGGCCTCGGAACTAAAAGAAAAAGCTATTGGGGAACTGTCAAGAGAAATAGTCAAAGAGCATTCAGAAGAAAAAATTCTGAATCAAGCAGTGACTTACCAAATCCTGGATGAGGAAGCGGACATAGAGCCAGATACCGAGGTAAATTCATTTGAAGTAACAAGTAGTATAAATATAATTGCAGCTGTTTTTGATGAAGACGAATTATTTGAACATGCAAAGCAGCTTCTCGCGGAGCAGGTACCAGACAATAACGAGCTTGCCGGAACTGAATTAGCTCTCTTGCAGTACGAAATAAAATCCTATGATCTTGAAGAGCAATCTGCTGTCCTGAAAGTGACACTCAATGGAACCACTTACGTAAAATTAACCAGTCCGATTTTTAAACGTGATAATCTTACCAACAGAGATAAGCAAGAGATTAAAACATATTTCTTGAACTTTTCGGAAATTCAGAACGTAGATGTGAAGTTTTCACCGTTTTGGGTCTTTAGATCCCCTTCCCTTAAGGACCATATAGAAATTGTTATTGCAAAATAGTCTTGGATTTGACAATTAGTCTTATTTAATCTATCTTTAAACCACTTTCCAGCGATTGAGAAAGCTACCAACTTTCTTCCCTCTTCTCAGCAAGAAGGGATGGGTAAAACCACTAAACTAGGCAAGTCAATTTAATAATAAGCGCCTAATTCTTACTTTGTCTAAGACTAGGAATACGGGTGGAACCGCCCCGCCAATCTGCAGGGTCCCAGACACAATAATAGTTTGGGTTTTTTAATTTTCAAGGCCAATGAAGGAATCACAATACTTTTGCGTCACAGATGTTTTCCTGGAAAACGAGTTAGGAGAAATCCTAATGATAAAACGGGACGGGAGCAAAGAAATTCTACCAAATGTTTATAATGGTCTTGGTGGAAAATTTGAAGCTGGTGAGACTCCTCTGCAGGCAGTATTGCGTGAAGCAAAAGAAGAGGCGGGAGTTAAGAATATTAAAAATTTACAGTTAAAAGCCAATCTTTCTGTTAAGGATAAATTCGGTTTTTGGCAGATCTATATTTTTTATGGAAACGTTAAAAAACAAGATGTAGAGATTAAAGACAATTCGGAGGGGATACTCGAATGGATTCCAAAAAACAAAATGGGCAACTACGACCTTACTCCCGACACACAACACTGGCTCCCGGAAATGCTGGCAAAACCTGAGATTTTCCAGTTTGTTAAAGTCCAATATGACGATGAGTATAAAATTATAAATATTACTATCAAATCATTAAACTAATACTATGAAAAAAGATATTCCAATTGAGGTTAAGCGTCATTCACTGGCGCATATCATGGCCGCTGCCATACTAAAGCTTTACCCAAAAGCCAAATTCGGTGTCGGACCAATTATAGATAACGGTTTTTACTATGATGTAGAACTGTCAAAAAAATTGGTCCCAGATGACCTGAAAAAGATTGAGAAGGAAATGATCAAACTGATAAATCAAAAACTCCCATTTGAACTTGAAGAGCTTCCTTTAAAAAAGGCTGTGGAGCTATTTACTGAATACAAGCAGGAATATAAAGTTGAACTTCTGAATGACCTAAAGCAAAAAGGTACCACTGGAATTTCTGAAGAAGAGTCACAAGATCTGGATCCTAAAAAGAAAGACAAAGTTACGATTTATAAAACCGGAGATTTTATGGATTTGTGTCGAGGTCCACATGTAGAATCTACCGAACAGCTACAAAACTGTGCATTTTCTCTTGATCGCATTGCCGGCGCCTATTGGCGTGGTGATGAAAAGAACAAACAGCTAACTAGGATATACGGATTGGCATTTGACAGCAAAAAGTTATTACAAGAGCACAAGCACAATTTGGAACTGGCAAAAGAAAGAGACCATCGCAAGATAGGAAAAGAGCTCGATCTCTTTCATATTTCGGCTGAAGTAGGATCTGGCCTGCCCCTTTGGACTCCGAAGGGAACAATCATTCGAAGGGAACTGGAAAAATTTTTAACAGAATTGCAGGAAAAAGACGGCTATGAAGAAGTGATTACTCCACATATTGGAAAGATCGAATTATACAAAACATCCGGTCACTGGCAAAACTATAGAGAAAACATTTATTCTCCAATAAAGATTGATGGTGAAGAGTTTGTTTTGAGACCCATGAATTGCCCGCATCATATCCACATCTATTCTTCACAAATGCGCAGTTACAGACAACTTCCGGTAAGACTTGTTGAATACGGAACTGTATATCGATATGAACAATCTGGTGAGTTGTCCGGGTTGGTTAGAGTACGCGGTTTCACAATTGATGATGCACATATCTTCTGTCGTCCGGATCAAATTATGGAGGAATTTTCAAAAGTGATTGAACTGATAAAAACCGTATTCTCAACAATAAAATTTAAAGATTTTGAAGCCAGAATCGGACTCAGAGATCCAAAGTCCAGCAAATATGTCGGATCCGATGAATTATGGGAAAAAGCAGAGAAAGAAATTGAAGAAGTTGTAAAATCAAAGAAAGTAAAATATATCAAGGAAGAGGGTGAGGCCGCATTTTACGGACCAAAACTGGATTTTGTAGTAAAAGACGTACTAAACAGGGAATGGCAACTAGGAACAATTCAGGTCGACTACAACTTGCCAGAAAGATTCAAATTAGAATATAAGGGGGCTGATGATAAAACACACCGTCCTGTTATGATTCACAGAGCGCCTTTCGGTTCAATGGAACGCTTTGTCGGAATAATGATTGAACATTTTGGCGGAGCATTTCCAACCTGGCTCTCCCCTGTTCAGGTGTACATAATTCCAGTCGGTAAAGATCACTTTAAGCATTCTGAAGAATTAGGAAAGCTACTTAAATCAGAAGGCGTGCGTTCTGAAGTTGATTTGAATAGAGAAACTGTTGGATACAAAATCCGTAAAGCCGAAAAACTGAAAGTTCCATATATGTTAGTAATTGGCGACAAAGAAATTAAAGAAAAGATCTTAACCGTCCGATCTAGAGGATCTAATGCTGTAAAGAAAATGGAACAAGAGGAATTTATTAAAAAAATTCAAAAGGAAATCAAGGAAAGAAAGTAACAGGGTCCCAAATCAATATCAATTATGCCAAAATATTACACCCTTGCTTTAGGGTGTCAAATGAATAAACTGGATGCAGAAAAGCTAGATGCGCTTTTGCAGGAAATGGGGTTTGAGCCGACTCACAAAGAAAATGAGGCTGATTTGATAAACGTTTTTGCCTGCTCAGTAAGACAGTCTGCGATTAATAGGATTGATGGAAGACTAAAAAAATGGAATAAAATTAGAAAACAAAGACCCCTGACTACTGTTCTTACCGGCTGCGTATTGCCAAAAGATAAAAAAGAACTCGGGAAGCAATTTGATATCTTACTTGATGCACATCAAATGCATACCCTTCCAAAGTTATTGAAAAAAAGAATACAAGATATTGAAGACATATTCCCTGAAAGTGACTATTTCAAGCTTCCAACAAAGCATAAATCTCCTTTTCAGGCATTTGTTACTATCCAGGAAGGTTGTAACAAATTTTGCCGTTATTGCGCAGTCCCCTACACCAGAGGCAGAGAAATTTCCAGACCTGCCAGTCAGATTGTAGAAGAGGTTAAGGATTTAGTAAAAAAAGGCTACAAAGAAATAACTCTCCTTGGTCAAACAGTAAATTCATACCAGAACCCGGAAAAAGGAAACATTAGGACATTTGCTGATCTAATAAACACTTTGGCAAAAATTGATGGAAATTTTTGGATTCGTTTTATTTCTCCTTACCCAACTGATTTTTCAGATGAGCTGATAGATGTTATAGCAACTGAGAAAAAAATATGTCCGCATTTACATATACCTGTTCAGGCCGGCAGTGATGACATGTTAAAGAAAATGCTAAGAAAATACACAAGAGAAGAATATTTAGATTTGATAAGGAAAATTCGAAAGCAATTACCAAATGTATCGATAACAACTGACATAATTGTCGGGTTCTGTGATGAAACTGAAGAGAATTTCAAGGATACGCTTGATCTATACGAAAAAGTTAAATTTGATATGACATATACTGCACAATATTCAAAAAGACCGGGAACACAAGCAACAAAACTTTTCAATGACAATATTCCACAATCGGAGAAAAAAAGACGTGAAGTAGAATTAAATGATCTTGTAAATAAGTACTCGCTAGTAAACAACAGAAAGATGCTTAACAAGACAGTTACAGTTTTAGTCGAAAATACTAAGAAAGAATCACTATTTGGTAAGACTGACACAAACAAGCAAATTCTTGTTAAGGGAGGATCAAAAGATTTAATAGGAAGCTTTGTTTCTGTAAAAGTTACTAAAGCACTGCCATGGAGCCTCGAAGGAACATTGAAATAAATGTTTAAACTGCGCTCGGCTGATATGAAAAGAAATTTTCATATCACTCCTCGCTTGTTAAAATAAAAAAACGCCCGTCACCTAGAAGGGAAAAGCGTTTACTGCAGGGCAACGAAGACCCTATAGACAATTAAGGCAATGATGAAAGAACGGAGTACGCTGGCGGCATACACGATAGTGAATCCCCTACGTAGTTTGAGAATCCGGGCTGCAGCAATTGGTGCTACGAACAGGAATGGAACCGGAATAGCAGTAGCGATGAAGATCGCCATCTGAGGATACCCGTCATTCACAAGCCGATCAATCCTACGCGCACGCGCCTGCTCTATTGCCGACCATTGCCGCAGGCACCATTGTTCGAAACGTGTTTTTTCCTTTCTGTACCCGTTCAAGGATATCGCGTCTCTGATCAGATCAGCTATGTGGTGACCGATGAACTTTGCGTAGTCCGGAAAGTAAAAAAGCAGAGCGATGCCAATACTGGAACCACAAAGCAAGATGAAGTATCCTTTCCAGAATCCGTATCCGGCAACGTAGAGCGCAATTGCAGTCGTCTGTTCTTGCCAAATAGCAGACCAAATGAAAAACAGTTCGTCCATCATGTTCACATGACCTCCCTGTCTGGACGTTGAATTAAAGAGCGATTCGAAGTTTAATAATATATCATTAATTCTATCTTAAGTCAATACAAAAACAGGCAACCATTACGAACTCCACTTAAGTGGAGTGAAGTAATCCCATTGCACTAAGCAAAGTTTTCTATGAGAGATACACACCACTATACATACATTATGACTAATATTAGGCATACTGTTCTATATACCGGTATGACTAGCAATTTAGTAAAACGAATAGAAAGTCACAAAGAAAAAGTAATAGAGAAATCATTCACCGCTAGATATAATCTAAATAAGCTAGTATACTTTGAGCAATGTTCTACAAGACAACAAGCATTAGAAAGAGAAAAACAAATAAAGGCAGGATCAAGGAAAAAGAAAGAATCACTCATTAATAAAATGAATCCGGAATGGGAGGATTTAAGCGGATTATTATTCTAAAAATATTTCTATAGTAACGAGATTGCCACGTCCCGCTTTGCGGGACTCGCAATGGTTTAGATAAAAATACAGAAATTAATTGTAATTTTAGGTCCAACCGCTGCCGGTAAAACCAGTAACCATTGCGAGGAATCCTGCTTAGGCAGGATGACGAAGCAATCCCGTTCAAAATAATTATATGCAAAAAATAGTTGTAATTTTAGGTCCAACTGCTGCCGGTAAAACCAGCATGTCCTTAACATTGGCTAAAAAGTTTAATGGCTATATTATCTCTGCTGATTCTAGGCAGATATATAGAGGTATGGATATTGGGACTGATAAGTTAACAAGGAATAAATGGCAAGGAATAAAGCATAGAATGATTGACATTGTTAACCCTGATGATGATTATAGTTTAGCCCAATATCAAAAAACTGTATTTGCCATTATTAACGACCAAAAGAAGTTACTCCCATTTTTAGTTGGTGGAACCGGCCTCTACATTCAGTCAATAGTTGATAATTTAGATATTCCTAAAGGAGGACCTGATAAAGTTCTGAGAAAAGAACTTAATGAGAAAACAGTGCAAGAGCTTTTCAGAATGCTTATTAAGATTGATCCAAAAACGGCACAAGTGATTGATGAGAACAACAAAAGAAGGCTAATCAGAGCAATTGAAGTGTGCAAAACATCTGGATTCAAATATTCGGATCGGACAAAAAAGAATAAGCCGGTTGTAAATGCATTACAAATTGGTGTAAAAATATCACGTGAAGAAATGTATAAAAAAATAAATAAGCGGGTTGATGAAATGATGGAAGAGGGTTTACTTGATGAAGCTAAAAAACTTGGTGAGAAATATGATTGGGATATTCCTTCAATGTCTGCAATCGGATATAAACAATTAGGACTATATTTCAAAAAAGAACTTTCCCTTGATGAAGCTGTGGAATTAATTAAAAATGATTCTAGGCATTACGCTAAAAGGCAAATGACCTGGTTTAAGCGCGATAGCAGAATTAATTGGGTTAGCTCTGCTAATGAAGCTGAAAAGCTGATTGAAAGATTTTTGTAATTAGATTTTGAAAAGATTAAAGAGAACAGAAATCAAAACAATAGGTCCATGCTCGGTTATAGAGTCCGTCCTCAGTTTGTTTCAGATATTCCTGTATATTTGCTAGTATTAGGAGGGTAAAGTATACTAATCTCATCTGAAGTTCGCATAATATGCAAATTTTGGCAATATCAATGCAATTACTTCGGATAGAAACGAGTTGTGCGGAAATCGCTTCGCTCGTCCGCACAATGTGCTGCGCCTACCGCCGCTGTTGTCCTCGTCGCTCCGCGACATCGCACAACAGCGCCTATGCTCAATGTCGGTCTGACGACTCCGTCGCCATCCCACCACCGCGCA
>JAHJEX010000014.1 GCA_018825385.1 Patescibacteria group bacterium
CAGTCGACTATTAAACAGTGAAAGTGCATAAGCTAGAGAATGAACCGTTCTACCATATTTTAAATCTCCTACCATCGCAACATTCAAACCGCTTAACTTCTTTTGAGTTTCCAAAATTGAAAATAAATCCAGGAATGTCTGTGTGGGATGTTGGTTTGCCCCGTCGCCTCCATTTAGCACAGGATTGCTAGAAACATCTGCAGCAAGCCGTGCTGAACCCTCAAGTGGGTGTCGCATTACGATTGCATCGCAATATTTTTCTACAATTCTTATAGAATCTGACAATGATTCGCCTTTTGCTGACGAACTGGTCTTTGCATCCGCTAGTGTAATGACCGATCCTCCCAAATGTTGCATTGCGGATTCAAATGAGAAGCGGGTTCTGGTGGATGGTTCAAAAAAGAGGCTCGCCATTACTTTTCCTCTCAAAAGTGTAGGATATGGCTTTGCCTTAAATTGTTTTGCTTTATTTAGAACATAAAGGATCTCTTGCTTAGAAAAATCTCGAATTGAGATGACATCTCTGTTTTTGAAGTTTATATTAGTCATAATTTGTCTTTAGGATAAAAAAAATCCCTTTTCAGGGAATAAATCACCGCTCAATATGGTTTCGAAACAAATTGTCGGTTAGATAGTTAATCATTTCAATCAGTAGTGTAGCAGGTATCAAACCGGCTGTAAACCCCATTCCGCTCTGAGTTTTCCACAGGATTGATAAGTGGTCTCTATCGGTAATATAGGTTTTTAAAAATGCATCATAAGAGAATTCCCAAATTAAAAAAACTAGTCTATTTCATCTTTTTCGTCAATAGTTCTGTTGCCACTTTTGGATTAACTTTTCCCTTTGTCTCTTTCATTACTTGACCAACCAGGAACTGCAAAGCCTTATCCTTGCCGGCTTTATAGCTTGCCACTGCTTCTTTATTTTCCTTAACAATTTTATCCACGTTCATTTCAATTTCAGATAAATCGCTTATTTGTTTTAAATTGTTTTCATCCACAACTTGAGATGGGTCAGATCCCTTCTCAAACATCACTTTCAGCACTTGCTGTGCTGCACTGCTATTGATCTCATCTGAATAAACCATTTTCACTAATTCCGCCATGTTTTCTGGATTGATCTTCAAGTCTTCCGGATCCTGCTGACTTTCCTTTAATAATTTGAAAAGTTCCGTTGTAATCCAGCTTACAGACATTTGCACTAGTTTCTTTTGTATTTTTTCTTCTAGCTCTGATTTGCCTTGCTGGCTTTTGACCCATGCCTTAAGCTCTGTTACAGTATCTTCAAAAAAATCAGCAATTCTTTTTGTAGAACATAAAACAACGGCCTGAGAATATGTAATCCCAAGTTGCATATGAAGTCTCTTCCTCTTTTCATCTGGGAGTTCTGGTAGATTTTCTCCAATCTCGTCAATATAGTCTTCTGTAAAATGTAATGGTGCCAGGTCAGGTTCTGGAAAGTATCGATAGTCATTTGCCTCTTCTTTTATGCGCTCCTCTACAGTAACCCCTTTGTCATCAAGCCAGCGTCTGGTAGTTTGCTCTTTGGGTGGATTGCCCGCTTGCCACAGTTTTGACTGTCGATCGATCTCATAAGCCAGCGCCCTTTCCACTCCGCGGAAGGAATTCATGTTTTTTATTTCTGTTTTTGTATAGTACTGCTTATCTGATTTTGGACGCATAGAAATATTGGCATCGCATCTTAAATGTCCTTTCTCCATATCAGCATCAGAAATATTCAAATACTGCATCAGTAGTTTTAATTCTGTAAGAAATATTTTTGCTTCTTCTGGAGTTTTTAAATCAGGTTCCGACACAATTTCTACCAAAGGAGTGCCGGCTCTGTTAAAATCTACCAAGCTGTAGTTTTCTCCTTTCGGGTGTACCAGCTTTGCCGCATCCTCTTCAATATGCAAGCGGGTGATCCCAATTCGTCTACGTTCTTCTCCGACCGTAATAATCAAACGACCATTTTCCCCAATTGGTTGATCCAATTGGGAAATTTGATAGCCTTTTGGTAAATCCGGATAAAAATAGTTTTTTCGGTCAAATTTGGAGTGTTCGTTTATTTCACAATGAAGTGCCAACGCAGCAAGTAGAGCATGATCAACTGCCTGCTCATTGGTCACCGGAAGAGTGCCCGGATGACCCATACATACCGGGCATATATTGGTATTTGGCTTTACATTATCGCTATCATTCGAGCAACTGCAAAACATCTTGCTTTTTGTATTAAGCTGTACGTGCAGTTCTAAGCCAATAATTGTTTCCAGTTCCATAGGGGTATTGTAACATGTTTTTCGGTAATAAAAAAATGCGTTCTCTGGCCAACATATGAATGTTGTACAGAAAACGCAAGTAAAAGAACACGAGTACAAACCGACACGCTAGTTGGTGTCAGATTGATCGTAATCCTCCAGCCGTGCAGTCTCATAGCCATTGCGCTTAGCACGCACTTGCCATGAAAACTGGCTGTTTGATCCCGAAGGGTCCACCACCGTAAAGCTGTCTTGGTCACGCTCCACATAGTGATTACCATGAGGTCCGTAGAACTCCACACTAACCATCATGGTGTACCGATCATTAACGGTGACTGTTTCCATGAACAATGGATCCAGCTGTACAGTGCATTGACCAGCAGTAAGCGTGCCAAACCCATAATCCGTAAACCAGACCTCAGCTGACTCCTCACAGTATAGTTTGGTCATACCGCGAGATGTCGGAACAACGGCGTTCTTCACGCCGTTTGTTATCGTGAGATTCCCATCTTCGATGTGGAGATTACCGTGTGCGTACAC
>JAHJEX010000015.1 GCA_018825385.1 Patescibacteria group bacterium
ATATCAGAGAAAGATAAAAATACTATTCTTTATCTTGCCATCCATAGAGCGTTGATAAAATCTGATCAGGCAATTCTTATTCATCATTTATGGAAGTTTGAATTTGGTGAATGGAAAAATGTTGATATGGAAACAATCCGCCGGGCTGGTAGAGAAATAGGCAAATTCAGAAAAGAGACGAATCGAGTTTTGACCCATCCCCTTAACGGATATCTTTTTAATAAGATCAAAAAAACTTCTGTCTTGTTCCAAGTATTGAGAGATGTAGTGGAAAGTAATCCTCAAATGGCCATTTCTATAATCCTCGACCAGGAACAGCTTGATTCCCATATCAGATCAACGGCGGCGGCACGATATAAAAAAGCGCGCATTAAATTGGAAAGAAGTGTTAAAAGAAGTTTCATATATTTATTGTTTACTAAGACCGCCCTGGCATTAATGATTGAATTACCATACGATAGATACTTTGTTGATGAAGTGAACTACACACCGCTATTGGCCAATATAATTTTTCACCCTTTCTTCCTTTTCTTTCTCGCAATAACCATAAACACTCCCGGTAATAAAAATACGGAAAGAATAATCCGCGGTATCCACGGAATCCTTTCTACAAATAGAGATAACAGACCAAAATGGCGCATCCGGCCACCGAAAAGAAGAAAGATAACCAAGTTTGTTTTTCAGATAGTTTATGCAATCGGATTCACTCTCTCGTTCGGAGCGCTGATCGCATTTTTAGTGTTTATCAATTTTAACTGGGTAAGCATACTATTCTTCCTTTTCTTCTTAACTATCGTAAGTTTCCTGGGAATTAAGCTCAGACAAGATAATAAAGAGTTGCGGATGCAAACTCAAAAAGAAGGATTTTTCAGTATTCTTGTCGATTTCTTTACGATACCAATAGTCAGAGTAGGCCATTGGCTTTCCTTGAAAGCGCCAAAGATAAATGTATTTGTATTCATTCTGGATGTAATTATAGAGGCTCCATTTAAATCAATCGTGCATGTTTCCGAACAATGGCTTGATTACATAAGAGAAAAAAAAGACGATTTGTACTAATCTGTCTTGCTCACTAAGATAATCTATATTATAATCTGTCTATTACCTTAATAATTAACATAATAGTATGACAGGAAAAATTGCACTCAAAGTAATCTTCATTATATCCATTGTTGGATTGTTATTCTCTGGATATCTTTCCTACATGGAAATATTCCAAGGAGGATGTGAAGATGCCATTGTAAAATGTTCTGTCGGTGACAAACCGGTTGTTGACCTCGGCACTCTGCCAGCCTGTGTATATGGTCTAGTTATGTATCTGATCATATTCATTGTTGCTGCACTTGGTTTAAAAGGAAAAAAGGAAGTTGTTGAAAAAGTTGAAGAAAAACCTGAAGAACCTACACAGACAGAACAATAAGCTCTAGATAAAAAAGAGCGTATCTCCGATAGTTCGGCGGTACGCTTTTTAGTTACCCGTGATGGTAACAGTAACAGTGCGCTCTCTTGGGTCAGAAAGCTCGATGAGAAAGATATGTTGCCATCGACCAAGACTGAGTTTTCCATGAATGATCGGGATTGTCTCACTGGTGCTCCCGAAGAGCATCTGCTGCAAATGAGCATGGCCATTGAGGCATTCTTCTCCATCGCACATGGTAGCGGGATCTCGAGTTTCCAGGTCATCGTGCCTGTATTCGCACGCACTCGGCACGATCGAGGTCATCAGCCTTTTAAGGTCGGCAATCAACCCTTCTTCCTTTTCGTTGATCTTGATCGCCACTGTAGTATGTGGAGTGAAGACCAATACTGTCCCATTCTGAATCCTAGCTTCTGAGAGGATACCTTGAATGCGCTGGGTGATATCTACAATATCCGGCGCTTCCCCGGTATCGACGTGAAAAGAGCGATTGATTACCTGCATGTGCTCACCTCCTAAACGCGGAAAAAAGTGCAACACGCTTCGTTGTCTATCTATTCTAAACTATTCTTGGTGTCTATTTCCATTTTCTTGCCAGTTCAACTGCTAGTGCAACTCCTGTTCCTGTAGCACCTTTCCCTAAAAAGGGTTTTTCTTCGGTACTCCAAGCTGTTCCTGCAATATCTAAATGCGCCCAAGAATATTCTTTAATAAATTCTAATAAAAATGCGGCGGCAGTAATTGCCCCTCCACCTTGGCCTGTGCTTATATTTCGAAGGTCCGCAATATCGCTTTTCATTTGTTTCGAGTATTCTTCCCATAGTGGAAGCTCCCATACTCTATCTCCGGATATTTCTCCGGCCTGTTTTATTTTCTGTATTAAACTTGAATTATTCCCCATCAAACCAGAAACGTGCGTTCCCAAAGCAGAAACACAGGCACCTGTCAGGGTTGCGAAATCAACTACCGCTTTTGGTTTGTATTGTTTTGCATAATGCAGTGCATCCGCCAGAATCAATCTACCTTCTGCATCTGTATTTATAACTTCAATTGTTTTTCCTGCGGCAGAACCAATTATGTCACCGGGCTTATAAGCTTCACCGGATGGGAGATTTTCCGTAGCCGGGATCAACGCTACAACATTTATAGTAAGTTTGAGATGAGCAATAGCTTCAACTGCACTTATTACGGCGCCACCACCAGCCATATCAAATTTCATTTCATCCATTTTCTCTCCAGGCTTTATAGAAATGCCACCGCTATCAAAAGTTATTCCTTTGCCAACCAACACTAGCCAATCCTTAGAAGCGGGCTTTCCTTTATATTCTAGAATGATAAATTTTGGAGGATGTACTGCTCCTTGAGAAACCGCTAACAATGCTTCCATTTTTTTCTTCTTCATTTCTTCTCTTTCCAGTACCCTACACCGCACTTTAGGTGTCTTCGCGATTTCTTGCGCCATCGTAACTAAATAACTTGGATTAGCTTTGTTTGAAGGCTGGTTGCCATAATCTCTTGCATGATTTATTGCATTGGCAATAATTACACCCGCTTCAATCCCTTTATTAAACACCTTGAGGGGATATGTTGTATAAAAAGTCAACTCCTTAATTCTTGTTGGCAGGTCCTTTTTTACTGTTTTATATTCAGTGAATTGATATTCAGCAGTCAATGCGCCCAGACTGAGAGATTCAGCAACCTGTACTGTTGGTAATTTTCTTCCTGGCAATTTGGATACATAAACCGCAATTTTCTGAACATTACTTTTTGCCAGCATTTTCACAGCAGTTCCTATCCCTTGTCTGAGAGCTAATAGAGAAAGTTTTGATTTTTTCCCCAGTCCCAAAAGTAACACACGAGTGAAACCAAACCCCTTACTTATATTAACCGCAACGGTTTCACTTCTTTTGGCTGTAAATTTCTCCTCTTTTATAGCTGTTTGGATAATACCTCCAAGCTCTTTATCAATAAGCAACACTTCCTGAGAAAGTGGTTTTTCCTCAAACAAAAAAAGGACGAGTGTTTGTGCCTTTGCTTCAAGCAATGATTGGCTGGATATAGAGATTTTCATAGTATATGTAGTATATTGCAATAATATTACTTGTCAATAAAACAGGTTGCCCTAGCCTGCGAAATTTACGAGGTCAGTTTTTCAAAAGAAGGTGCCTTTATAGCACCTTCTCAGATTTTTCATTCCATCTAGACTACATTGAGGCTTTGATCTTCTCTACTATATCATTTAAATGGTATTCACTCTTTGGAAGATAATCTTTAGCACCAAGTGAAATGCCTCTGCTGATATTGTTCTTTTCCGCTAAATTAGAAATAATCACAGCCGGAATGTCTTTTGTTTTTGGATCACTCTTTACAGTCTTCAAAATTTCAAAACCATCTGTATCCGGAAGGATTATATCTAAAACAAGCAAATCAAACTTCTTCAGCTTGATTGCCTTTAAGCCTTCTTTACCGGTTGAATGTGCTTCCACCTCAAAACCTTCCATAGTAAGTTTTGACTGCAATGCATAAAGTAGGGCCACTTCATCCTCAATTACTAAAATTCTTTTTTTATCAGTCATATTTTTATACTAAATAATTACGCTATGTTCATTATATATTTAATTACTACAAATGTTAAGTTCCTTTGACTAAGCGGTAGGAAGTGTGAAATAGAAGGTACTTCCCCCATCCTCAACAGATTCAACATTAATAATACCATCATTACCCTCAATAATCACCTTAGCTATAGAAAGACCCAAACCTGTTCCTATTGGGATACCTGTTTTGAGTCGGCCCTGAGTGTTTATCACTTGTGAAAAACTTAAAAACAGCTTATCAATTTTTTGCTCGGCAATTCCTATTCCATTATCGGTAACCGCTACCAAAACAGAATTTTTTATGTCTAAAATTTGCGGGGAGTCGGGAGTAATAAGCCACTTAATACCGGATCTTTCTGCAATTTCTTTAATGTGTTTCCCTTTATTGACATACACGGCTTGCATCGTAATTTCTCCATTGGCTGGAGTAAATTTAATTGCGTTCACTAACAAATTAGCAATTACTCTATTGATTGCATATTCATCATAAGGAACTGAAGGAAGATTATCTGCAATTTGGGAGTTTAGTTTTATTCCCTTACCCGCTGCCAGTACCTTGAAGTTTTCTTTTTGAATACTTATATTGCTTCGGATATCGCCAAGTTGTTTATGAATAACAAATTTCCCCCTATCAAACTTCGCTACGTCAAGAAGATTGGTAATTAGATTCAACATGTTTGTCACACTATGGTCAATCGACTGATGAGCCTTTATAATCTCTTTTCCTGGCACAGGCTGATCCTGTTCCGTTAGTAATTCAATAATCATTCTCACAGCTTCTAACGGCGATCTCATGTCATGTACAAGCATTGTTGTAAAATCTTCCTGCATTTTTTTTGCTTTGCGAGATTCCTGCAAAGCTCTTTCAAGCTCTTGATTGTTTTCTTTTAGGATTTTTTTTGCTTGAGTTATCTTTGTCATTCCCTGATTCACCAGGAATGAAATAACAATCATTACAAATGAAACAAAACCGATCCAAATTATTACCACTTCTGGTGGGAAGTAATAACTAGCTAAGTAGTATGTTCCTGAAATACTAAGAAGAGATACAATGCCGGTAAAAACAAACAAAAAATTCGGGCATTCCCAAAGAGAAAGCCCTTCCTCCCGACATTGTTTAACAAACTTCAGAGATTTAAAGAAATTTGCTTCATTTTTCTTTTCCATCAACTACTGAGGATAGTATTGAAATATACATTCATTTTACTCTTTTTTTCTTTGTACTGTCAAAACCAAATTCCTTTAACTTATGTTCTCTAGTCAATAGCTTGGCACCACTGCTGTGGTGTTTTTAGGTCCAAACCTAGATGCAATCTCTCATTATTGTAATACCTTAAATATCCTTTAAGCCTTTTGTTAATAAGCTCAATATCTCTAGGTAATCTATCAAC
>JAHJEX010000016.1 GCA_018825385.1 Patescibacteria group bacterium
AATGAGTAAGTCTAAGCCGGAAACAACGATTGATCCTTTGGAAGTTTCCCAGAAATATGGGACTGATGCCGTAAGGCTTTCTCTGATCGTCGGATCGACACCCGGCAACGATGTGAGGCTTTACGAAGAAAAGATTGAAGGATATCGGAACTTCATCAACAAGCTTTGGAATATTTCCCGATATATTCTCACCAACACTGATGTTGAAGATGTGTCGAAGCAAAAGTTTGATTATAAAAAATGCTCACTAGCTGATAAATGGATCTTGAGCAGACTAAACAAGCTAATTCAAGAAGTAACAGCTGATCTGGAAAATTACCGTCTTGGTCAAGCTGGTGATAAAATATTTTCATTTACTTGGGGAGAATTAGCAGACTGGTATTTGGAAATCACAAAAGTGGCCTCATCTTCTCAAGCACCACAAATCCTTTATGCCTGTTTAGAAAATATTATTTCGCTTGCTCACCCATATATTCCATTTGTAACGGAACATTTGTGGAAATTGATGGGTCACAAAGATCAATTGATGATCAGCAAATGGCCATGGGTTAGTGATAAAAAAATTATCAATGCAAAAATAGAAAATGGATTTGATGATTTGCAAAATATTGTCGTCAAACTCAGAAATTTTAAAGCTGAATACAGTGTCCCCCCCGTAAAGAAAGTACCAGTATTTTCTAAAAACAATCTATCCGAAGAGGAAAAAAGCATAATAGAAGGATTAGCTCGAGTTAAACTTAATGATGCAAAAGGAAGCGAAAATATTAACCTTTCTTCTGGCAAGTATTCCTTTTCAATTTCTTTGGGGGATTTAATTGATGTTGACAAAGAAAAGGCAAAAGCAGAAAAAGAGCTTGCTGAAAAGAGAAAAGCATATCAAGCTCTAGAAAAGAGACTCGAAAATAGAAAATTCCTAGAAAATGCACCGGAAGAAATAGTAACTAAAGAAAAAGGGAAAGCACAAGAATATAAGGATACAATAAACAAATTAGAAAAAAAGATTAGTAACCTATAGAACATATGCCTTCTTATGAAACCGGATACACCGGGGGACTGGTTGAAAATGAGATGTTGGGCACTGCTCAACTTGAAAGAGGAAAGCATGCACGAGCTCAAATAGAATACCAACCCTACCAACAAGCCATCAAAACCGTAAGAGAGGGCCAGCCAGGTGATCCTAGTGACCCTGAAGCCCGTTTTGCCAATGATTTACATGCCACTATTGCTGAGATCCTGAAACTTGAGAATTACAGTCAGCTCAAATTTTTCACTGCAGTTGGTTCTACATTAGACCGTTTTCACGGGGTTGATGGTTTTTTTGAACTACAAGCAGATCCAAGCAGTTCAGAAAGTACAATTATAGTTACACTGGATATTACTATGAATCCTCAAAAAGGAGATCAATATAAAGCTGATCATATTATCGAAATACCTACTGACGGGCTTGATCCCAAAGAAGATAAAGAAGCTTTTACTGCATTAGTAAAAACAACTGCCCAGCAGATTGTTAAACTACTAGAAGCCCAATTGGTAGTCGTGGCTTGACATAAATTAAATAGCAAGTTAAGATAGCGGGCCATATTCGCAAAGGGTCCCCACAAGGAGATGCGTTATTATGACAAAACAACCCGACGGTGAAGCCGTCAAAGCTGAGCTCTTAGGAACCACTGTACCGATTCATGCAACCGGGAAACATGTTGTCGATCCGGCTAGACTCCAAGAAGCACTGGGGAAATCTGACAGCGCCATCCGCTTGTTCTGTACCGGCTGCGGTCAGTACTACGAACTGAGTGCAGAGGACGCCCTGCCACTCATCCCGGAGGATGATGTTTGGCCCGAGGACCTTGAGGGAAAGTTCCTGAATGCTGCCAGTTGCAGCCAGTGCGATGGCAGCGATCCCACGGTCGTACTTGTACCCATCCGACACTTACTCGGATAGCAAGGCGGATCCCACATAAGGACCCGCTTTTTTTATTTCTAATTTATTTTATTGTATCCCCGTAGGAGTAGCAGTATGTAAGCCTGGAGCTAAATCGTTATATTCATCTTCTAAATAGAAGAATATTTCATAATTAGAATATCCATTAGAAAAATATGAATAATCACATTCTTTATTAGAGGTAGATATACAATATTCATCTCCTTCTCCAGCTACGGGATCATATATCATAGTATTAATACCAGAAATAAGAAATTCTAGATCCTCTTTAGTCTCAGGACAACGGGTAGTTGTATCTTGGATTGCACCAACTGTACATGAAGGATATTCTCCATATTTTTTATTATATAAATCCAATCCATTTTGTACTTGATTAATATCAGCAAGCCTTTTTGCATCTCTTGATTGCATTTTTGCATCATTCATATCAAACATAGATGTAGTATCAAGCTCAATCGGCATAGCAAGTTCACCCTCTCCTAATGGATTATACCCACCATGTACTTCTTCACCATCTTTGTATCCATCACCATCTGTGTCTGGATTGTCTATTTCTGTACCATAAGTAGCCTCTTCCGTGTCAGTAAGACCGTCCTCGTCAGTATCCTTATCAATAAACAATGCCTGAACATCACTGATACTAATAGTCGACTGGGGCACAGCAACTTCAATCGTTTCATTTATATTACCTAGATTCACTGAAATTTCTATTTGGGCCTGCCCAACTTCTGCAGTTCTTTGTTCCTCCGGCAATACAGAAACCAACGTTGCTTTGATTTGACGAATTATGTTGTCTGTATCTCCTACCCACATTTCAACATCTAAATTGCCCATAAATTTTTCTATATTTGTTCTCAGCTCAGGATTAAATAGTTCTTCAATATTAATATCATCTAAATTTGCATTGTTTAAGTCATTCATTAAATCATCATTATTCTGCAATTTCATAGCTTCAGTAATCATCTGAACATACATAGTCTCGAAGTTATCCATATCCATTACCATCTCATAATGCATTGTCGGCTGTCCATCAATAATTTCTGATGCTAGCTTTTTCCCAAGTTTAACAAAACCTGTCTCGAAAGCAAGATCAAAGTTTTTTACAGAATTATCACCCATAATCAAATTTGAACTATTGTATACCGTATCTAAGTATTCTCCATACTCATCATCGGTCGTTAGTTTAATCCATTTTCCCTTCAATTCTTCGAGTTGTGGAACAAACATAGCGACTAGTTCAGGATAGTCAGAAACCATCCCATAAATGTCTGGACCAACCTTTCGGATTTCTAGATCTAATCCTAGCTGCATAGTTGAATCACCATAAAGACCACTAAGTTTGATGTATCCATCCATATCTTTTAAATTTTCAGAATCACTAAAATAAGATTCTATCTCCAATTGTACCTCCATATCAATTACACTATCTATCAGAGCACTTGGGTCAGTTATAAGGCTGTTACTAGTTGTTTCGAAGGGCTCGTGAACTCCGTCCCAGGGTTCTGTTTGAGATGTAATAGCTACATTGTATTTAGCTTGTTTTACAGTTTGCATTGCCACCAGTATTTCATCTACAATTTTGTCTTTCTTTGATGGCAAAAAAGAAAAATCCAAATACCCCTGATAATTAGCAAATACTGCTCCGCCTATACCAATTACGACTACGGCTATTCCTATCGCAATAAAAATCCAAACCTTGTTTTTTGGTTGCGGGGCCGGACTGAATTCCTTTCCAATATCCTCTACTGAAACTGGTGGCATTTCTGGAACGGGAGCAATATCAGATTTTCCATGAAAATTTGGTGAAGGATTTTTTTTAAACATGCTTATTTACTAAATTATTTATTCAACAACTCTAAACACCTCGTCAACCGAAGTAATGCCGTCTTTGGCCTTTAATAATCCGTCTTGGACCATGGTGACCATGCCGTATTTCGTCGCTACTTCTTTCATTTGATACTCAGATACTTTGCCAGAAAGGATGATTTCTTCAATTTCTTGATTCATGGTGAATATCTCAAAAATTCCGAGCCGTCCTTTGAGGCCAATATTGTTACATTTTTCACATCCCCGGCCGCGATAGAATTTCAGACTATTTGGATCCACTCTTTCTCCGGAATTTTCTGGAATTTCTGAAAGAATTTCTTTTACACGGTTAAGAGTTGGCTCATCTAATTTGATTTCTTCTTTACATTCCTGGCAAATTTTACGCACCAGTCTTTGTCCGACTATGGCATTTAGGGCTGGCGCTAATAAAAACGGTTTAACGCCCATGGATAAAAATCTTGGGATTGCCCCGGTAGCATCATTAGTATGAATTGTAGAAATCACCAAGTGTCCGGTAAGTGCAGATTGAATGGAAATTTCGGCAGTTTCCAGATCTCTGATTTCACCAACCATAATAACATCCGGATCTTGTCTTAAAATAGACCTCAGGCCTTGAGCAAAAGTATAGGATCGCCCTCCCCCTCCGCCACCGGTAAGACCTTCTTTTAGTGCATCCTTCAAGTCCTCACCCTCACTTTTTTCAGCAGACTTGATTTGACTTTGGACGACTCCATCTAATTTATATTCAATCGGATTTTCCAGAGTAATAATTTTCGTTTCTGGACTGTTCAGTTTATTTAAAATGGCATAAAGAGTAGTGGTCTTCCCTGAGCTGGTCGGCCCGGTAGTCATAATCATACCATTGGGCCTTTCCACTTCTTTTTTTAAATCCTCGTAGGCTTTACCCCTAATCCCCAGCTGGTTGAAACCCAAGCCAACCAAAGAGGAAACTAAGAGTCGCATCACCACGCTTTCTCCATAAGCAGAGGGCAAGGTGGAAACCCTGACATCAATAATATCATCAGAAAGTTGAATTGAGATGCGGCCATCCTGTGGAATATCGGTAATATTAAGTTTCATCCCGGACATGCTTTTTATTCGGCTAATCAATTTCGGCCATAATTCATTATCCAATTTAGCAACCACTTGTAACATTCCGTCAATCCGGTAACGAATTTTGATATCATTTTTTTCCGCCTCAATGTGAATGTCAGAACTTCTAGACTGGATTGCTCCGGCTAGCATGATCGTAATCATATCTGATAAGGAAACCTTCTTCAATTTCTCATCTAATTCTCTAAAAGAGCTTAGTTCTTCTTCATACCGGTTTAAATCTTCCTCCGTAATTTCCAAGTCTACCGTTACTTTTTTTATTTTAGGAACTGATGCATAAAGTTTATGTGCATGCTCAAAACTATGATTTGAAATCATGTATTCAACCTGTCGTAAATCCGGGTACTTTGTTTTAAGATCTGCTCTGATATCCCTACTTTTCTGGTTATTCACATCCACAATACCAAATCTAATTTCATTATCTGCTCGATAAAAACAGATTGTTTTTGCTTCTTTTGATTTATCTTCAGGAATAACGGAAATAGCTTCCGACTGAATAGGAAAACCTTTGAGGCTAATATAGGAAAAGCCGGTTAAAGCTGCTTTTTCTTCAACTACTCTTTCTTTTTCTTTAATATCTATATCCCGAATTTTTTGATCCAGTTTTTCTTCGGTTTCATCTGAAGATATATGCACTTTTTTCTTATCAGACCCGTTTATCAGGTCATCTATTGTATTCGCCATACGTTCAGTATAACTAATCTTTGACGTATTGTAAAAATCGACTATCGCACCGCACCGCCTGCAGTATGGTTTACAATAATTGACTTCGCTATAAGCAATGTTTATCTTTTTGCATTAACTCATCTCGTGGCTAGCTACAGAGCATTTAAAACAAAAAAATAAAAGACGAACATTTGTTATTGTTCGCTTTCTGTTGGTTCTTTAATAAGTATCATTTGGCATTGAGTGCTGTTCTGACTGTATTTAACACTTTCTGTTCAGCATTTATCAGGTCAGGTGTCTTAATAGTAATTCTTGTGAAATCTTTTGTCCCAACTGGGTTATATTCCTTTAACACTTTCATGGCATCAATGGTAGGAGGAGTGCTGACTATCGCCTTAAAATTCCCTTTTGCCTGCTCAAAGAAAACAATAATAGTTTCCGCTTCTGGAGCATCAATAATTAATTCATCAATCACACTTAAAACATCCTCTTCACTTGAAGAGCCGGATTTTTCAAAATCAGCTTCATTTAATACGGACCAGACAATTCTATTTTGCTTGTCTTGTTTTAGTCTCGCCAGTGCTCTACCCCATAACTTCAATGTCTCTACAGATTTTGTCTGGTATAGATGCCTGATGATTTCTTCTCGACGAGCTCCGGAAGAAATAAGGTGGCTAGCAATCGCTAGTGAACGAGGAGTAACTGAGGTTGTCTGAAAACTTTTGGTTTTTGATATTATTCCTGCAAGCAAGCTTGTAGCTATATATTCATCCAAAATATTCTCTTTCCAATCTTTGATCATTTCAAAGATGATTTCTGAAGAGGAAGTAGCAGTAAGATCTACTAAATTTATTTGACCGAAATTTTCATTAGCAGGATTGTGATCAATGTTAACAATAGGAGTATGATAAAAGAATTCCATATTGTTTTCATATAGATTGCCAAGAACATCCAAATCCGGAGCATCGAGCACAAATATCAAATCATATTCATAATCAGACGAGGAGAAACTAACATCTTTTTCTCTAAAGGTTCCGTTTTTTGGTGTAATATAAATATCTAGCTGGTTGTTCTTTATATTATAACTTAATTCCTCCACTTTTGTTTGAGAAACGTTCAAGGAAATAATAAACTTTTTTAAAGAAGTAAGATCTGAAGTAATCTCCTTACTCTTAGGAAGGAATTGGTTGTGCGGAGGTAGAGTAAATCCTGGGCACACAACTTTGGTCTTTATGCCTAATTTCTCCAGAACCGAAAACAGCGCTAGGCCAGCAGCCACAGCATCCGTTGTTGGATCTTTTGGTATGCAGATCAGAACATTCTGACTTTTCTTCACATTCTCATGAATCTGCTCTTTTGGAGAAAGCATCATAACTATTGGTTAGAGGAGGTAATAATTAACTATAAAATAATCATAAGTAGATTACTATATCGGATTTGCATATATATGTCAAGGACACTTAGGTACATGAGGGTATGAGGCATTTATCCGCTATCATTAGCAAAAATGTGCCCCTAGCCTTGCTCTATTAATGTCTGTTATAGTATTAAGTATGAAGAAAACTAAGAAAAAATATACAGTAAAAAGTGAAAAACAGACCAAAGAAATTGGAGAGCAGCTTGGTAAAAGGCTAATTAAAGGAGGAATTATAGCTCTTTATGGCAGTTTAGGTGCTGGTAAAACAGTGTTTGTGAAAGGGGTAGCAAAAGGCTTGGGGATTAAGAACCATATCACAAGTCCGACATTCGTATTTTGGCGATTTTATAATGTAGGAAGAAATGGGATCAATCATTTCTGCCATGTCGATTTGTATCGATTACCTATGCAAGCCAGTCTACAAAGTATTGGCATCGAAGAGTATTGGGAACGTGATGATACTGTGTGCGTAGTAGAGTGGGCGGAAAAAGCAAAACAACTCCCAAAAAACAAAATTATATATTCTATTAATATAGAGATTATCGAAAAAAATATAAGAGAAATAAGCGTTACCTCTCTTTGACATAAACATAAAAATTAACTACAATGAGGTTGATATTTCATTATTAATTACTCAAATATGTTTAAAAATCAAGAAGGTGAAATAACAGAAAAAGAAACAGAAACAATTATCGGACCATCTGTAAAAGTGGAGGGTGATTTTCATGGTGAAGGTAGTATAGTTGTTGAAGGACAAGTAATTGGTACTCTAAAAACAAACCAGGATTTACGCATAGGCCCTAATGCTAAAGTAAAAGCTGACGTGGAGGCGGCAAATGTTTTAATAGCAGGTGAGGTTGTTGGCGACTTGTATATAAAAGAGAAGGTCGAACTAAAAAATTCTGCAAAAGTAATAGGCGACATTACAACTAAAATCATTTCTATTGAAGCGGGCGCATCTTTGAATGGTAAGTGCGTCTGTGATCAAAACGCTTCCACGGAGCGAAAAGAAGAAACGTCAAAACCAAAACTTCGAAACGGGAAAACTAGTAAACCTGAAGTTCTCTAGTGCTAACTACTAACTTCGGCCTGTTGTAAAAGTTATGTATTATTATCTCTACGACTCCTTTTTGAGCGACAAAAAATATGTTCAATCACTTGCAAAGATCGAGAACCGATTGATTGATTTAGGGATCAATGGAAAAGTAGAAAAGATGAGCGTTCTGAAAAGCATAAAAGAGGTTGTCGAAGACAATGTAAAAAGTGGTGCCGACACAATAATTGCTGTTGGTAATGATAAGACATTTTCAAAGGTATTCCCAATTGTTGCAGCGCAAAGCAATGTAACTTTTGGCTACATACCGATTGGTAATGGTACAATCGCAAAAATTTTGGGGATTCCTGCAACAGAAAAGGCCTGCGACGTGCTTTCTGCAAGAATTATTGAAAAAATTGATATCGGAAAAGTAAACAACCACTACTTTTTTTCATCTGTAGAAGTTCCTCAGGCAAAAGATGTTTCATTAGAATGTAATGGTGGCCATTTTAGTATTTCATCAATGAACAATGCAGACCATATTCAAATATGCAATCTTTCATACACGCCGATTAATACTGAAAAGCACAAAAACATATGCAACCCAAAAGATGGTTTGCTAGAAGTTGTTTTTACGCCAAAAGAAAAAGGAGCTTTTGGAAAAGACAAATTTACAACTAAAAAGCAAAGTGTATTTCCTATAAGGAAAATAAAAATAAGGAGCAATGATACGGTTTCTCTGACCGCTGATGGAGAAACAGTAGTTAAAACTCCGGCCACAGTTGAGGTGTTAAATAGAAAGCTTAGTATAATTGTAGGAAAAGAAAGAAGCTTTTAAATAAACCACTATGAAAATCATTAATCATCTTATTTGGTTAGGTCACGCTGCCTTTCAAATCTCGTTAAGTAACATCATATACATTGACCCATATGAATTAGAAGATGATCTGCCAAAAGCAGATTATATTTTTATCACCCATGAGCATTTTGATCATTGCTCTCCAGAAGATATAAATAAAATAATAAAAGATTCAACTCAAATAGTTGCCACAAAGCAGTGTGAGAGGAAAATTGATGGAAATGTTAAGTATATTGAAGTTGGCGACAGATTTTATATGGATAAGATGAAAGTGGAAGTTGTCACTGCATATAATATAGATAAATTTAGAGAACCTGGCCTCCCCTATCATCCAAAGGAAGAAGGAAAGGTTGGATACATACTAAATCTCAATGGTGAACGAATCTACCATGCAGGGGATACAGACTTTATTCCGGAAATGCATGAGATAAAAAATATTGATATTGCGCTTCTGCCAGTTTCAGGAAAATATACAATGACTGCGGAAGAAGCTGTAAAAGCAACTGATGCAATTAAGCCAAAAATAGCTATCCCTATGCATTATGGTGGGATAGTTGGTACAGTAGACGATGCGAAGAAATTCCAAAAGCTTAGTTCAATAAGGGTACTAATTCTTAGTAAGTAGCAAAAAATCAGCAGGAACCTATCACATAAATAGTGAATAGGTTTTTTGATTACAATTCTATATAGGAGTTGACCAAAAGGTAATATTCAACTATCCTATAATAATATTGACTAACACCTAATATGATCGAAACAGCTGAAAAAAAGGAAATTTCCATTCCGGAACAAATCGTGATTAAAGAGCTGGCAGAAAAAATGAATCTGCCGGTCACTGACCTTATTGCAGAATTAATGAAGAATGGGATTATGTCCTCTATGAATGAGAGGATCGATTTTGATACAGCCGGAATCATAGCAGAAGACCTGGGGTTTGAAGTCAAAAAAGTTGAAGAAGAAGAAAATGGACAGAAAGAAGATTTGCGAATATTAGAGGCTGCACTGGAAGAAGATGAAGAAGCTGAAGAACGTCCACCAGTTGTGGTTGTTATGGGGCACGTCGACCACGGAAAAACTAAATTATTGGACGCTATCAGAGAAACCAACATTGTAGATGATGAGGCGGGTGGAATTACCCAGTCAATTGGTGCATATCAAATTGAAGATAAGGGTAAGCTTATTACTCTTATCGATACTCCCGGACATGAAGCATTTTCCGCAATGAGAGGACGAGGCGCACGAGTAGCTGATATTGCTATTCTAGTTGTAGCAGCTGACGATGGAGTAAAGCCTCAAACAATAGAAGCACATAAAATAATTAAGGATGCAAAACTTCCATTTGTAGTTGCTATAAATAAAATTGATAAATCAGAAGCAAATATTGAGAAGGTTAAAAAAGAATTGACCGAACTTGGTATTGTCCCTGAAGAATGGGGAGGAAGAACAGTATTTGCTGAGATTTCTGCTAAAGAAAAAAGGGGTATCTCGGGACTATTAGATATGGTATTGCTAGTAGCTGAGATGGAAAAGAAAAATATAGTCGCGAATCCTAAAAGAGAAGCAGTTGGAACAATTATCGAATCACATATCGATAAGGGGGCGGGCCCTCAAGCTACCGTTTTAATCCAGACAGGTACACTTAAAGAAGGAGATAATATTATCGTCGGTAATATATATGGCAAAGTAAAAGCGCTAAAAGACTGGCGAGGAGATATTGTTTCTATTGCAAAACCATCAAAACCTGTCCAAATTCTTGGGTTAAAGGGAGCACCAAAAGTTGGAGACATCTTGCATACAACAAAAAACCAGGCTGAAATAAAGTCACTGATTAAGAAGCAAAAGGAGATTTCTTACCATAAGGAAGTAGATCAGCGAATAACACAAAAATCTTCAAACGGAGAAAATGATGATGATAATGAGAAGGAAAATGTGGTACAGGAATTGAATGTAATTCTCAAAACAGACACATTAGGATCGCAAGAAGCAATAATTGAATCTTTGAATAAGCTCAAGCATCCGGAAGTAAGAGTTGTTATAACTTCAAAAGGACTGGGTAATATTACTGAAAAAGATATTATTCAAACAGATTCTGCCGATGCGTTTCTGATTGGATTTAATGTCATACTTACTTCACAAGCACAAGAAATCCAAAGAGACCGACAAGCCAATTTAAATTTATATACTATTATTTATGAGCTAATTGACTTTGTAAAAAACGAACTTGAAAAAATGCTTGCTCCGGAATATATTCAGACCGATCTAGGAAAGGTAGAAATATTGGCAATTTTCAAAACAGAAAAAGAAGGACAAATTGTGGGTGGTAAAGTAAAACAGGGAAAAATAGAAAATAATACTAAGGTCAGCATTATGAGGAATAATGAAAAAATTGGATCCGGTCATATAGTACAGCTACAATCGGAAAAAAAGAATGCTAAGGAAGTTTCTAAAGACTCAGAATGCGGAATGAAAATTGAAACCCATGCGGTTATTCAGGAAGGCGATATAATAGAAGTATATAGCGAAGAGAAAAAAGCTCGAAAAATAGAATTCAAATAACCGGAAGGAACATGCCTTCCCAACGCATAAGACAGATAAACGAACTAATCAAAGAAGAGCTCGGCTCCATTATTACAAAGGAAATCGAGTTTTCTTCGGGTAGTCTTGTAACTATTAGCAAAGTGGAGACTAGCCCTGATCTAAAGCATGCTAATATTTTACTTTCTATACTGCCATTTAGCACAAATAAAGAGGCCAGGCAGGTAATAGAGCAGGAAAAAGGAAATATTCAGAAGCTTCTTAATAGCCGCCTCAAAATGAAATTTAGTCCAAGGATTCACTTTCGTTTAGATGAATCTGAGGAGAAAGCAGAATATATTACTAATCTGCTTGACACAATTAACAAATAACTCTAAGATACCCTGTTTTTCAAATATGAAAAACAATTAGAGCTGTTTATAGCTGTCAAAATCTAATCATGCATCAAAACGCATCCTTATATAAAGAAATCTTCAAGAGACTCTCAGAATCAGAGAGAACACTTGTTATTGCTCATCAAAACCCTGACGGAGATGCAGTGGGATCCATGCTGGCATTAGCCCATTTCTTGGACCAAACTACCGGCAATAATCATATTTTTTGTCTTACTGATCCTATGGATTCTTTCAATTTTCTACCTGGCATTGAAAGAATTAGTACTGATGAAAGGATTTTTGACCAACACGAATTTGATACCATAGTAATTCTTGACTCCGGGGATTTGAAATATTGCGGTGTCGATATCCACATAGGGAAACTTTCTTATAATCCAATTATTGTTAATATTGACCATCACCCAACCAATACTCATTTTGGACATATAAACTTAGTTGAAACAAATGCCGCTTCTACCACAGATATTCTATATCGAATATTTGAGAATAACCGGTTCAACATTT
Organism: Patescibacteria group bacterium; assembly: GCA_018825385.1. Classification (GTDB taxonomy): domain Bacteria; phylum Patescibacteriota; class Patescibacteriia; order UM-FILTER-42-10; family UM-FILTER-42-10; genus JAHJEX01. The sequence goes on from JAHJEX010000016.1 coordinate 12,292, forward strand.
CAAAAGACATTGCTACATGTTTACTAACTGGCATTATGACTGATACAGGGAGTTTCTCCAATTTAGCAACAACCCCTCAGTCAATCCAAAATGCGTCAGAACTTTTGATAAATGGCGCACGAAAACAAGAAATTATTGATAATGCTTTAACGTTCCAATCAATTGGCGTGCTAAAACTTTGGGGGAGGGCATTTTCCAGATTAGTAAAAAGTGAATTTACTAATATAGCCATGACTGTTATTACCCAAAAGGATTTTGAGGAGTGCGGAGTGGAAAATGATAGTGCAGAAGGAATTGCAAATTTTTTGAATAATCTGCATGGAGCCAAAGCGGTGCTTGTACTAAAGGAACAAAAAGGCGGGATAATTAAAGGAAGTTTGAGAACTACCCGAGATAAAGTTGATGTTTCAGGATTTGCTCGTCTTTTTGGTGGCGGGGGCCATAAGAAGGCGGCAGGATTTTCAATAAAAGGAAGAATTAAAGAGACATCATCCGGCTGGCGAATTGTTTAGTAGCAGATTGACAAAAAAGCCGGGTTCCGTATACTGAAGGATACTCATTGTTTAATTATTCTAAATTTAAAACTTATGCATCTTATCCCTACCGTTATTGAAAAATCTAATTTTGGCGAACGGGCATATGATATATACTCACGCCTGTTGAAAGAAAGGATAATCTTCTTAGGTGATCCTATTGATGATAGTATCGCTAACACGGTTATCGCCCAGTTATTATTTCTTGATTCTGAAGACAAGAAAATGGACATCAAATTGTACATCAACTCCCCAGGAGGGTCTGTGACTTCTGGAATGGCAATTTATGATACTATGCAATATGTAAATCCTGATGTCTCTACTATTTGTGTCGGGTTAGCCGGATCGATGGGTGCAACGCTGTTAGCAGGAGGAAAGAAGGGAAAAAGATTTGCCCTGCCTAATTCTGAGATTCTTATCCATCAAGTGATGGGCGGTGCGGAAGGCCAAGCCATTGATGTCAAAATTAGGGCTGAACATATATTGAAAATCAAAGATCGACTAAATAATATTCTGGCTCACCATACTGGTCAACTGCTAAAAAAGATTGAAAAAGATACGGATCGTGATAACTTCATGACAGCAGAAGAGGCTAAGAAATACGGTATTATTGACAAAATTATTCAATAAACTATAGATTCAATAATAAAACCGAGGAATTCCTCGGTTTTTTGCTTATTTCGCTCTATAAGAACTTGCCAACACAAATTACGTGTGTTAATATTTACTGGCAAATAATTTAACCCGTTAACTTCAGAATCTTCACTAAGGTTATTGGACAGTTCAAAGAATCAGATGACATTACTTCAAATTATATTCTCAAACTCAACCACCTCCAACCACCGATCACTATTGGATGGTTTAAGGGAATTTGGAAATTGTAATTCTTTGTCTTCTCAACGAAACATATAGTTTTGTTTGCTTTCCTATCGTGAAGATTCTCTACAATATCAGGAGAATCTCATGGAAAATTTAATCTTTATTATCACACTAGCCATTGCCGCTCCCATTGGGATGGTTATTGGTTATTTTGGTCGAAAGCAAATGGCTATTCGACAGGTTGATTCTGCCGAAGCAAAAGCTGAATCAATTGTAAAAGATGCAAAAGCAAAGGAGAAAGAACTTGTTCTTCAGGCAAAGGATAAATCAATAGGAATAATTGATCGCGCGAAACAAGATGAGCAAGAAAGAAGAAACGAAACAAATCAACTGCGTAAGCGACTAGAAGACAGGGAAATGCGTTTCGATCAAAAATTACTTGATTTGGAAAATCATCAACAAGGTGTTAGAGAAAAAGCAAAACAGGTAGAACAAATTAGATCAGAAATTCAAAAAATCAAGCAGGATCAGATCGCAAAATTAGAAGCCGTTGCAGAACTTTCCAAGGAAGATGGTAAAAAAATATTACTGGAAAAGGTGGAACAAGAATCCAAGGAGAACTTGATGCAACGGATAAAGAAAATGGATGATGTAAATGAAAGAGAGCTTGAAAGTAAAGCAAAAACTCTTCTTAGCACAGTTATCCAACGCTATGCCGGTTCACATGTTGCGGAAACTACCACTACTACTGTTTCTCTCCCCAATGATGAGATGAAAGGAAGAATTATTGGTAAAGAGGGCCGCAATATTAAAACAATTGAACAAAAGACCGGTGTAGAAATTATTGTTGATGATACCCCAGAGGCAATTGTTATTTCCGGATTTAATCCTATTCGAAGACATTTAGCTAAACGTGCTTTAGACAAATTAATCTCGGACGGACGAATCCATCCTTCTAGAATTGAAGAAGCAATTGCAGAAGCAAAAAAAGAACTTTCCGCTGATATTAGAAAAGCAGGTGAAGACGCAGCCTACGAAGTTGGTGTTGCCGGACTTGATCCTAAGCTTTTGCAAGTTCTAGGAAGACTAAAATATAGAACCAGTTATGGACAAAATGTACTTCTTCACTCTATAGAAGTTGCACACATCTCCGCTTTGCTGGCTCAGGAACTGGGAGCAAATGTTGCTGTAGCAAAAAAAGGTGGGTTATTACACGACATTGGAAAAGCAGTTGATCATGAAATTCAAGGCGGGCATCCGGAAATCGGACAAGACATTATGAGAAAATTTGGCCTTCCTGAAGAAGTAGCATATATTTCAGTTGCTCATCATGAAGATAAGCCTAAAACCTTAGAAGGAATTGTAGTAAAAGTTGCTGACGCGATTTCGGGTGCACGTCCTGGCGCTAGAAAAGACACCTATGAGCAATACATAAAGAGGTTAGATGAACTAGAACAGCTTGCGAATGCTTTCCCGGGTGTAGAAAAATGTTATGCCATTCAGGCAGGTCGTGAAGTACGAGTATTTGTAAAACCGGAGGAAATAGATGATCTTAACTCTCACAAACTCGCCAGAGATATTGCTAATCAAATAGAAAATGAACTAAAATACCCAGGCGAAATAAAAGTAAATGTCATTCGAGAAACACGGGTTATTGAATATGCCCGCTAGAAAGGAAAATTTATGAAGTTAACTGTTCTCTTTTTTGGAGATGTTGACGGTAAAATAGGCCGACGGGCAGTCAGTAAGATTTTACCATCCTTGAAAAAGCAATACAGCCCCGACCTAGTAATGGCAAATGTCGAGAATCTAGCACACGGTAAGGGAATCACGGAGAAAACACTGCAGGAATTACTGGATGCCGGGGTTGATTTTTGCACATCAGGCAATCACATATTCAAAAGAGAAGCAGGACTTAATCTTTTAGAGAAAAAAAGTGTGCCCGTAATCCGTCCCGCCAACTATCCTGATGGAACTATAGGAAGAGGATATGAAATAATAGAAGTTGGAACAAAAAAAGTACTTGTGATAAACTTGTTAGGTAAGGTGTTTATTGATGAAAAAGACATTGCGTGCCCCTTTCACACACTAAATGATATTTTAGAAGAACACAGCCAAACGGATTTAGCAGGAATTATTGTAGATATACACGCTGAAGCAACCAGTGAAAAAGTAGCAATAGGATGGCATGCTGATGGGAAGGTTTCCGCTGTACTTGGAACGCATACGCATATCCCGACTGCTGATGCAAAAATTCTTCCCCAGGGGACAGCATATATTACTGATGTAGGCATGGTGGGAGCAGTAGAATCAGTTCTGGGTGTGAAGAAAGATATAATCCTTAATCGTTTTTTGAACAACAGTAAAGAATCGTTCGAATTTCCAGAAGAGGGACTAACACAGGTCAATGCGGTAGTGGTTGAAATAGATTCAGGGACAAGAAAAGCAATAAGCGTTAAACTTATAAACAAACAAATAACTATATAAATCATTTAACTGTCAGATATCCTGACGGATAAAAGGAGGTTAGTATGAACAAAGCAGAAATGGCAGACGTAATCGCCGAAAAAGCAGACGTCTCCAAAAAACAAGCTGATGAAATGTTAGAGGTGTTCGAGAATACCGTAATTTCTACCCTGAAATCCGGGGGAGAAGTTAGTCTAACAGGATTCGGAACATTCTCTGCAAAACGCAGAGAGGCTAGAATGGGGGTTAATCCTCAAAAGCCAACCGAACGTATTCAAATTCCTGCAGTTACTGTACCAAAGTTTAAAGCAGGGAAAACACTCAAAGATTCTCTGAAACAGAAGGACTAAATCAAAACCCGAAATCTAAAACACCCCCACACCCTATTAGGGTGTGGGGGTGTTTTTTTCTACACTTGTCATGTAATTGTTAGTATATAAATAAAAAAATTATTTCATACAACGTATGCATGTATGCGATGTTGCGATTGAAAAGAGCAATATGAACGGGGGCTCACCATTGGGAATATTACTCTGCACTTTCTTTGATTTCATATAAAATGCTAATTTATTATTATAATTCTTCTGCATCAACTTTTTTCATCTTTATTGATTTAAAATCTTCTGGAATATCCCAGTGTTTTAATTTATACTTATCATTTAGTATACTATCAGTTCTAAATGTCTGTAAATAAAATATTCCTGCAACATCTTGATAAGTGACATCAATTGTATATACATTATCGTTTGGAGAATACTTTCTTGTAAAGAAGAATGATGATGAAATGTCTGTTTTCTTATTTATCATATCTTCATAACCTGCATCTGTGTAGGACTTTGATGCCTTCTCACCACTTATTATTGTTCTATTAATCACTCCGCCATTACTAAACGATAAACGAACATTCAGTGCAATACCATAGCCTTCGTTAATTATTCGTATACCATCATTATTTATCCATTGTAGCCGTATAAAAGGCCGAATATTCAAAAATGTCTGTTTTCTTGCCTCAATTAGTTGCTTATTAGCTACAGTCTTCAAATCGAATGTTTCTCGTGAGTACCAAAATACTATTAGGGCCGTTAATGCAATTAACCAATCGCTTATTGATAGAATTTTTAAATTAAAAAAGACTCTAAGTATAATGGGAAAAAACGTTAACAACAAACCTAGTATTAATAGAAGTTTGCGATATTTCTTTTTCCAAATATAGTTTAGATCAATTTTCATAATATTTACATAATCTATTTTACCGCATGAATATAATGCCTTTCTCTATAGCTTTCCTATAAAATATTTCGTCCTTAAGTGCATAGTTTATTATTTGCAATCCAGGTAACCGCGACAATCGTACTTGTTCCTTAAGTGCAAAAAGTACAATAATCAATGCTACAATCCAATGGACCCAAATATATGTAATAATAATTGCAACAATAGAAAGTAGCCATATTAGTGAAATTCTACTACCATAATAGAAAACCTTTGATAGCCCAGGAGATTGAATACTATTCATCAATTCAATAGCTGCTTCCTTATGGACTCCAACTCGAAATGACTCATTAATATATCCATCTACAAATTCTTTATGTGACAATAGTTTATTATTTTCTTGATCTGGCATATTAGTAATTGTTAGTTATAATTAATATAATAAAGAGTGAATTTTTTTCTAGCACTAATCTTAGTATAGAACAACATAGGCAATAAATAAAATCCGAGACTTTACTCGGATTTTATTAACCTCTCCAATGCTTTCGCTTCAGTACTACTAGAAAAAAGAAATGCTAAAATCTAAAAACCACATTTGTCACATAATTTTGATCCATCTCTTATTTTTTACCACATTCTGAGAAATACATATTATTAAATATTTA
>JAHJEX010000003.1 GCA_018825385.1 Patescibacteria group bacterium
ACAGAGTGCTAAAACCCGGTGGGGTTTTTATTGTAGGAATCCCACGAGAAAACATATTATTTAAAGTGGTTTGGTATGTCTGGACTAAAAGTAAAGGAAAAGTATGGCATGATGTTCATGTTCATGAATTTTCAGAAGAAAAACTGAAAAAGTTTTTTGAAGAAAATGGATTCAAAAAAATATTCGATAAAAAAATTCATCTCGGCATGTACTGGGTAATTAAGTATCAAAAAATTTCTAATCATGAATAGAGTAATCTCATTGACGGCAATAGTATTATTTCTGCTCGTATCTGTAAGATTAGCAATAACGGGGTATGATTCCAGTTTCAGTCTCGTTTTTACTTATTCCTTCTCCTTTATCATACTTTTGGCGTATTTATTGCTAGATATTTCCTATCGTATTCCGAAGGACATATCAAAGTCAGGGCAGGCAGTTTTACTAATTTTGCTTATGGCCATATTAATTGTGATGCCAGTAGTTTCAAACATGTATAACAGAGCTGAAGGAAATCCCCGGGCGTTTGTCCATGACGGAATAGTTCAAACGGAAGAAGCGATTAAATTTTTATTTGCAGGAAAAAATTTTTATACAGAAGATTACACAAATACACCTGTTGCAGAATGGAGCGAAGGAAAAATAACAGAAGCATTAAGCGGAGAGACCATAGTTAATCCTGCAATTTATCACAACATATATTTACCTTTTTATGTGCTGGTATCCGCACCATTTTATGGTGCAAGTGAGATGCTATTTGATTGGTATGATCAAAGAATTATTTTATTATTGGCACTAGCAGGGGTAATATTCCTATTTTTCAAAAAGGAAGGCATTGAAGAGAAGACTTTGTTTGCGATTGTTCTTTTTGTTTTTAATCCATTATTCATCCGATTCTTTATAGAGGGAAGAAATGATATATTTACAATATTTTTAATAGCTCTTACAGTATATTTTCTTTCCAAGAAAAAACTATTCCTATCTTCTATTCCTCTTGCCCTGGCGTGCGTTAGTAAACACACCGCCTGGCTCTTGTTTCCTTTTTATTGGTGGTTTATATACTTTCAGGTTTCCGGTCAGTCTAAAACTATGAAACAGCGCGTTGGAGCAACACTGAAAAAGGTATATCCAATTATTATTATTGGAATAATATTTATTGTTCCATTCCTGGTTTGGGATTTTAGTGCCTTCTGGGAAGATATTTTTCTCTATCCCAGCGGAAAATTGGAAACAAGCTACCCAATTTCAGGATATGGTTTTTCACTGCTAATGCTTATGGCAAAAGCTGGTGTTGAAACGATTCATGACTATTTTCCGTTTTGGATTCTTCAACTGATTGTGTCAATCCCACTGCTTTTCTTTCTATATCGATATCAAAAAAGAAATAACACAGTTAGCACAATGTTAGTCAATTATGGGATATATCTTTTTGTGTTTTGGTTGTTCTCGAGATTTTTTAATGATAATTATATAACATATATTGTTAGTATACTTATCATCGCTTACTTCTACAGCGAAAGTAATTCTAATTCAATAACTAATGAAATGCCAAAATGAAGCTCTCGATTATCATCCCGGTTTATAACGAAAAGGGCACGTTCAAGAAAATAATTAAAAAGGTAAAAGCAGTTCCATATGAGAAGGAAATAATTGTAGTTGATGATGGTTCTCACGATGGTACTCGGGAGATATTAAAGAATTTCAAAGATCCCGAAGTCCAAATTTATTATCATGAAAAAAATTATGGCAAAGGGAGGGCAATAAGAACTGGATTTGAACATATGACGGGTGATGTCGTACTAATCCAAGATGCTGATTTAGAATATGATCCGCAGGAGTACGGGGTATTGTTAAAGCCCATCCAAGATGGTAAGGCAGAGGTAGTCTATGGGTCCCGTTTTAGGGGTGAAGGAAAAGCAATGTTGTTTTGGCATGCGATAGGAAATAAATTTTTAACATTTGTAACAAACATACTCTACGATACTACTATTACGGATATGGAAACCTGTTACAAAGTATTTAAAACAGATATTATAAAAAACCTGAAACTAACTGCAAATCGATTCAATATTGAACCGGAAATGACTGCGAAAGTTTTGAAAAAAGGATATAGAATCTATGAGGTGCCAATATCTTATACCGGCAGAGAATATGACGAAGGAAAAAAGATAACTTGGCGAGACGGTTTCATTGCTCTATGGACTTTGATCAAATACCGTATCGTGAAATAAAAAACTCAAACACGGACCCACCAATATGCTGAATGTTCCAAAAAAGGCGAGGACGACATTATTGTTTTTATTAATATTTTTAGTGTATATTAGCTCGCCTCGTTTCTTAGGGACAATGGATGGTCTTCCGACACGACTGATACCAATAAGTATTTTAGAGGAGGGAAATTTTGATTTTGATGAATTTATTGATAGTAGTGAGTACAAGAACCATCCCTTATATGTTTTTGTTGAAGCGGATGATCACTATTTCTCTAAATATCCAGTTCTCTCTTCTATCTTGGCTTTACCTGTTTATGCAATCCCATATTTTGCTGGTATTCCATTTACATCTGCACTTGTCACTACATTAGCAAAGATTACAGCAGCGCTGATAACTGCTCTTTCTGCAATGCTATTATTCTTTATTTTTCGGAAATACCTGTCTGAAAAATGGTCAATCTTTTTAGTGATAATCTATGCCTTTGGTACTAGCAGCTGGACAATATCAAGTCAAGATTTATGGCAACATGGAACTAGCCAGCTGTTTCTTATACTAGTTGTTTATCTTTTATTGAAACCAAAAAAAAGTGATTTAGTATTTTTACTCACTGGGTTAGCAGTTGGATTGGCGATTGCAGCAAGATACCTAAATATAATATTTGCGGTAATATTTTTTGTGTACATATTATACAAATATAGAGAGAAAATTTTGTCTGTCATCCTTGGTGCATCAGTTCCATTAACTTTGTTACTAATATATCAAGCGTATTACTTTAGTTATTTTTGGCAGACAGGATATAGTTGCGATGCATTTAATGTCGTCCCATGTATTGAACATTGGCACAACCCGTTCTGGGATGGGTTCGGGGGGCTTCTAATCAGTCCTAGTCGTGGTCTTTTTGTGTTTTCGCCATTTATAATATTGAGTATTATTGGAATATGGATAGTATGGAAAAGGAAAAAAGAGAAAAATCAAGAATATAGATTACTTTTCAGATATTTATCAATTGGTGTACTTATATTTACTATGGTAATGAGTAAATGGTGGGCATGGTATGGTGGAGTTACTTATGGTCCAAGGATGCTTGTTGATATTGTTCCATTTATCATGCTATTTTTTATACCCGTAGTCTTAAATGATTTGTTTAGGAAAAAAGCTGTTATTATATGTTTTTGCCTTCTAATAGTCTTTTCTATATTTGTTCAATTCGCGGGGGTCATTTATTGGGATAGTATATGGGATAATACATTTGATAGTTTATCGGGAGATCATTCATGGCTTTGGGATTGGAATAACAGCCAATTATTTTATTATCTTGAGAGGTTTTTTCAATGAATTACAAAACAAGATCGTCAGCAATTAAAAGGCACATTTTGGTAATTCTGCTGTTTATTGTGCTTACTGTAATTACGACATATCCATTAGCTGGGCATCTTAATAATTGGGTCCATGATGGGGCTGATCCATATTTTATTACTTGGACGCTTGCATGGGATGTTCATGCTTTCCAAGAAAATATCACTAATATTTTTAATGCGAATATTTTCTATCCAAACGAAAACACATTAGCATATTCTGAGCATATTATTGGCACCGCAGTTTTAGCTTGGCCGATCATCGCTTTAACTAGTAATCCAATACTGGCGTACAATCTTGTTACACTGCTGTTTTTTGTCTTAGCGGCCTACTGTATGTATCTATTTCTTTACTACCTTACTAGAAATTCAGCAGTTTCTATTATTGGAGCAATAATTTTTGGGTTTAATCCTTTTCGGGTAGTCCATTTTAGTCAAATTCACCTGCAAGTGATTTTCTTTTTTCCGCTTATATTATTGATACTACATAAGCTGGTTAATTCGAAAAAGAATCGTAATTTTATTTACTTAATCATCGCATATATTTCTTTAGGCTATATGAGTAGCCATTATTTCTTGATGATGGCTATTGTGATTGCAACATTCATTATTTTTTACTTCGCAGCTATTAAGAAGAGATTTCCTGAAAGACAGTTCGTGGTTAAGTTTATCCTATCTCTTCTGGTAGTATTTTTAGCAGTTTTCCCTGTTCTGTATCCGTATTTATTGGTTCACGATGAGGGTGGGTATGTTCGCTCATATGGACTAGTGGAATATTATTCACCAGACATCGTTGATTATCTTGCGTTTTCTCCGTCCATTGCAGAAATAATTGGCAATCCCAATACTATGGAAAAAGTACTTTATACCGGATTCACAGTAGTTATGCTATTTATTGTGAGCATTTATTATCTCATCAAAAGACGGTTACAGGATCAAAAGACAATACATATAGCTGTGTTGTATTTACTTATTGGGGCGATTTGTTTCTTGTTATCGTTTGGGGTGCTGGTAAATTTTTCAAATACAGATACAGGGATAGCTGGGCCGTATGTACTTTTGTATAAATTTGTCCCGGGGTTTGATGGTATGCGCGCACTAGGAAGATTCTTCGTTGTTGTTTTACTATCAATGAGTGTAATTATTGGGCTGGGCTTGAACCAATTGTTTAAAAAAATTAAGAAAAGATATTTGTATGGTGGCGCTTTGATTCTGATTTCCTCTTTGCTAATGTTGGAATTCCTTTGGATTCCACCATTCCAACCAATACCATACCATGAAGTATTGGTTGACGAAGAGGTCCCAGAAGTTTATCGTTGGCTAGCGGATCAGGAGGGTGATCCAGTTATTTTAGAATTGCCACTGGATTCAAATATAGTTAAAACTGCGGAATACATATATATGTCAACTTATCATTGGAAAAAAATGTTCAATGGTTATAGCGGGTTCTTCCCGGAAAATTTTCTGGAATTGGAAGATGATATTATGCATAATTTTACCAGTCCCGAAACACAAAGTAGGGTTTCTGGTTATGGTATAAATTATGTTATAGTTCATTTTGATGTTCAATCTGAATTCATTATGCAAACAACCCCGGAGGAACTAAATCAACTGCCAAGTCTTGAATTAATTGAACAGTTTGGCAATGATTACGTGTACCAATTGAAGTAAATCTATGAATATTTATATTATTGTTCCGACATATAACGAAAAAGATAACATAGAAATTCTGGTTAGAAGAATTGCTGATCTTTCGATTGCCGGCCTTCATATTTGCGTTGTTGATGATAATTCTCCTGACGGGACAGGAGTGATTGTAGATAAATTAATTAACCAATTCCCTCCTGTGATGGCTATTCACAGAAAAGAAAAACTGGGTTTGGGGAGCGCTTATATTGCCGGATTTGAAATGGCTCTGAAGAAAGGTGCGGATTTCGTTTTTGAAATGGATGCTGATTTGTCTCACAATCCGGACGACATACCTAGATTTTTAGAAGAAGCAGAAAAGGGAAATGATGTAGTAATAGGATCGCGTCGGATTCCTGAGGGAGGCGTCGAGAATTGGAGTATGCTGAGAAATTGGATGAGTAAAGGAGCAATGTGGTTTTCACGGACGATGCTCGGGCTGAAAACCCGTGATGTAACGTCGGGGTATCGGTGTTATGCGCGGAGGGTTATAGAGTCAATTGATTGGGAAAAGATCAAAGGTAATGGATATTCATTTCAAGAGGAAACAATTTATTTGTGCGAGAAAATGGGATTCAAAGTAAAGGAAATCCCTATAGTGTTCAAAGATCGTACTTATGGCCATTCAAAACTCTCGAAAATGGAGATAGTAAATTTTTTCATTACAATAGTTAAGCTTCGCTTTAAAAAATAAGTAATGGATGCCAGAAAAAAATTAGTAATAATGGGGTCGTTGACCTGTTTGCTGTATGCCGCTTTAGCATTTATTGCTTATTTTTATCAGATCAGCTCCATACCCCCGCGGGGTTATGCCTTTAAGACATTCTTTCTTCTGATTAATTTGCTATTAGTATTAGCATATTGGGTTACTTTCAAAACAGCTAATAAAAAAAATGAAAAAAATATAGGGAAAATTGTTGTACTGTTTTCAGTGGTCTTTAGTACTATTATGATTCTTATCCCGCCGATTGGTTCTGCAGATGTTTATAATTACACATATCGTGCAAGAGTTAAGACTGTGTACAACGAAAATCCGTACATTGTGGCGACAGAGAATTATTCTGATGACATGTTTTATAATTTTTCTCCAAAAGAGTGGAATTATTTGACAATGCAGTATGGTCCTCTATGGGCATCTATTTCTATTGGCTTTAGCAATATTGCACAGGACAGTTTTTTCTGGAATATTTTTCTGTATAAGTTACTTGCGCTGTTCTCATTTTTCGCAGGGGCTTGCTTTTTGAGAAAGATATTACAAATGATAAGCCCTGATAAAAAGATAGGAGGGCTGTTTCTATATTTGTGGAATCCACTTATTTTGTTTGAAGCTGTTAACAATGCTCATAATGATATGTTAATGATTTCAATAGTATTGGCAGCAATATATTTTCTATTAAAGAAAAAGTATTCTACTTCATTATTAGTTTTACTTCTTTCGGTTTTGTTAAAATATATTACGTTGGTTATTGTCCCCGTGTTTTTGTATTTTGTTCTTAAAAACATCCCTCAACTAAGTAAAAAGGTTAAGTTTGTTCTCAAAACGGGGATTGCAGTAATTATAGTGACGACTCTTTTCTACATTCCTTTTTGGGAAGGAGCGGAAATATTTAAAGGATTATTTCAACAAACGCAATTATCCACATTTTTTCTTTTCTCACTTTTTCCCAGTCTTGTTTTTGCCATTGCGTATTTGGTAGGTTCTTATTTTTCCTGGTCATATGATCTGTTAACTGATATATCACGCTATTTTGGCTTGGGGGCATTTATTGTGGTATATTTTTGGCAGATAAAAAACTATGTTAAAGACAAGTCAAAAAACTTTATTTATTATTCGTTCTTAATACTATTTGCCTATATTATTTACTATGTGTCATATCTACAACCATGGTATCTTGTTTGGTTAATACCTATAGCAATACTTGTTGATAAAAAATACTTTCTACAGTTCATTTTTATTCTTACCCTCGCCGGCCTACTTTCGTATATAGTTCTTGTAAATAGCTTAATATATATACTGATATTCGTTATCATTCTCATTTTATCTGTTATAACTAAGAAAAATTACTTTCAAAACTTTCTGAATTTTAATCCTTCAAAAAGTGAAAGAAATAATTAAAACAATTAGCAGAAAGGAAAAAAGACTCATAATCTTATTGAGTGTATTTGTTGTAGTTATAACTTTTTTGCCGTATATTTTTGGTTATCTTAGAACTCCCGAAGAATCCTTCTATACCGGGATTCACGCACTTACACCGGGAGATACAAATGTTTATTATTCCTATCTAGAGCAGGTTGAACAAGGGGATGTGGTGTTTAAAGATTTGTATACATCCGAATCTCAAAGCGTCTCCTTAATAAAGCCTTTTTGGGCAACCGTTGGAATTTTTGGTAAGGTATTGCATTTGCCACATTGGCTTACATTACAAATTACACGAAGTATTCTAATCTTCGTTTTTATTGCATTTGCTTATATTTTTATTGCTTATATTTTTTCAAACAAACAGCATAGGAAAATAGCGATAATTCTACTTCTCTTTTCGTCAGGGTTGGGCGGGTTGCTGTCTCCTTTTCTCGAACATCTAAAATATATTGGTGAAGGATACTATCATTGGCCCATGGATCTTTGGGTGCCAGAGTCCGTAACATTTCTTTCAATGTTTCATATACCGCACATACTTTTTTCCTCAATACTATCGCTGGTTGTTTTTCTTTCGTTACTTATCTCTTTTGAAACAAACAGATACAAGTATAGTGTTGTAGCAGGTGTAGCTGCGCTCATATGGTTTTCCTTTCACCCCTTTCACTTTTTTACATTATTAGCGGTGGTGACAGCATATCTTTTTTTGAAAGGGATTATGGATAGAAAAATTCCCTTCATTTATTTCAAGCATTTTTTTATTACTATTCTCATAGCTTTGCCGTCAGTTGTCTATCATTTCGTCATCATTGCGCAAGATTATCTAATGGCAGGTCGTGCGGAACAAAATATTCTTTATACCCCAGTATGGTGGCTTCTAATAATAAGTTATGGATTTGTTGGAATTTTAGCAGTAGTTGGAGTTGCAAAAATCTTTAAAAAGAAAGATAACAAATGGCTTTTTGTCGCAGTATGGTTTATTGTTCAGACTTTATTGTTATATGCACCACTGGCGTTCCAAAGAAGATTATCACAAAATCTTCACTTTCCCATGGTGTTGCTTGCGACTTTAGCAGTCATATATCTTGCGAACAAGTACAAAAATGCAAAAATAATCAGGTATATTACTGACAATAAACTGGTTCTCATATTTGTATTTACAATTTTAATCGCATTTTCAAATGTATATGCATTGGTAAATGACTTTCTGCTTTATAAGAATATGACATATCCTTTCTTTTATCTTTCAGATGATTATAGGGGATCATTTGACTGGATTAAAGAGAATATAGGAGAGGATGGAGTAATACTATCAGAATGGATTGATGGAAATTTTATACCAGGGTATTCAGGAAGAACTGTTTATCTTGGCCATGGTGTTGAGACAATAAACTACGAATTTAAACAGGAACAAGTCAGTTGGTTGTTTCAAAGCAATTTGGAATTAGAAGCTAAACAGGAGTTTTTAATGCAAAACAATATTAATTTTATATTCTTTTCAGACAGATCCAGAGAGTTGGGCGATTTTGATCCTGCAAATAAAAAATTCCTCAAAGAGGAATTTATATCCGACCAGGTTAGTATTTATCGAGTTATCGAATAATTTTTTCTGGCCAGGGGATTTGAATTGTTTCTCCCACAGATTCATATTCAACATTTTTCATTGTTGCAGTCAAAAGGCCATCTAGGCCAAGGTAATGATGGTGTTTTTTTAATTGCACCAGATCAAATGAAATAGTATTGATTTTAGTAGAGGGAAGAGTTTCAGGGATAAAAAACCAATAGTTAGTCTGGATATAACTGTCTTTCCCCCACTCACTAGATGGGAATATTCCATATCCAAGCGGATAATACTTTTCATATACTAAATTGTTTTCATCATCTCTAATATGAAGCAGTAACTGGTAATTTTCAGCAATCTCGTTGTTTGTTTGCCAATATAATGAAATAGGAATTATCGAAAATGGAATGTTGAATGTTGGATGTTGATCAGGATTAGTTGGCAAAAATTCCCAGCCATTGAAAATAATTTCCGGTGCTGCCATTAGATTACGGTTTGCTTTATTTTCTGCATTTAGCTCATAATCAATATTTGGTTTTTCTGAATGCTTGGTATATAGTTCGATATTATTTTCTGTGTTTTTACTAAGCAACAGCAGGTCATCACTAACTGAATAAATATTCATTCCTTGTTTCTCCATTACTGAGCGGATATTATTATCACCTTCAGAATATGCGTTTTGATAAAATGAGTTATCAGGATATTGTATTTGGTAGGTCAAAAAGTCCTTAGTATCAATAAGCATAAAGTCAGTCGGGGGCAAAGTGTATAAGTCATTTGAATACTGCTTTCTGCCTAAAAATGCGTAATGCAGGGAATAGAGTTCATTGCGACTAGAAAGGTGTGGGAGCAAGTCATAACTGGCTGTAACAGACGTATTTTCAGGGACCAAATCAATATAGTCTGTTTTAAGTTGCCCAAATTCAGGATAATTATGCTGATAAGATGAAACAGCTTGAATTGCCGGCACTATGGGGCCAAATGTTGTTGCTCCGTATATTGTTACGGCAATAAAAATAGTAGAAAAAAGCGCAAGTTCTTTTGAAATATACCTTTTTACTCTAAATTGCCAATTAGATTTATCCCCATTTTTAGCCTTAAAAAGGTATGTCAGGGCATAAATAGTCGAAATAAATATGGAAACCAGTAACGGCGCGCTGTAATGCGTTTTTAATATCAACTGCCCACTGAAACTGCCCAGTAACAGCTGTAGAAATACTAAAAGTGATAATAAAAGATATTTAGGTTTTAAAAAAGGAAGCAATAAAAATGGTAAAAATAGTGCCAACGACATAAAAATGTTTTGGACTGAAAACAGATGAGACAAAACCTGTAATGGGCGCAAGAAAAAGTTTTTTGTGATCTCACCAATAGAACCACCCAGCCAAGAATAGTAAAATACAAATTTGTATGAATCATAATTATTAAACAGGGGCACAATCCAAAAAACAGTGGCTAACCATCCTACACCAAGAAGTGCAGGGGTAATAATCCATTTCCCGTCTTTTTTATCAAACAAAGCTAAGAAAGAAAACATAATAATTACGAGAGAGATATCTTCTCTCACAAGCAGCGACAGCAAAGAAAACAGCAAAAACATATTAAAACGATTATTCAAATAGAAGTAAAAAGTGAATAGAAGGGTAAAGATTGCAAATGGAAGAAGATGAAATTCAAACAGGTTCATATTTTGAACAAATGGATTTAATAAAAAAATTACCACCATCAATAAACCAATTTTATTGTTAGCAATTTTTTTTGCAATCAAATATAATGGCCAGGCAGAAAATCCAATTGCAATTGTTTGCAGGATTAATAATGTGACAGGACTGCGGAACAACACATAAACAGGAGTCAGCAACAAAATGATAAGACCAAAATGATCTCCCAGGTAAGAATGCGGGTGGATTGTCATAGAAAATAAATCACCGACACTTGTGTTATAAAAAACCTGGTTGAATATGCCCAGGTCAATTGCGTTGTATCCAAAATTATGATATTTCCATATGGAAATTGAAATAAAAAATATTACATAAAGACTTATGAATATTAATGCAATTAGAGCTGTCTTCTGCTCAATTAGTTTTTTTACTTTATCCAAATTCAACCACACATAACTTATTAACTAAGTGAATTCTATAGTTATTGTACTTGATATGCAAAAAAAACAAAACCACCCCCAGCATTTGCTGAGAGTGGTTTCAATATTCGATGCAATAGCGATTATTAGGTTACGCCACTTGTATTCTGGAGAACGCCAAGAGCAAAGATTACGATTGCCCATGCGAGTAGCACAATTACTAAACCAATAATTGCTGATGTGAGTAGTTTTTTTGCGGATTCGATTTTTTCTTCGTTACCGCCGGCAGTCATCCATTTGAAGCCACCGATTAAGATCATAATAACTGCGATAAGACCTAAGAGTCCGAGAATCCATTGAATAATTGCAATAACAGTTTCCTGAAGATCAGCACTGCCAAGACCTAAGGTTTCTGCAGGGTCATAGAAGCTGACAGCATAAGCAGTTTTTGTTACCACTAATGCTCCAACAGCTGAAAGAAGACCTACTATCTTTTTCATATTTTTCACCCCCTTTCCTTTGGATAAGATTTATCAATTGTTAAAATCCATAAGCTCCAAGTATTTTTATTATAGTCCAATATCCCGAATAATGTCAAATTGTTAAATAACTAAAAATACTCTCAGCCGGCGGCGTTGAGAGTATTGTATCACTAATTATTGCCTTAGGTTAGCAGAAATTGACCACTTCTTGCTATTTGCCAAAAATTTTGGAAATAGAACAATTTTATTGCTCAAACAGGTGTTGCTACAATTTGCTAAGAAGATTTTAGAAAGTAAAATTTGTGAAGAGGTATCGTACTGCTGCTCCACTAAAAACTATAGTAGCAAGACCTAATGTTGCCCAGACTAAAGTGTCTTTTGCTTTTTTAACCTTGTCAGGATTCCCCCCCGAAGTTAGCATCACAAATCCACCATAAATAAACATCATAACTGCAAACAAACCTACAGCTCCCAACATTAATTGCAGAATTCTGACCCACAAATCAATTAGAGACATTTTCGTTGATCCAAGAGGGTTACAAAGACCTCCACATTTATATCCTATTCCACAAGTAGTATCATTGACACAACTGTTACCAGCATTTGGGCCGTCACAACAAATTGATCCAGCTTCCGCTGGGTTTGGGACAGCAGAGAGTAGTGTGATAGCTATAATGATAAGAGAGAAAATTCCTAATTTTGATTTCATAGTATTAAAAAGGTAATAATTATTAATCTCCTGTTACATAAGTTTCAATTATAGAACCTGATGCGCATTCAAGAGCTCCGCCCGATCTGTCACAACAAAGTATTTCCGGTCCTCCGGCACATACGCCAAGGCTTCTGCAATTGTGCTCTTGTTTTGCGGCAGCTATCGCACCAAAATCACCACCGCCATACTCATTTGTGTTTTTACATTCCTGTAGAGTGTAAAAAATATTACAACTGGCGTTTGGAGGCGCAGCAGAGGTTCTTATTGGACAAAAATTATTTTCGTTTTTAGGCAAATACATTTCATATAGTTCAGTTTCCTCAAATTTCCACCACTTCTCGCCTCTACCAAAAAGGAGGCCACTACTGTTCCCGGTGGTGAAGAATATAATTGTACTTACTAATATCCATGCCAGCATGACCATGGCGACCCCTTTGAAAGTCCCTCCTAGTTGTTTCTTCCCGGCCTCAACTTTTTCCGGGTTGCCCATAGCCATCAGCAAAGTATAACCGGCATTGATAAAAAAACCAACAGCAACAGCAGCTAATATGCCAACGCCATATTGCATTATATTTGACCCTAATGCCAGAAAATCTGTCAGT
>JAHJEX010000017.1 GCA_018825385.1 Patescibacteria group bacterium
GATCAGTCTCCCTTCCTAATCACAAACGTTATTTGTTCAAAAAAAAATATTATGTTAAGATTAACAACTTATTTCTGCACATTGATTTGTCACTTTTCACGTTCAACCTCACTCTCAGCCTAAGGAGATAATGATGGCACAGGCCTACAAGGATGCTGGTGTTGATATCGACGCTGGCAACACGTTCGCCGGAATGGTGAAGGAGAGGATCGCCCGAGCCTGGCCCGGAACGGAGAGAGAAATCGGCCGATTCGCCGGCCAGATGCCGATCCCAGGAGAATCCAAGGAGTTCTGCGGTTCCGTGGATGGAACCGGCACAAAGGCGATTGTAGCTGCTCTTGCCGGTAACTTTGCCGGTCTCGGCCAAGACGCCGTGGCAATGGGCGCTGTAGACGCCTACGTCGCCGGTTTTCAGCCCACAGCGGTCATGGACACGCTGGCGGTAGGTAAACTTGACCGCGCCGCTCACATCAAGATCATAGACAGTGTCATCCGTGGCTGTCAAATGGCTGGAGCTCATCTGATTGGCGGCGAGACCGCTGAACTACCCGGGATGTTCCGCCATACATGGATGGTCAATCTAGACGTGGCCGTAATCGGCTTCCCAGACAAAAGATTGGCACTGGAACCGATAGCTACTGGTGACGTCGTCTACGGTTGGCCTTCCTACGGCCTTGGCTCCAACGGCTTCTCGCTGGTTCGTCGGGTATTCCGGCTGGATAAGCGGCCTTCCCGGGCTCGGATACGACTCTGTCGGATTTGGCCGGAACTGAACGGTGCTCTGCTCTCGGACGTGCTTCTGCGACCGACGCCCATCTGGATCCCCTGGATCAATTCCGCTATCGCGGAGGGTGTCAAATTCTCCGGGCATGCCCATATCACCGGTGGCGGCCTGGTCGAGAACATTCCACGGATTCTGCCCAATAACCTGAAGGTGGTCCTGTACCGCTCCAGCTGGCAGGTAGATCCAATCTTCTGGCTGATCCAACGGCTGGGCAAAGTCTCCCTGGAGGAGATGGAGCGGGTGTTTAATATGGGACTGATGATCGTATCGACCGTGAAGCGCACTGGTAAGCGTCCCAAGATCGACGGAGCCAAAGCAATCGGCCATGTCATGGAACGGACGGGCGATGAACCCCAGGTTCAGCTCATGCTCGACTACAAGCAGACCATTTAGCGTGACTCGCTCTCCCGGATTGTTTCTAAGACTTCCGGGTTTTTTTATCCCCACACCAATTAGCAAGTTGATCCCATACTTATTTATATAATTACTGCTATATCAATAAGATATGGTTTATTTAAAATACAATATTGGTGTGGGGATAAAAAAAGAGGTTTTGAATAAACCTCTAGTTTCAGTGAGACAGCGCCCCACTAAAGAAATTGAGTGCCCACACTCCGCAGGCATATGGTGCGAATCTTCGGAATTTTTCCAGCGTATCGGCTTTGTACAGCAGAAGTCCTTTTCCTCCCATTATCACCAGCCGAAACATGAGCAGGAGAGAAATCGCCCCAATGACTGTATGCCAGTTAAAGGGAATGGTGTTAGTGTTCTGGTACATGGCCCAGCTACCCCAGCAGTCCAAGACCAAGCCACACCCGAAGAACATTTCCGCGGCTACATACTCGTACTTGCGAGAGTGTACTAAACCCACTATGTAGAATATGAAAGCAACGGTGACAAGAGCAATCGCCTGTTTTAAGTCCACAATGCCCTCCTAGAATATGGTCCAGAAAACGAAGCGGTAAAAAAACCTTACCACTTTTCCGATATTTGTCAAAAAAAATGGGAAGCAGATCTTTCAAAATACTTCCCGCCATCCCTATTCAGGAACGGCTATGTGCAATACTGTTCGCGTTCCGGACCAACACCGACACCGATGATTCTCTTTCCAGTGATTCTGGCAATTTTCGCCAGATAGATGCGTGCCTGCCGAGGCAAATCCTCAGTCTTGCGAATACCGGAGATATCGCCGGTCCAGCCAGGCATATTGATACCGTATAATGGATGACATTGCATGTACTCATCCCAGGTTTCCGGCAGTTCCGTGAACGGATCATCGTTGAGCACCAGCGCAGTCGCAATCGGAATCAGTGGAATGTTGGTCAGCACGTCCAGCTTAGTGACGTAAATCACGTCACAGAACCGTGCCGCTTCCCGAAGTTCCAGCGCATTCAGCCAGCAGCAGTCCCGTTTCCGACCGGTGGTAGCACCAAATTCGCCGCCAACCTCCTGGATCTGAGCTTGATACTCATTACCGATGTAAGTCGGCATCGGATGGTTACCTACCGCAGTCTGGTAGGCCTTGACGACACCGATGATCTTCCCAATCCATTCCTTCTTCATTTCCAGACCCAAGCCAGCGAACACAGCATTGGACGTGGTAATGGAAGAAGTACAGCTAGGATAGCTGCAAAGCGCATCCACGCTCAGGAAACGACCCTGGCCACCTTCAGCCAGAACCCATTTATCAGAAACGCTCATCAGCGACTCGCGCAGCAAGTTGTGCAGTTGACACGCCATCGGTGTCAGCCACTCGCCAATCGGCTTGAGCTGTTCGAAGGCCTCGGCAATCGAGATCTCCGGCAACTCATCGTTCGAAAGGCCCAATTCCTGCTGGAGTCCCCGGATTGTGCAGTTGATTACCGGCACAACCACTTCCAAGCGCTTTTCGAGCACTTTGGGCCGGATCAGCTGAGCCACAGTGATGCCATCGCGGGAAATCGCGTTGGCATAGGCCGGACCGATTCCGCGTTGGGTGGTAGCAACGCCGCCACCTTCTTCGACCTTCTTGCCCACAGCCTTGGCCCGGACACGGTCGATTGCCCAGTCCAGCATCTTGTCCCAGGGCATCACCAGTTTGGCCCCGGAAGAGACGTAAAGCCGGTTGATAACATCAATGCCCAGTTTCACCAGCTGTTCCACCTCCTCGCGCAGACCGAACGGATCGATGATCATGCCCTGACCAAGACCGAGCTCGACCTTCTTGTGCATGACTCCCGAGGGAATCAGGTGAAGGATCAGTTTTTGATCGCCAACCGTTACGGTATGGCCAGCGTTGGCACCGCCCTGAAATCGGACGTTCCAAGAATACACCCCAGTGGCGAGCATGCGATCGACGATCGCACCTTTTCCTTCGTCTCCGCGTTGGAGACCAGTGATAATATCTAGTGGCACGGCCTTTCCTCCCTGTGTTGGAGATAAGAAGTTCTTGCGACAAGCTGGTCTATTATCTTACTTATAACCATACTTTTGGTCAAATAGCACAACTCAAAAGGGTAGGTTGGATGACATCATCCAACCTACCCTTGCAATTATCTACTTCTATGTTTTATTTTCCGTTTATTGTCTTCTCCCCCGGTTTCCAATCCACCTGACACAAACCGCCGCTTTGTAGAGCTTCCAATACTCTCAATACTTCATCAACATTGCGACCGACATCAATGTCATGGACCACTTGGTATCTCAATTCACCTTCTGGATCGATGATGAATAAACCGCGTTGAGCAACTCCTTCATCTGCCAGCAAAACACCATACTTGCTGCTTACCTCGTGAGTCATATCGCTAAGAAGCGGATAGCCAAGATCACCCAAATCCTTTAACCAAGCTTTGTGAGAATGGATACTGTCCGTGCTACAACCTAATACTTCTGTGTTCAGCTTCTTAAAGTCCTTTAATCGTTTTGAGAAAGCGGTAATCTCAGTAGGACATACAAATGTGAAATCTAACGGATAGAAATATAAAACCACCCATTTTCCTTTGTAGTCGTTTAGATGATATTTTTTTACCTCTTCCTTCTTTACGCCTTCTAATTCGAATTTTGGCGCCGGTCTGTTGACTTGAATTTCATATTCGCAACAGCAGTCGTCGGTGGTTTCGCAACCACAGTCGCCTTGATCAGCACATTCTCCCGTGCAATCGTGTTCGTTATTATGCATGCTTTATT
This sequence comes from Patescibacteria group bacterium, assembly GCA_018825385.1. Classification (GTDB taxonomy): domain Bacteria; phylum Patescibacteriota; class Patescibacteriia; order UM-FILTER-42-10; family UM-FILTER-42-10; genus JAHJEX01. The sequence goes on from JAHJEX010000017.1 coordinate 3,950, forward strand.
CCTTTCTAAATTTAGATTAGTTTAATTACATTCCACCAGTTTTCAATATATTCTGGTCTCTTGTTTTGATACTTCAGATAGTAGGCATGTTCCCAAACATCCAACAGTAAAATAGGTGTGTGTCCCCTCTGCAATGGATTGTCTTGATTTTGCAGTCCGTAAACATGCAACTTGCCGTCATTATCACGTGCCAGCCAAGCCCAGCCACTGCCAAATAATGTTTTTGCGGTATCTGTAAATTCTTTTTTGAATGCGTCCACTGAACCAAAATCCTTTTCTAAATCATCAACTAATACCCCGTCTTTTTTGTTGGCCGGGTCCATGATTTCCCAAAATAATTTGTGATTGTAATAACCACCGCCGTGATTGCGAAGAGCATTCCTGTCTTTGCTATCAATGTCCAAATCATTGATTCCTGTTAATATCTGCTCGATGGATTGCTCCGCGATGGTAGGATATGCTTCCAATACCTTGTTGAAGTTATCCGTATACGCCTGGTGGTGTTTGGAATGATGGATCTCCATCGTTTCCTTATCAATATACGGCTCTAGGGCATCATATGAATAATTAAGTTTAGATAATTCGTATTTCATATAGTTTTGATTAATTGTGAGATACAAGCATACTACAGCCTAACCTAACAAAGGATAGGGTTTATTTTATAATTCCTTTTTTTAGTGCTTCCAGTGACAATAGAGCACATTTCATGCGGGAAGGTGTGAGAGTTTCTATACCCATGATATCCAGTACATCCTGTGAAGACAGTTTTTCTATTTCCTTCATAGTTTTCCCTTTCACAGACTCAAACAGCATAGAAGCAGCTGCCTGGCTAACTGTGCATCCACCACCCGTAAATGCAATTTCTTTAATCTGTTTTTGCTCGTCAAGTTTTATCTGCAATGTAATAGTATCACCGCATACTGGATTGTTTTCTTTGTATTCAAAATCAAATTCAGATAATTTTCCCTGATTGCGAGGGTTTTTGGCATGATCTAATATCTCTTCCCTATATATATCTGAAATGCTCATTATTTTAGTATTTTAATAGCTTTATTAACTGCTTCTACTAATTGATCTACATCCTTTTGATCGTTATAAAGGTAAAAGCTAGCTCGTGCCGTTGCCTCAGTACCTAAAGCGCGCAATAAAGGCTGAGCACAATGATGTCCAGCTCTGATTGCCACTCCTGCTTCATCCAAAATAGATGCTATATCATGAGGGTGTACTCCGTCAATGGTAAAGGATACTACACCGCTTCGCTCGATTTTTTCTTTCGGGCCGTACACAGTCACGCCATCAATCGTTCGTACCTGATTTAGTGCGTAATTTACTATTTCCTGCTCATGTTTCCAAATTTCTTCCATTCCAACTGAGTTAAGATAATCGATAGCCGCGCCAAGTCCAACCACTTGTGCAATCGGCATTGTACCTGCCTCAAACTTTATTGGTAAATCTTCAAACTGGGTATTTTCCATTGTAACTTCTTTTATCATACTGCCCCCGGACTGAAATGGAGGCATTTTTTCCAAAATATCTTCTCTTGCATATAAAACACCAGTTCCAGTCGGTGCTAGCATTTTATGTCCGGAAAACGCAAAAAAATCACAGTCCATTTCCTTTACATTAACTGACATATGTGGAATTGACTGAGCACCATCTAATAATACAGGTACATTATTCATATGTGCTTTGGCAATAATTTCCTTTATAGGATTCACAACTCCTAAAACATTTGAAACATGAATTAGAGCCAGCAATTTAGTTTTCTTAGTAAAATACTGATCGATATTATCTAAATTTAGCTTTCCTTCTTTATCAACAGGAATAAATTTTAGAATAGCACCTTTTTCTTTTGCTAATAGTTGCCAAGGAACAATATTTGAATGATGTTCCATCTCGGTGAGCAGAATTTCGTCTCCCGCTTCAATGTTTTTTCTGCCCCAAGAGTAAGCCACTAAATTGATAGACTCCGTTGTACCCCGCGTAAAAATAATTTCCTCGGTTTTTTCTGCCCCAATAAATATTCTTACTTTTTCTCTAGCTTCTTCATACAAAAATGTTGCCTTCTCACTTAACTGATAAATGCCACGGTGAGTATTCGCATTATACTTTTCATAAAACTCTGTGATTGTTTCAATAACCATTTTTGGTTTCTGAGTAGTCGCAGCATTATCAAGATATACTAATCGTTGATCATTCATTTTCTGATTTAGTATTGGAAAATCTTTTTTTACTTTTTTAATATCGAGCATGGTTTTAGTTTAATTTATTTATTTCTTTGTCTAAAATTATTTCAATTTTTTTCTTTGCACTGATATCACCCAAATCGGCAACAACACTTTTTAAAAAACCTCCGATAACTAGTTTTTCCGCGTCTTTTTTTGTAATCCCTCTGCTCATTAAATAGAAAATATTCTCCTCGTCTATTCTACCAACTGTTGTTCCGTGAGTACAGCGGACATCATCAGCAAGAATTTCTAATTCCGGACTAGTATCAACGTGGGCATGATCACTTAAAAGCAAGTTATTATTTTTCTGATAAGCATTTGATTTCTGGGCCTTGGGGTCTATTTTTATCATGCCTTGATAATTATAACTTGTTCTGTTAATAAACACCCCGTTAATCAACAAATCACTTTTTGTATTTGGCGCTCTATGATGCTGAAACGTTTTTATATTACTGCTACCTTCTATTCCTAAAATAGCACCTAGTATTTTTGCTTGTGCATTTCTTCCATTTAGTTCAACTGTTATGTTTTTATCACCAGGTTTTGTACCTAATAAAAAATAAACTAATGATTCGTTCTTTTCTACAGATAGAGTTACATTTTTTTTACTATTTCCCAACTGATCAATTATTAGTTTAGTCATATTTATCCAACGCTCCCTTCCATTTGGAGCTGAATTAGCCTGTTCATTTCTAATGCATATTCTAGCGGCAACTCTTTTACAATAGGTTCAATAAATCCGTTTACCACCAAAGCTTCCGCTGATGCTTCATCAAGCCCTCTGCTCATTAAGTAAAAAAGTTGATCTTCCCCTATTTTTGAGACGGTTGCTTCATGTTCTACCTGAACATTTTGATTGTTTACTTTCATGTCAGGGTACGTATCAGAACGGGATGATTTATCCAGTATTAATGCGTCACAAACAACCTTGGCTTTTGAATTATTAGCTCTTGGCGTCATCTGTAATAGCCCACGATAAGATGTTCGACCACCGTGCTGACTGATAGATTTTGAAATTACTCTACCTGAAGTTTCCGGCGCTGCATGAATAATTTTTCCTCCAGCATCCTGATGTTGTCCTTTCCCGGCATAAGCTATAGAAAGAATCTCACCCCTAGCCTTTCTGCCCACTAAATAGCAGCTGGGGTACTTCATAGTAAGTTTTGATCCTAAGTTACAATCAATCCACTCACCAATCCCTTCTTCTTCTATGAGCATTCTTTTTGTTACAAGATTGTAAACATTGTTACTCCAGTTCTGAACGGTAGTATAACGAACGCGTGCGCCTTTTTTTACAATAATTTCTACAACAGCCGAATGAAGAGAATCAGTTGTGTAGATAGGTGCTGTGCAGCCTTCCACATAATGTACATAGCTTCCTTCATCTGCAATTATCAAAGTGCGCTCAAACTGTCCCATATTAGCAGCATTGATTCTAAAATATGCCTGCAGAGGGAGCTTAACTTTCACTCCTTTCGGAACATAGATAAAGGAGCCGCCTGACCATGTTGCTGAATTAAGAGCCGCAAATTTGTTGTCATTTAACGGAATAATCTTACCAAAGTATTCTTTCACTAAATCAGGATACTTTCTTAATGCACTATCCATATCTAGAAAAATTACTCCGTCTTTGGTAAGTTCTTTCTTTAAAGAATGATACACCATCTCAGAATCATATTGAGCCCCCACTCCCGCTAGAAGTTTTTTCTCCGCCTCCGGAACACCTATCCGATCATAAGTTGTTTTAATATCTTTTGGTAAATCTTCCCAGGTCCGGGCTTGTTTATCGGTAGGTTTGATGTAGTAATAGATATTGTTGAAGTTCGTCTTCGAAAGATCTCCGCCCCATTTGGGCATTGGCCTTTCTTGAAAGTATTTGTATCCCTTAAGGCGAATTTTAGTCATCCAACCCGGTTCATTTTTATGCCATGATATTTCTTTCACCACTTTTTCATCAATTCCTTTTCGTGTTCGAAAAACAAAACTATCTGGCATAGAAAATCCAAATTTGTATTTGTCTGTAACCAGTTTTTCTGTTTTTTTATCTTTTTGCATAACTAATCGTTGAGCTCAAGCTGGTCAAGTTGATATTTTTTTTCAAAATCAGTGTATCTCTCGCCATACAATTCCACTTCTTCAGCAACTTTGGGATAGTTGTTACGAATATATTCAAATCTTTCATCTAACGATACTATTCTGTTATTGATTACTCTTTTATCAGAATAATTTACAATCAATTCTTCAATAGTACATTCGTCATTAAAATTGTTGAGATAATGCTTGCGAATTATTTCTGCTATTTCGCTCCCCAGGTTCTCTTCTTCTGTTATCTCCGCTCCCATGGTTGCATGTTTATCCTCGGCATTTGTATTCACTGCAATTATTTTTGCTATATCGTGTAATAATGCTCCTCTGTTTATCAGTTCTTTATTAATCTCTACTCCTTGCTTTTCGATATGTTCTGCAACAGCATCTGCAACTTTCGCCACCTGACTTGAATGTCTTTTAATGTTTTCTGGCATTTGATATTTATTCCAAAGCTCAAAGCACTGTTTCAGAGTAGGTAGTTTCATCTATTTCTTTATTATTCCTTTATAGCCATCCTTTTCTATCCGACGAGCTAACTCGGCATCTCCTGACTTTATTATTTTTCCATCTACCATAATGTGTACTTTATCCGGTGTGATATATTCTAGTATTCGCTGATAGTGAGTAATCAGCAAAATGCCCGTATTTGATCCGCTATGTATTGCATTAATTCCCTCAGCCACAATTCTAAGCGCATCCACATCTAATCCTGAATCAGTTTCGTCCAGAATCGCATACTCAGGATCTAGAATTAATAATTGAAGTATTTCAGCACGCTTCTTTTCGCCTCCGGAAAACCCATCATTAATAGAGCGTCTAAGGAAATCGGGATACATTTGGAGCAAATCCAGTTTCTCTTTAGCTAGCTTCTTAAAATCAGAAACAGAGATAGGGTTCTCTGCAGTACGCTTTGTCTGATTATAGGATGTCCTCAAAAAGTTCAGCAAACTAACTCCAGGAATTTCACTTGGATATTGAAAAGAAAGGAATAATCCTAAATGTGCTCTTTCGTCTGGAGATAAATTTGATATTTCCTTTCCGTCTATTTTAATACTGCCTGAATCAATCTGATATCTAGGATGACCCATAGCAGCTTGCGCGAGCGTACTTTTGCCAGAACCATTAGGTCCCATAAGAGCATGGATTTCTCCTTCGGGTATTTCTAAAGAAATCCCTTTGACGATGTTCTTTTTCTCAACGGACAGTTTTAAGTTTTTAATTGAAAATGCTTTTTTCATTAAATTGGTAATGTTAGATTCATTGAGTGATCCTGGTTTTCAGGAGGAGTGAAGTTGACTTTTACTTCTCCCTTTCCCATTTTGTTTTCATAATGCAGTTTTTCATTCTGTTTACCATATTCATATATGTCACGGGTAAGACGCACATCTTGTAAACAATAGTCTTTAAGTTCTTCTAATTTACCTTCATTAAACAATGTAACGGCTTGAAGTCCGGTACCAGATTTTCCTACATTCAACGTCGCTTTTGCTACATGGTCCAGTTTTACTCTGAATCCCAGCTCCTTGTAAATCACATCCATGATGTCTAGTGTGGGGATTTTAGTTATATCGCCCGCATAATAATTATTCAGGATAGGCATATCAAAACCGTCCAGATTATAACCAATTATTCTTGAAGAGTGCTCCAATATCGGCCACAGTTCATTTAACTCTTTCTCTAAATATGATTCAAACTTATCAGTGTCATAGCGATAAATACCAACTAGCGATATTTTCATGTCCCTGTTGTTACAACCACCTGCGCCAAAACCGGTTTGCGTTTCAATATCTAATACGATTTCATTCATTGTTTTTTCATTATAAAAGATTAAAGAAGGAAACTCCTTCTTTAATCAATAGATTAATTTGGATTACTACCTATTCTTTTGGCCAGTCCCGCCTGCAAATAGTTTTAAAGCGAGTCTAGGCGGGCCAGATCTTGTTACCTTCTTCATCATACAAAATCACTGCATTAACCGGGCAGGACTGTGCTGATTCTAAAATCACGTCATCTGGATTGCCTTTTGGATCTTTAACAACTGCTTTTCCCTCATCGTCAAGTTCAAATACTTCCGGTGCAATGTCTACACAACTAGCTACGCTTATACAAGCATCACGATCAACCTCAATCTTTGCAATTCTGGGAGTTTCTTTTTTTTCTTCGGCCATATGATTGTTTTAAGGATTATTTCTCCTTAACTTTATAGCATATTCATACGACCGTCAACACAAAAGGCCACTATTTAATTGTATGGTACGAACATTCTTCCTGGAACCCGCAGACTTTGCAGGAAGTATGATTATCCTTTACATGCGGATCTATTTTCCCATGAGCTGCACATTCTGCATGCTCAACAGAGTCTGATTTTTTATAACATTTCTGACATAGTCCATGAAACATTATACTGGATCTTTGAACTATGAAACCTTCATTTTTTAATCTTCGTGTGTGGCTTTTTAAAAGATTAGGGTTTTTAATATCATACAGTTCACCACAACTGTCACATTTGAAGTGCAAATGTGCATCCACATGGCTGTCATATCGGCTCGGTTCATTGTGAATTACAATTTCTTCAACAAAACCCGATTCTCTTAAAGAATTTAAATTCCTGTAAACTGTTGCCAAAGAAACACTTGGTACGTTTTTTTTGACTTCCTTAAACACCATCTGCGAAGTAGGGTGAGTGGGCCAAAAGTCACGTACACAGCCTAAAATAGCCTTTTTCTGGGCAGTTAAACGGGTTGTTTTGCTAGGATTGGCCATGTTCTTATCAGGAATGATTCCTATTTAATCTACTACGGATATTGATCCCTGTCAAATCCTAATAAACACAGGCGCGAACCCCTGCCCGCCATCAGCCTACGGCTTCAAGCGTTAGCAGGCGGGGCGATTCGCGCCTGTGTTACTTTTTTTACCCAATAATTACTGTGCCACTCCGTCTGTTAAGGTAACCGTATTACTACATTTAACCTGATCTGCCTGATCAACAACACAAATCGAATAGTAATGTGTTCCATCTTCGAGATTCATATCCTCAGTTCGAGAACCAGATTTTGCTCCTTCGTCCTCATAACTCAATGAAGATACATTCGAGATGGCTTTAATATAACCATCAGATGGATATTGAGGTGTTGAATCGGTCTGAGACCATACCAATTTGTAATACTTAAAATCAGCTTCATTTGATTCCGTCCAGCTAAGTATCATTTTTTCTCCGTCAAAGCTACCAGAGAGCGTCACGGTCAATGGAACTGCATTATTATTGATTGCTGTCACCTGTATGACATTACTACAATAGGTAGTATCTCCTACAGTACATATACGATAGTAATAGCTTGTTCCATTTACTGCAGAAAAGTCACGGTAGCTTGTTTCATCTTTTGACTTCACAGCAATATAACCATCATCAGGATATCTTAAGTTTGGATTTGTTTCAGATCGGACTACTTTATAATACTTGAACCCAGAATTGTCTGAAGTATCAGTCCACCATATACCCACACCAGATTCTTCTGCCACAACTGACATTACCGATGCTGATCCTTCAGGTTCATTCTCATCTTCATCGTCAGAACCACTAGATGCAGTAACGGTTATGTCGTTGCTATAAACTAGACATTGTCCTGAACCATCATATTGACATACTCGGAAGTGATATGTTTTTCCATCTGTTAATTCCCATATATATTCTGTTGAAGAGTTGTCAGTCAGAAGTTTGTAGTCATTACCCGGATATACTGGGTTTGCTGATGTACTTTTAACAACCTTAAATCCATTAGTGATTGTTATATTCTTAACTTCCCATTCAAGAGATATTCCGCTTGCCTGTGCTTCTCCTGATAAGAATATTCCTACTTCCGGTTCTGGATCGGGTTCAGGCACCGCTGTTTCCATTCCTTTCATATGAGCAACATTTGAACAGAATATCCTTTCTTCTGACATTACTTCACAGATACGATAGTAGTAGGTGCTGTTTTCTGAAACATCAGTATCAGTATATGACTCCTCCCCAATGTTCTTTAATGCTATATATCCATCATCAGGATAACTTAGATCAGCGTTTGTTTCTGAACGTACAACCTTATAAAACTGGAATGTAGATCCTGTTGATTTATTCCAGGAAAGATGAACACCATCGTCTTGTGTTTCCGCTTCCAATATAATTGGTGTTTCTGAGGCTGCTATTTGATAAATTATTTTCACTTCTTTAACTGTCTTGTATCCGCTGCTGTTTTCAGCAATTATTGTGAAAACGTTTTTCCCGGAAGACAAGGTTACAACATGAGAAAATGAACCGCTATCGTTAGTTACTTCAGTTTCGTTAATAGTAAGACTCGCACCTACATCAGAAACTGTTCCAACTATAGTAGCTTCAGATGTAGTAACTGTTGCACCGCTCTCAGGACTGGTAATAGTTATATCGGGACCTGCATATGCTTCCAGCACTCCCAAATCATCGTCTTTCTTTGAATCTTCCTCCTTGTTCCATGTGTACCAATCATTAGTCAGGTTCTCTCTATCAATATCAGAGATTTCAAGGTTTTTATCTTTTATAATTGTAGCTTTTTTGCCTTCTCCCAATTCTTCTTTACCATCCTCTGTAATGATGTTGACCTTGCTTTCCACCACACTTACATCTACCTGTTCCGTTGTCTTAATAACATCAAAAGCGGTACCTAATGCTTGAACTGTGGCATTATCCGTTTCAACCTGGTATGTTCTGGAAACATTTTTTGCAACCCGGTTATAACTTGCTCCTGATACTTGATCAATTTTAACACTGGTTTTTTGTAAATTGGTCAATGATATCTCTGTTGAATATCCTAGTCGAATAGCATCGCCATTCTCCAGCTCAACTATTGCTTTACTGTCCACACTCGTTTTAATAGCATCACCCTCATGTAATACGGTGTCAGTTTCAACTACAGTCCATTCTTCTTTATCAATCTGTACTTGAACATCACCCTGCTGATAAGCTAAAGTTGCGGACAGTGTTTTTTGCTTTTCGTTTGATAGAGATGCATCTACAAATATTTCCTCAGTGTTGTATTGGGAGTACCAATAAACTCCAGCACCAACTATTATTGACAGTACAATTATTAGTATTAAATTTGCGTATTTTCCTTTCATAATGTTTTTGACCAATATTTAATTGCTATTTTAAATTATTCAAATAATTAACTGCGGAAAGTACTGCAACTACCCCCATTCCTGTGGCAATCGCTATTTGCTTATATGGTATATCGGTAACATCGCCTGCTGCAAAAAGTCCTTCAACATTTGTTTTTCCTAAACGGTCAACCATTATTTCCCCAAATTTGTTTTTTTCAACAATATCAAACATGCCAGAATTAGGAATATTTCCAATATGAACAAATACTCCCTGGACTTCCAGTTCTTTTTCTTCTCCCGAGTTCTTATCTTTGTATTTTAGTCCACTAACGAACTGCTCACCCCGGATTTCGCTTGTTTCTGCATTTGTAATTAGCTCTATATTTTTTGCAGCCATTACTTTGTCGATCAAAACTGTTTCTCCCGCCATTTCTTCATTCCGATTTATTAAATAAACTTTGCTCCCGATTCCAGAGAGCATGAGTGCTGATTCAAGTGCGGAATTTCCACCGCCAACAGTAGCGACTATTTTGCCCCGAAAGAGCGGGCCGTCGCATGTTGTGCAATAGGTAACACCCTTTCCTCTAAACTCATCCTCTCCGGGAATTCCAAGATGACGAGGCTCAACACCTGTTGCCACAATAACACTTTTGGCTTCGTAAGTTATCGCTTCACCATTCTTATCAGCTTCAATTTGAAATTTGTCACCATCTTTCTTTAATCCTCTTACTGCTACTACTGTTTCGGGAGTAACATTATTACTCAAAAGATGTTCCTTAAATTTTTCGCTCAGTGTTATTCCATCTGTTTTTGGATAGCCGGGATAATTCCACACCTCACCAGATTTGGCCACTTCACCGCCTACATCCTTAGAAATAACAATAAAGTTGAGATTTCTTCTGGCCGCATAAATACCAGATGCAATTCCAGCGGCAGATGCACCAATTATTATTAAATCATAAACCATAGTCTTAAAATTACTTTTTTAGTTTAGAACTCAGCTCATATGGCAAGGGAAATTTCATGTTCTCTTTCACCTCTTCCACTTCCTCTATCTTCCGCGCGCCAAGATTCTGTAAATGCACTATTACCTGCTCGATTAGTTGTTCCGGAGCGGAAGCTCCGGCAGTAACACCAATAGCTTCTACACCCTCAATTTGTTCAGGTTTTATGTCAGAACTACTTTGGATCAAATATGCCGGGATACTACTCTGCTCGGCAGCTTCACGCAGACGATTTGAATTAGAACTTTCAGGATCACCAATTACAAATATTACATCACAATATTTAGTTAGACTTTTTACCGCTATTTGACGGTTAGTTGTTGCATAACAGATATCTTCTTTTGGCGGTTCCTTGAGTTTAGGATACTTTTTCCTCAAAACCTGTAATAGCCCCCTTGCATCATTTACGCTAAGTGTTGTTTGAGTCAGAACTGCTACTTTTGACTTATCTGGGATAACAAGTTCTTTAATATCTTTTTCTGTTTCAACTGTATAAGTATTATTTGGAGCTTCCCCGGCCGTACCTTTTAATTCTACATGCCCCTTATGACCTATTAAAACTATTGAATAGTTTTCTTTAGCAAATCTTATTGCCTCAAGATGAACCTTAGTCACCAGGGGACATGTTGCATCAATAATATCCAGACTTCTTTTCTTAGCACCCTCCCGAACCTGCGGAGATACCCCATGTGCACTAAATATTACTTTGCTCCCTTTTGGAATTTCTGAAAGAGATTCAACAAAAACGGCCCCTTTCTTTTCGAGGTCATTTACAACATGCTGATTATGAACAATAGCGTGTCTAACATAAATTGGTGGCCCAAACGTTTTTAGCGCTAAATCCACTGATTCAACAGCACGCGCTACCCCCGCACAAAACCCTCTTGGCCTTGCAATAAATACCTTCATAAAAAGTTAGCAATAAACACTTTTTTACTATGTAATAGTATCATATCCGGCCGTTTTACGAAATATTTTTCTCGTATTAGTCTCTTCATAACCCCAACCGCATCAGTTCTTTGCGAAAGCTTTTAATTTCAGAAAACAATACCGTGCGTATCCCTAATTTGTCGGCAGGGACAAGGTTGGCTGCTTTATCGTCAATGTATATGCATTCACTTGGTTTAATTCCGAATTCCTGGAGCTTATCGGCTAAAATCTGATAAATTTCCGGCTCTGGTTTTACCACACCGTGAGCATGAGAACTGATCATTAAAGTAAAGAGCTGATAAAAGGAATGGCGTTTTTTTGAATATTCGTCCCATTCCTTACCTTCATTATTCATCAGAGCCAATAAGTAATTGATATGCAGTTTTTTGATAATAGTGTCCATACCCGCAATCGGTATCCTGGATTCTCTGACAATTTGCCTCATGCAGTTAATGTCCAAATTAAGGTTGGCTGCTTTATTACCCCTTTCCCAAAACGTATCTTCGTTTATTAGTCCTCGTTTGTAAAGCTGCCATGCTTCTCCCCGAGAATAGTTCTGGTAAATAAGATCAAAAGGTTGGCGGAATCGTTCCGCAATTTTTTGAGCCCAGCGTCTATGACTTTCGTCAATAACAACACCGGCATTATCAAAGATGATGGCTTTATATTTCATGGTAAATCATCAGTATTGTAGCATAAAAAAACGAGATTTGAGAATCTCGTTGACTATCCCGCCGAAACATGGTCCAGTATCCACTGGCCAAGGGCGCGCACTGGTTCCTGGTGGTCAGGATAGAAGAAGTTAGCAATCGTGTTGACGTCCACGACCACGTCGTTGATGAATTCAACGTTGAGAAAGATCAAGGAAAAGTGCTCGCCGATCTGCTGAGCAACCTGTAGCTGAGTTTGGAAAACTGTGAGATCCGTAATCAGTTTACGGCTCTTCTTCTTGGACTGAAGCGCATCTTCCTTCCATCGTCCGTAGAAACAGTCGTTGATTCCATAGATCGTCAGAACACGCCGGTCGCTGTTAGGAATTAACTCTTCCACATACACTGGGTCTTCAAAAGAGTGAATTCCATCGCGGGCACAGCGTATTGTTTGATGTCCACACAGAGACTTCCAGACCACTGTTTCGCCTAGATCGCTGGGGATCGTAGCGGAACTGCCAAAGTAGAATCGGGGAACCCTCACCCCAATTCTTTTCAGTGACATGTTACGGGCAAGTGGGTGTTCGAACAGCTGAATAGCAGAAAGCGGATTGACCACCCTAGTTCCAGCCTGTTCGGCGTACGCAAGAAAGGGAGCCAGCCACGGCAGGATATCCTGGCTATGGTTCAGCACCAGGATAAAATCGGGTCGATTAGACCATTGGCCATCGGTGTGGCTCAGTACTTCAATCAGCGCTTTGCGGTTATGGGGACGGATAACCCGAATCCTCATCGAGTCAAAGACCTGATCAACTAGCCTCGTATCAAGGAAGTTGAGTAGATCAATAACCAGTACAGTAACGTTCGAATGAGTCACTTGATTCCTCCTTTCAAAGCTTCCGCTCAGCTGTCTGGTGACAAGGTACGTGAGTCAATTAGATTAGCAAAAAACGATTCATTTGGCAAATTTATTTTTATACACTATTTTATTTACTGTTGTTTTCCTGTACAATAATACCAATTGACGGGAAAGAAACAGGAGAAAATTATCACCCCATTTTGTTATAATGATTACTCAACGCAGAAAAGCAAAAACAGTTCAAATTGGCGACAAGGCGATTGGAGGCCAAAATCCTGTTTTAGTACAGTCAATGTGCAATACAAAAACTACCGATGTTGAAAAAACAGTAAAGCAAATCAACGATCTAACAAAAGCAGGCTGTGAGATTATAAGGGTAGCTGTTCCTAATATACTGGCAGCAAAATCTTTAGGGAAAATAAAAAAACAAATAGCTATCCCCTTAGTGGCTGATATTCATTTTGATTATCGTCTTGCACTCGAAGCTCTAGAACAAGGGGTAGATAAACTGCGGATTAATCCTGGAAATATTGGATCAAAAGAGAAGACTGAAGCAGTGGTGAAAGTAGCCAAGAATAAAGGCGTGCCTATTCGCATAGGTGTAAATAGTGGGTCACTCCCTCAGGATATTCTGGAAAAGAATGAAATGCAGGTTACACCAGAGGGAATGGTGGAGGCCGCGTTACGTCATGTTGAGATTCTGGAAAAACTTAAATTCAAAGATACTATAGTTTCCCTCAAAGCTCCTGATGCACCGCGAATGATTGAAGCATACCGTCTATTCGCCAAAGAAACTGATTATCCTATGCATTTAGGAGTCACCGAAGCGGGATTGAAGTTTGTCGGTACAATTCAGTCATCAATTGGCATTGGCACTTTGTTGGCAGAAGGGATTGGTGACACTATTAGAGTATCCTTAACAGATGAACCAGTTGAAGAAGTAAAAGTAGGTTGGGAAATACTGAAATCCCTGGACTTACGACAAAGGGGAAGAAAATTAATCAGTTGTCCAACATGTGGTCGAACCCAAATTGATTTGATTAAATTAGCAAAGCAAGTTGAAGAGGCAACTAGAGGAATTAAGAAAAATATAAAAGTGGCCGTGATGGGTTGTGTAGTAAATGGACCCGGAGAAGCCAGAGAAGCAGATATTGGAGTTACCGGAGGCAGAGGTGTCGGGATTATTTTCAAAAAAGATAAGATACTAAAAACGGTTCCAGAAGACAAAATCATCGAAACTCTTTTGGAAGAAATAGAAAAACTTTAGAAGCTTGGAACAGACTTCTGAATATATTCCTGATAATCAGGATGTTCCTGCCAGAACTTCCATGGAATAGATGTGTGCACTGTCTTACCGCCGTAAATTACCGCCCGGGCTATCGCCTCAACCGGATATCCGCCGTACGCATAAGAATTGAACAGTTTCACCCAGTTAGTATCATTTATTCTCAAATTCTCCAAAGCAAACTGCGATTGGAGTTTTTGTTTTAGTTCAGTTGCTTTTGCTTGTTCTGTTAAAATCGGAAGTCGCGCCTTGCCATATGCATACACAAATCTTCCTTTCACCAAATCCTTGCCAATATACTCTGTATAATCATTACTTTCTTGCCAATAATTATAATGCATTTCGGGATGAATAGTTTTTCCCCCAAAACGCAATGACTGCACAATAGCAATCACTGGGTATCCGCCATAAATATAGGCATTTACCAATTTATACCAATTCTCCTGCGTCACTGGAATTTTACCTTCACCAAAATATCTTTCTAAAACAGCTTTTAGTTCACTGGCATGTTTTTGTTCTAAACTGAACGATATCCTTTTTTGATCATACGGCCCATATGGAAGCTTTCTGTACCAATGCCAAGAAAGGCGCGGGCTCATATTCAAGTCCAATAGCCCAAAACTGTCCTCATATGAATCTCCAGTTTCTCTGTTGCGGACATTATAAAGAAAAATTTTATCAACAAACCCTGTTTCCAATAACAGCTTTGTCGCATCATCTAAATAATCTGCCTGAGACTGCTCCGTAACTTTTACTGACCCGGTGGAACATCCAAATTCTGTAATCCAAATTTGTTCACCCGGCCGGTATGTGCCCACAACACTTCTTAGCGTATCCAGATGAGACATCATTTCTTGAGAATTTTGGTTCTCACAATAATATCCATGCACCGCTAAACGGTCAAAATAGTCACCATAGTCCTGAAAAAGTCTTTCCGCAAAATACCAATTAAACCAACTGAGTCCCCCGTTTAAAACTAGGGCTTCAGGATCAATATTTTTGATTGTTCGATAAGCCCTTTCTAAAATTGGTCCGTATGTTTCCGGATTATGAGGCGTAAGATATGTTGGAGAGTCAGGTTCATTCCAAATCTCCCAGGCCTCTACCTTGTCTTTGTAGCGATACACCACTGACCGGACAAATTCCTCCCATACATCCAGATCCGGTTGGTAAAAATCCCCGTTTGTAACCCCATAAGCCAGCATACCGAGCACTTTTATTCCTTCATCTTCATATTTCTCTAAAATAGAATCATAGCGTTCAAACCACGCTTCTGGATTTTCCACCATAAATACTTCTGTATAAAAATGTTCCCTCACCCAAGTTGTTCTGCTTTGATGCAAGCGCTGTTGGTATAAATCGTCCATACCAAAACCGCCCAAAGCCCAATGGACATTCAGGCCAATTCTGTCATTTGTTGCGACCCATGGATCAGCAGAATATGCTGTTATTGGAGCGACTAGAATGAATAAAATTAAAATGGCAAAAGTGATTTTTTTCATGAACTTCTATTATACACAATATTTAGCAATATAAAAAAGGCTCCTGATAAGACCGGGGGTCTCGTCGGGAACCGTGACAGGAGCGTTATGTCGCCTGTCGTGTGAAAATGTACTCGATGCCGGCGCGAGCATAGGCTTCGTGGTCGAAGAATGCCTGGAGCTCTTCCTGCCCCAAGATATCGCTCGCCGTACGAGTATCCTCATTACCCTTCACCATTTCGGAGATGGGCATTCTGGCTAGCTCGACGCTCAGATGCGTGCGATCATCATTCGCCTTGAAGGAACACGCCTGGATTAGGCGATAGGCCGTCTCGTAGTCCAGTCCCGCATCTTCCAAAGCATGGCGAACTCTCTGGCCTGCCCAGACACCCAGCGACTCGTGCGTCAGACGATGTAGCATCTTGTCTGGAAACACTTCTAGGTTCTCCACCATAACAGCCAACTTGGTCGCCATATAGTGCACGATCGTGGTAGCCCGACCGAAGATATGACGCTCCACGTTGGACTGGGAGATCTCCCGACCTTCGAAAGTGCCGATATCCTCCAGTGCACACATCGCGTCCGCCCGTAACATCCGGGGCATGCCCATGAACTGCTCGGTCAAGATAGGGTTCTTCTTCCACGGCATGGCCGAGGAACCCTTCTGCTTCTTCTTGCGTGGTTCACGCAATTCCTGGACCTCAGACCGCATCATAACCCAGAAGGTCTTAGCGATCTGTTCGAACACACCGCCACAAATGGCAAGCGTGGTGACCAATGAAGCATGGCGATCGCGTTGCAGGATCTGGGTTTCTGCCAGGGCTGGCGTCAGTCCCAAATGCCTTAGAGCATGCTTCTCTACATCGGGATTCAAACCGGCATAGCTGCCAACCGCGCCGGAGACCTTGCCTTCGGCCAGGTCGAATTCCAACACGATACGCAGTCTGGCAATACAACGACGGACTTCCTCGGCAAACACCAGCAGTAGATGACCGAACGTAGAGGGCTCGGCATACTGACCATGCGTGCGCATGATCATCCAAGTCCACTTGTGTTCCATCGCCTTCTGCTGCAATGCCTGATCCAGCAGTCCTAGTGCCCCCAGGTCCAGTTTGACCGCCTTGCGCAGCATCAGGATCAGCGCCGGATCCTCGATGTCGTAGGAGGTGATTTCCCGGTGGAACTGAACGTTGAGATGCCCAATGCCGGCAGCTTCCAGAGTTTCGTGTACCGCCGTGATGAAAGCAATCATGTCATGGTGGATTTCGGCGTCGATTTCGTCGATCCGCTGCACCGTGAACCCAGCATGTCGCGAGATATCACGCAGAGCGTGTTGAGGAGCTAACCCCAACTGCTCACGTGCTCGCAGTACCGCCAGTTCCACCTCGAGCCAGTGTTCAAACTTCGTTTCCTCTCGGAGCCAAAGTTCTTGCATCGGCGGCAAGGCATATCGCTTGATAATCACAAGTTTCTCCTCTCTATCCAAAGTAAAAAGGGCAAACGGTATGTCACCTTATCAAATATGTTACAGAAAATCAAGGTATTCTCTAAAGATACTATTTTTGAATTTCTGTTCAGCTTTATTTATATTTCCCTTAGAATAAATAATTTTCATTCCTTTAACTAACTGAAGCTCCTTATTGATTTCCACATCCGATTTACATTGTTTCAAGTAGTTCAAATAGCAGTTTTGGTATTGATCCAGTGTTTTGCAATTTAAAAAATTCTGGGGACCAAACAGTTTTTTATCCTCCTTATTCGAAGGATATAGTCCTACGGAAAAATATCCTTCTTTTTCATTCTTCAGTAGCTGAAAAAGTGGGCAGTTTTTACAATCATTTTTGCATAGCCTCACATCTTCCGTATCAAATACAAAGCGAAATCCTCGCCAATCGTCAACCACAATATTAATAAACCCGTCATACTTTTTTGATAGTTCATTTAATTTTTTATATGCGATTTTTAAAATATCTTTTCTCATTATTTTTCTGATTAAAAATTATTGATTGGGGCAGATATTAAACTACCCCAATCAATTTCTGAATGTCAGTCCAAAAATGGAACAGGACACAACGGATAGCCACCAAACGGGTCACCCGTACCTTCAACAGTAGCTCGGCAGCCGCCTCGGCATTGATTCCATCTGGAACAGCTTGCGCATGGTTCGCCGACTGTTTCCTGCGAAAGCACAAGGCGATTGCAAATCAACGGCGACTCGTATGCCTTGCGGATCGGGTCAGGATCAGTGATTCGAGCCAACTCCACAGTTGAATTGGAACAAGCACGAATATGACCATCAACCGCAAAGTACAGACCCTTGTCATAGAACGGACATGACCCAAACACGTGCGGCATCAGAACTTCAGCCTCATCCAAGCCAAATTCAATTCGAACCGATTGGATTTTTCTAATCATGACTGCCAACTGTTGCGGAGTCGGTGCCACCTGCCAGTAATCTGGTCCAATAGGCTCACCAGAACCCATTAGTTCCAGATCAGTGCCAATTCCCTGTTCCAGACACCACCGATAGTAATCTGGTACATATGCCAGGTTTTGCCTGCGAATTAGATTTTGCAACCGGAAGAGCGGATCGCGATATCCAACATTCTGGAATATCTTGATTGCCGCAAGCAATCGGTTCACCACTCTAGTTCCTCGCCCCAGCATCTTTCCCTGAAGAGGATACTGCAAAGGATCAGAGGGGTTAATGTTCAATTTGCCAGTGATGTGCACATTTCGGTCATACAACCATTGTGCCAACTCGGGTGTAATTGCCAACATGTTGGTGAATATCCAGGGCAAAATTTCGCGACGCAGAAGTTCTTCAATAAATTCCTGTAAACACGGCCACAACAGCGGTTCGCCACCAAGCAAGTCCATTGTCTCAAGTTCTGCGCCACAGTAATCGCGACACAGATCCAGAACACATACTGCCTGCTCCAGAGACATATCCCCTTTGTTAAGAGAATCGCGTCGAACCATGTAGCAACCCGGGCATGCACACTGACACCGGGTAGTAACCTCTACAATTCCATACCGAAGCCCTGCCGATTGAAGAGCCTCTTGGTAGCGCATGTCGATCGTCGTTGGGATCCCTCCAGCACAAGGTCGGTATTCCTTCATGACTAAACCTCCAAACTGTAAACGAGCATTTAGACTTTTGAAAATCAAAAGCCCCTTCTCTCTGTGAGAAGGGGCTGGTTTTATATATTTTCCGCTATATCAAAACAACCCTTTCCCAGAAGAGGAAGAGTTATGTCGATGACCATTAATTCTTTGAAGCATTTTTTTGTATCCGCCTTTGCTTTTTTTGAGCCATTTAGAGATTCTGGCAACTGTAGTAGAACTAAGTCCGGTTTTTTCAATAATCTGACTATAAGGTATGTTTTGGTTGAGCATCCGAGCAGCACGCCAACGGTTGCCAAGTTCAACAATCTCTTGCTCAGTCAATAAATCACGAAAAAAATCTCTAGCTTCTTGTATATTCTTGAGAGACAGGATGATTTTATATAATTCTTCTGTTCTTTTTGTATCCCATTTATTCATTTTGGCTAAGATTAGTACTTTATTAAACTAAAGTGATACTACAAATACCAGTATATCACACCTAGATATCCTGTCAATCCCGCTCCCTAAGTTTCGCATGCAAAAACTTGTTTTTGTCAGGAAAAAAATAACTATTCCATCAATCATCTTTAATATTCATTTATAATCAGATTTTTTCAGATAAAAAAACCGCTACTATCTCAAAAGATGTAGGCGGTTAAGCGCGAAGCGAAGGAACATTGATTGTCCAAAGAACCGAACCGTCCCTGGTTCTGGTAATGAAGCTTTCGCCTTTGGACATCAGCCGACCAATGAGCGAGCGGATCCGTTTTTGGTCATCGATTCCGGTAAACCGCAGGTCGGACGTTTCCAAATCCGGCGAAAGACTACCTGGGAAAATGTTCCCTATGATAATCCGGCCGTCCCATAATGCTCTTTCCACAGCAAGCGGGCCCAGTAGTGGGATGTCGTGCGGATCAATGACCCGCGCTCCCACTGTTCGGGCTACACTTTCGATAACCCTTTTTTCCCAGATTCCCATCAAAAGAACCTCCCTATTTGATGAGTTGTTTCAACTCATTGAACCAGTTAGTTCCAGATGTAAGGTAACAGAACTGCCCCGGCAGGTCAAATGGATAAAAAAACCGCCTCAACCCTGGAAAGATTTGTTAGCGGTTTAGGCGGGAGAAAATCGCCTGGGTGAGTCTAGGGAAAGAGTGAAGGAGCGTTCTGGCGGTTAGCCTCATAGAATTGTTCCGGTTCATGCCGCAACACGGAACAGTGTTCTTCGCCAGATCCAATCTGGCCACCGCAGAGATTACACCGCGTGCCGTTAGGCACACACTGGACCATGTGAACTGGTCGCTCCTGGGAGCCGGGTTTGAGTGAAACACGATAGTGCTCACCTTTAACATGACGCTGGTGACATTCCGTGGCTCCCTTAAGCCAGAGTTCGCCACAAATGTTGCAGTTACCTTGCCAGTTACGCTCCGCTTGTACAACTCTATGGTTTGTTCGTGTCTCGGGCATCAGATCCCTCCTAGCTCTTCAAGATTTCAATTCAGGATCAATCCACGACAGAATTTCGTGAATCACGGCTATGTCGTTTGAACGGGTTGGATACTGAAACACGCTACAACAAAGTCTATATCAAGTAAAATCAAAACGCAATATGCAAAAGTAATCGCAATAAACAAACAAAAAAGAGGCGGAATATCCGCCTCTTTGTTCTTTTTGAGATCTACTCTGTTTGAGCCGTAGTAATAATTACTAATGTTTTTCCTTCACTCTCAGAGATACTAACTGTCACCATCCTGTTATCCTTTTCTCCTCCTAAAGTCACCATACCTCCAAAAGCTAGAGTTGTATTAACATCCCAACCATCATTTGCAAATTCCGTTTCATATTCCGTTTGCATTTCAGAAACTGATTTACTAGTCTCTACTGTGACAGAAAAAGCATCGTCAGATGTCTTCGAAGCAAGCAGTATATCCCCATCTGCTACATGTACATCAGAAGGGAAGTCAGAAGGCAATGAAACATTTTCTCCAACTTCTAATGTACCTTCGTCAGTTTCTACTTTCATTGTATTGTTGTCTATGTCAACATCCGCACTGCCACCCGTTGCTGATTCAACAGCGTTTTCCGTTGCATTTTTGGTGCACCCAGCACCGGAAACTATTGCAACTGTAAGCAGCATAATTGCAATAAGCGAAATTTTTTTCATATTTTTTCCTTAATTATTAATTATAATTTGCGATTTTAACACCCGGGTACCCAATCGGCAGTATAGTCGTTAAAGTACCCATTACTATATATTTCGTATAGATCATCACACACTCCGCCGTCACTTTCCATCAATTCATCATTTTTTTCAAGTTTCACAGAAAGGTGATATTCGGTTCTACCATCAATCGGCACAATATAGTAGTAACGATAATTGTTGACTCCGTCATTAATCGGGTCCTCAATTACTAGCTCACTCCAATAATTATTGCTATACAAACCATCTATTGGGTAATCCGGATAGCCGTCATCAGGCGGACCAATAAAGCAACCAGTGCCCGAAGCACTCTCGCCATCTAAAAACTCATCTGACGTTGAACCATCTGTACTATAGAAAACACCATTATGCAATTCTGGAGATGAGGGTCCATCACCACACGGGTATGCATCAAACTCATCATAAAAATCTTCTATTGATGCCTGAATTTGTTTAACTTTTACCGTTCGTTCAGTATCACGTGCATCGACACGAACTCCCTTATAAGCAACTACTGCAATAGTAGACAAAAGGCTGATGATGGAGATTGTTACCATTAACTCAAGCAGGGTGAATCCGTTTTTATTTCCTTGAAGCATGGGTTTATTGTACCAAAAAACCGTTATTCTTAAAAGTTACCAGTGGTTTTCGAAATTTACCTGCCAAGTGAACTTAACAGGTCTCTGCGATGTTCTTCTTCCTGCATCAGAATGTCTTCCAAAATCCGGCGCATTCCGTACTCTCCCAGTTCCTCGGCTTGTTTGATTCTTTCCTTATATCTGGTGATAGCCAGTTCTTCGCCCACCAGGTCTTGCTCCAGCATTTCTTTCGCATTTTCCGAAACTTTGCGTTCTTCAACATCTATTACAGGCGCACCGTTCAAATCCGTGATTATACTGGAAACTTGAACCGCATGAGCCATTTCTTCGTTGGAATGAACAATTAATTCTGCTGAAATCGCATCGTATTCCGGACCGGTAATCACCGCCGCATGTTGGACATACTGAATGGCGGCCGCAAATTCCCATTCTAGATCTTTGTTTAGTTCTTTGATGAATTGTTCCTTTGAAATAGCCATAAAAAATTCCTTTTTATAATGATTAATGATAACTAGCGTTCATGACCGATGGTTCGCAGTATTTTTTTCTTAAATTTATTGAGATTGAGAGCACGGACTTTCTCTAGACTAAAAATGTATTGCGCCTGTTTTTTTGCCTCTGCAGCATTTTGCACACCCGGGTCACGTCGGGCAATATCAAGTTGATTCTGAATGACTTGCAAACTGGTCCGCTGATTCTCAAAAACGGATGAGACATTGTGTTGATTGATTAAGCCAAAAATCTTCTGTTGTAACAAATCATTTTCGTCTTTTAGCCGCTCATGTTTTGTAATAATCCTGTTGATTTCTACAACCGGGTCACTTGTTTCTTCTTCCGATCCGGGGGATTGTGCCGTTTCCCTAACAGGTGCATCTGGCTGGGAGGGCGGTTTCTCATCTGTTAGACCGGGACGTATGCTACGGCGCGGTTCAAAATCAGGTTCTTCTTTACCATCCGGCTTTTTTGCTGGTTCCTCATCATTCCGCCGAAGTTCCCCTTCTGCTTTCAAATCCATCATTTCCATAGTTTCATCCGCAGACTCCAGCAGGCCGCGCTGGCGAGCTTCTTCTGTTTCTGGCGTGATTCCTTCTGCTTCTGGGTAGTTTATTTTTTCACGGGTCATAAATACATTCTTAATAATATTAGCCACCCCTATTCTAGCAAAGAAGGGGAATATGTCCAGTTAAAATACTATCTAACAAACGCATGTTTTTCCCACCATTCCTGATTATATTTCAGTTCATCAGGAGACTGCTTTTCTGGACGAGGAAGGCTGGGAGCCAGTATTCCGGTATAAGCGGTATAAAAATAGGGCTCGGAATCTTTACTTTGTTTTTTAATAACTATAATTAAATTGTCCGTCTTTGGTGCAGGAATTCCTCTTACTACATTTACTTCAATCTGATCTTTTGTCTCTCCCTTACCTCTTGGTTCTCGTTCCACCTGTCCTTGGATATTAGGAGTAATTTCTACCACAGAAGTTGTCCCTAATTTTTCTTCAGAACCTAAGCCCAGCATTTCTTTGTATTTATCCCCTGGTTCTGCCTGGAATTTTGCGGTCATTTCACCTGTCGCTGAATTCTCTATCCATGAAACTTGCCCAGCATTTACCTCTTCTATCATCATTTCACGACAAACAGCAATAAGGATTTCCGGATCAGATATTTTATCATTAAATTTTGATCCTGCAGATTCTAATTGCACACTAATAAATTCTTTATCAACAATCACGGTTTTCCCTTCATCATCAATTTGAGTACCGATAAGTCTTTCTCTTACCTCACCCGATAGTTCTGTTAAATGCCTAGTGACATGCAGTACAGCCTCCTGCGGTATTTTCAGTAATTCAACATCACTTAGCTCAACAATTTGTGCTCTTTCTCCGTATATTCTAACTCCATCGCTTTCTATGTATGGGGAGTTAGGTTCAATATTTTCTGGTTTGAAGTTCATGATCTTGTATTATTGATTGTCCATCAGTTCTTGTGCTGCTGCCAGCTGTTCTTCAGCCATAGCAAAATCTGGTTCAGCTCTGCCAGCAAAGTACATGGAATTGCGCCAAAGTTGCCATGCGCGATACAACTTCATTTCTTCCTCAGGAACTTCCACATCATCACCGTACCCCTTAAGAAATTCTTGTTGATACTCTTCTATTTTCTCGTTGTTAGTGAACCCCTGCTCGTGAAGCATGGTCTTTAGTTGTTCAAAGAACCCTCCAATATCTTTTGCGCGTGGAGCTATCATAATATCGGTAAAATCCATCAAACCAACTTTAGCGCTCTCATCTCGAATAACATTTTCAGGGTGTAAATCTCCGTGATTAACTACAAGTTCTGAACCCTTCACATATTCCTGTTCTCTCTCAACAATCTGGGCATAGAGATTATGAAGACGACTGAAAAAATCTTGGTTGCGTTCCTGAATTATTGCAAATGTATCTCGATTGACCGTCTGCATAATATGTTCGAGTAACGACGAAGTGTTTGTTTCTTTTGTGGCAATTGATTCTTTATCAATCTCATGTAGCTGTCTTGTTCTTTCACCCGTTGCCCGAAAGAATTCTAGGCGCTCAGCCTCGGATAGCTGCCCGAATGCTTCCAAACCATTGATTCCTGCAACTTCTTCATACAAAACTGCATCTGCATCTTCTAGAAAAGTAACTGGTCTTGGAACAGTCCCTCCTGGCATTTGCTCACTAATAGCTACCATATTTTTATGCACTTCGGGCATTGAATGATTAGTATTCCTAGATATGTAAAAGCCTCTATTTTCTGAACCTGTATAGCCAACAACATATTTTTCCAATGATCCATCCTCTTTGCGGCCTGCGCGAGCAATGTTGGCAAGTGTCAGTTGGACTTCTGCTTCTTGAGAAAGCCGATTTACATCAAAAACAGCCGGTGCTAATTCACGCAACTCTTCAAGAGGCAAAGTTGATTTTTCTTTTCTATCTTCTGGTGGAGTGCCGAACTCGTGATTCATAGATTGAATGGCTCAGTATTTATAGTTTATGGTTATCATAACTAGTGGACTATCGTCAAGGAAACAAAATGAGATTTGGCTCCGGGGGCAGGACTCCCCCTCGCTCCGACTCGGGTACCTGGGCGCTGCGCACCGAAAGCTGCACCAGCTCGCTTTCTCTCGCGCCCTTCTCGTCCTGCCAAAGTATAAAAATAGTACCACTCAATGGTGATACTATTTTTATGGCTCCGGGGGCAGGACTCGAACCTGCGATATCCACGTTAACAGCGTGGCGTTGTACCAGCTCAACTACCCCGGAATAAACAAAAAACCAGTCTCATATGACTGGCATCTTTTTTGGAAACAAAACTAGGCCAGTCAGATCTGGTTATTATTACTATTTAGCTTAACAGTTTTCTTTTCCATATATAATGTTTATCGCAAATAGGAAATATTGTCAAATAATCATTAAAAGAAAAACGACCCGTATCAGTATGGTTAACTGATGCGGGCCGCCGTTTTCAAGGCCAGAGAACTAAGGTTAAAGGCCAGAGAAGGCCAAAACTCTCAAGTCCAAAGGACTCAAGCTACTTTGCGAAGCGAACCGCAGGCTCACCGCCGTGCCAGACATCGTCGAGCCAGTTCCAGTACAACACCACCCCACCACCGCGCACGCACAGACACGGGACGTCGAGGCTACCATTGCGGCGCTGCACAACTGACTTCCAGAAATAGACGACAATGTTGCCAAACGCTTTCTGGAAAGAAGCGACTCCGAGCTTTTGGATAGCCAGGGCGTCCTGCAGGTTACCACAGGACCCAAGCATGTTGTTCTTCTTGAGATGGTTGTAGATCACTTGACCAGTGACGATGCCCTTTTTCTGGTTGTCGTGCAACCACAACGATATCGCCGTGGCAATGTCGTACTCGACAAGACCCGCGCTTTCCAACCCGGGATGCATGACCTTTTTCACGAAGTCAGGGTAGGTCGGCTTAATGGAACGATCGATGTGGACGATGGTAGTGACAGGAATTTCTTTCTTGGGCGCAATCGGAATGATAGTGGCAGATCCTTCAACAACCCGTTTGAATTGGGCAAGAAAGTCACCTTCACATGCACGTTTGATAAGTGTGTTGGTCCAGTCGCCGCGCCGGAACGCTGCTTTCAGTTCTCCGGCTTGATCAACGTCGAGCATTAAGTCACTCATGGTTGACTCCTTTAGTTTTGCAACGGGGTTCTTACGAACGGTGTTGCGGTTTTATATGCCAGCGGACTACGCTTTGTAGCCATAGCCAGAAAACCTCAATTCTTCAAGGTCTTTTGGCTATGGCTATCTTACTATGCAAGTAGCTTTTCAAGGTGCTAGATGACAACCAATATTAGTATGGAATGGCCATTTTGTCAATAGTTTGACTTTCACCCGAATTCAATATAACCGAAAAAATCCAATAATAAAACGAAATATTGATAAAAGAAAAACGACGAGTATTAAACTCATCATTTTTCTATGGCTCCTGGAGTCGCCTGCCCGCCTTTGCTAGAGGCAAAGCCGATGGCGGGCGGGGACTCGAACCGACAACCCCGTATGTCGCTTCGCTCCTATGGGGCCATGCCTACCGGTTAACAGCCTCCGCCGGAGGCGGACCCGCCTTTGGCGGGGGTTACCTAGCTACCAATATGGATAAAAAAACATTTTTTAAAAACAAAGATACACATTTTGGCTCCTGGAGTCGGGCTCGAACCGACAACCTACCGGTTAACAGCCGGTTGCTCTACCATTGAGCTATCCAGGAAGACAAAATGTGTATCTTTATGTTGTTTTTAGTATATCATTGAGCTACTTTCTACCTTGACCAGATTTAAGGAACTTTTCCCTGGCCATCGCCCCTTCCTTAGTCTGATGACTTTCACTATAGATCAGAATGAAAGGTTTATTTTCTCTTGCCCATTTATTACATCCTCGATTATGTTCAACAAGCCTTTCTGTAGCTGATTTACTGGTATATCCGACATATTTTTTCCCATTTTTCAGGCTTTTGTTAATATATACTGTATACATTTTTTACAACTTATATAGTCCCCACCAAGGGCGGGTCCAGGGATATATAATTTGCAAGCTTATCTGAAAATTATCACGTGAATATATTTATAATCTATTCTTGGATTTTTGTAAAGTTTTTAGTAATCGCGCAGTTTCTTCATACCATCATGTACCTGGATCTTTTCTAATGCTTTCGCTTCGATTTGTCTGATTCTCTCACGGGTAACGCCAAACTCCTGACCAACTTCTTCCAAAGTATGAGCCACGCCGTCTAATAACCCAAACCGCATTTCCAATATTTTTTGTTCTCTCGGTGGCAGTTCTCTGATAATAGCTTTCACATGATCTTTTAAAAGTTGTAGAGAAGCCGAGCGGTCTGGTGTCATTGTTTTTACATCTTCTATAAAATCTCCCAAACTTGAATCCTCATCATCTTCACCCACAGATGTTTCTAAAGAAACGGTGTCTTGAGAAATTTTTATAATATGGTTAATTTTCTCGACTGTCTGATCCATTTCAGCTGCTATTTCCTCTGGCAGTGGCTCTCTTCCTAAACTCTGAATTAATTGACGTTCTATTTGCTGAAATTTATTAATAGTCTCCACCATATGAACCGGGATTCTAATAGTGCGAGACTGATCTGCCAACGAACGGGTAATCGCCTGCCGAATCCACCATGTTGCATATGTCGAAAACTTGTATCCTTTTCGATAGTCAAATTTTTCTACAGCACGAAACAAACCTACATTTCCTTCCTGAATCAAATCAAGCAAAGACAAACTGCGGCCCGTAAATTTTTTGGCGATACTTACGACTAATCTAAGATTCGCTTCAATTAGTTTCTTTTTTGCTTCCTCAACATTTTTCTCTTTAAGTTTTGCTAATTTCACTTCTTCCTCTCCGGTCAATAAAGGAACTTTTCCGATCTCTCGAAGATACATCTGTACCGAGTCATTAGCAATGTCGCCTAAATCAAACTTTTTCTTTTCCTCTAGAGATTTTGCTTTTTTATCTAAAATCCAGGAATCCCCGTCTGTATCAAGGATTCCTTGTTTTGTTTCTATCACCTGAATTCCCTGTTCTTCAAACTCTGTCAGAATTTCTTCATATTCATCTAGGTACTCTTCTAGATCAGGCAAAGTATATAAAATCTCTGTTTCTGTAACAAAACCCCTTGATCTTCCTTTTTCTATCAGACGAGTAACAACTTTTGGATCAATAGGCTGTAACTTTGCTTTTGGTTTGCGCTTAACTGTTTTTTTTGCTGCGGTTTTTTTTGTGGAAACTTTCTTTTTAGCAAGCGCTTTCTTTACCGCTTTCTTTGCCGGTTTTACCGCCTTCTTTTTAGGTTTCGCGTGCGAAGTTGTTTTCTTCTTGATTTTTGTTGTAGTTTTTGGCATAGATTAAAACCCTACCTCCAAAACCACCCTATTTATGTTATAGCAGGGTGCTTTCTTTAGTAGTTAGTAGTTATTCCAAATTACGTAATTGATTTGTAAGTTGATTGAAAGTTTCACTAAGTTGATCAAGTTCGTTTTGATTTTGATCACTTGGTTCCCCTTGCTCAAGAGCCTTAATGTTTTGCTCGATATTTTTTAGCTGAGCAAGTATATTGTTCTTTTTAAGTATATTAATTCTCTCTGTAGTATACTGTTTTACCTGATTATCATTCAATTTTTCAAATTCTTCAGCGCCCAGCAGAAAGAGTATATCTAAATAGGCAGAAAGGTTGTTTTCGTTCTGCTCTTCCGTATTGATAGTTTTTTGGAAGTTTGATACATCAAAATGTTCTTTTTTAGTATAATAGACTACTATGTTTTTGTAAAGTTCTTTTTGTTTTTCATCTGTAAAGTATTCAGGCAACAATTTATCAATAGAAGTAGAGATAAAGTCCGGAAAATGGATTATGAGACTTAATAATTCTTCTCCTATTTTAGCAAAACGATCAATAACCTTCACCTTTTGTTCTCCGGAAACTGTTTTTCTATTTGTTCTATTTGGTTTTGTCTTATTCGGAAGTCTGTCTCTCAATATATTTTCTTCCACGTCCAGCTTTTTGCTCAATTCTTTCAGCCAATGTGCCTGCTCAATTGTATCACCTATTTTAGCAATGACTGGCAAAAGAATGGCAGCCGCTTTTTTTTTATCTTGTACTTTTGAAGTATCTAGTTCTTGGAAAGTGTTATCAAAATAGAATTCCAAATACGGTTTGGCATTTTTCACTGCCCCTATAAATTCATCTTTGCTGTTCCTGATACATTCATCGGGATCCTTGCCGGATGGTAATTCAACTACTTTGACATTCATTTCATTTGCCAAAGCAACTTCTATGCCTCGTTTTGCCGCTTCTGCGCCGGCTGTATCCTGATCAAAAGACATAACCAAGTTCTCAGTAAAACGCTTCAACAGTAAAACCTGACCCTCAGTTAATGCCGTACCCGAAGAAGCTACAACATTTGTGATATCAGCTTGATAAGCAGAAATACAGTCGGTGTATCCCTCAACAATTATTACTTCGCCCAGTTTGCGGATAGAAGTTTTAGATTTATCTAATCCGTACAATACGTTGCTTTTATCATAAATAAGTGTTTGGGGGCTATTGATATATTTAGCGCCTTCCTCCTTTTGTTGGAGTATTCTTCCGCCAAAACCAACCGTATTGCCATGAACATCATAAATAGGAAACATTAAACGTCCCCGAAATCGGTCATAATACCCTACTCCCTTATCCTTCTTTACTGTTAATCCGGCTAAGAATACTTCTTCTTCAGAAAACCCTTTCTTTTTCAGAAAATCTGATAAAGAATCCCAGGAATCAGGAGAGTATCCGATCTTAAACCGATCAATTGCATCTTGATCTATATCTCTCTCTTCTAAATACTTTCTTGCGTACTCCGCTTGAGAAGAATCTAACAAGACTTTATGATAATAACTTGCGGTTAACTTTACTGCATCTAGTAATCGAGTTTTCTTGTTTTGAAGTTGAGGATCCTGACGCGTTACTTCCACTCCCGCCCGTTTAGCTAGAATACGTAGTGCTTCAGGGAACTCCACTCCTTCAATCTTCTGAATAAATCCAAAAATATCACCACCTTCACCACAGCCAAAGCAATGCCAGATCTGCTTTTCCGGTGATACCATAAAGGACGGCGTTTTCTCGCCATGAAAAGGGCAGACCGCTTTTAGATTGGAGCCCGCTTTTTTTAACTGAATATATTCCTGGATAATCTCTTTGATATCCAGCCGGGTTTTTATTTCTTCTATAGTATTGTCAGTCATTGAAATGTGTATCCTTTATAACACAGAAAATACTAATTTAAAAATCTCTCTCTGAAATTGAGCAAATTTCGTACTCTCAATTATGCTTACCGTCTCAGCATCGTAATCGATAAAGGCAACTTTATTTTTATAGATTATTTGAGTAATGTTGAATTCAAAAGGATTTATGGAAGGAGGTACATATTTGGAATATCGTTCTAGTTGCTTGCTTCGGGCAGAATGCGTATTTTTGTTCGTGATAACAAACTTTTCAATACTACTTTGCAGTTTCTTGCCAGCAATTTCCATGTACAAACGTGGATAATATTTTTTGTTCTTTTTATAATCTTTTGGAGATTCATACCGATAAATAATATCACCCTTTTTTACCGTCTGAACTAAATCAGTATACACACGGCGGATTCCTTCTTTACCTTTAAAAAAATATATGGCAGGCTGGTTTTTACTTTTTGCGTAGTGCTGAAGTAAATCAGGCAGTGTTTGTTTAAATTCCTCTTCTAGGTTTCCAAAAAGTTTGCTCAGCGCAGTTGGGTTTTCAGCAATGTAAATAGTTCTTTTACCTAACTGTGAACGGGAAATCAAATTTCTTTTTTCGAGTGCTGCCAAAGCCTTATAAACAGTCGGCCGATACAGGCCGCTGGTTTTCGCAATCGTAGTTACAGTTTCTGAACCCAAATTTAAAACAGCCTGATACACTCGCGCTTCTGATTCGGTAAGACCAAGTTTTTGAAGGATGGTTGGTATTTTCATAAAGTGTATTAGTGAATATACACTTTTATGTGTACTATTTACCCATCATTTAGTCAAGACCTGCCGTGTTAGTAGATATCAACTACAGTTTGTAATTTATTTTATTACCACCGTGTAGTGTTTTGTTACTATTAAACTGTGTCCTAATTGCTCTTTCTAGGAGGCCAACATGAAAAACGGAAAAAAGAACCCCGATCCTGACAGACGGAAGAATGCTCTTGGCAAAGAAATAACCTTTGTTAAGCGCCTCGGAGGCGGAGCAAAGAAGTACGTCGATGACCGAGGCAATGTGACCGTTGCTGGCAGAGACGAAGAGGGTGTTGGACTCCTCTTCCAGTACTACATGGACCGGGCTAACAGGCGCTAATCTAGCATTCTAGCATAGGTGGGTAGAAAGCGAATTCTACCCCTTTTTTTATTCCAAAAACTTATATTACTCTCCCATTATGTTACATCCTTATTAGAAGTGATTGTCTATGATGAATGTCAGTTCGGGATGCATTTTTTCTCCCCGAGTAATCATATCCTTTATCTCACTAATACTGAAAAATTCCAGCTTTTCAACTTCCTCATTTTTCATGCTTAACGGGCGGTCATATAGTGTCTTAAATATGGAAAGAAATTTCGTTATACTGTCTTTGTGGATATATTTATCCTTAAACATAAACTCAATTTCGGCGTCTATTCCGCATTCTTCCATTAACTCTCTTTTAGCGGCTTGACTATAGCTTTCACCTTTTTGAACATGACCTCCTGCAGAAGTAGTCCAATAAGATGGGCAATAAGACATCTTATCAGATCGCATCTGTAATGCCAACTCATCTTTTTTATTAAAGACTAATACATGAACAATTCTATGGCTCAGCAGTTTTTTGTATAGTTCTTTTCGAGATACCTCGCCCACTATCTCGTCATTATCATTTACTACATCAAGATATTCCATTTATACCAGCCCCTCATCAATAAGCATTTGCTTATGGTCATAAGCCATGTCCAAATCTTCTATTTCAGAAGGTTTAAACCATCTTACATCTTGCACTTCTTCGGGCTGATTTACTTTGGGCGTTCCTTTACTAATTTTGCAGATATGAGGAAGACAAATAGTGGTTTTAGTAGGATGTCTGTTTAGAGCATCATAATAACGTCCAGTAAATCTAACTACCTCGATTTCCACTCCCACTTCTTCCATTGCTTCACGTTTTAGGGCGCCTTCAACCGTTTCTCCCCAATCCATCATTCCGGAGATTAGTCCCCACTTGCCCGGAAAGTTTCTTTCACTTTCTGAACGTTTCATTAATAAGATATGACCCTCGTCATTCAGTATTATATTGTCTACCCCCACCCAAGGATGATCTTTAATGTTTTCCATTCATAATTGAATATTGGGATTACGATTAAAAAAATCAACTAAACCGCCTTCGATATTTTTTACATTTTTTATTTCTTCGAATTTCACCCATTTGTGTTCCGACGCTTCTGTAGGGTCAATGGTCAGCTCCTGATCTACTTTAACATGGAAAAACATTAAAAGTCTTGATACAGTTTTCTTTTTTGGAATAAGATACATAGAATCCTGACCGTATCCCAAAAACTTTGGATTTTCAATTTTTACTCCTACTTCTTCTTGCATTTCTCTTTCTAGAGCCTTTTCTAATCTTTCATCTCCCTCCGGTTTACCTCCGGGAACGCGCCATGCTCCAAACTTGGGATCATTAACAACCAGAAACTTGCCATCTTTTTCTATAAAGGCACTGCAAATGATTCTTGGAAAATTAGGATTATCGTCGATCATTTTTTTCAAAAAGTTGGTCACTCTGATATTTCTCTATAAATTCCTCCTGATTGCCGTATTCTACAAACTCTTTATGATGTTCCGGTTCAATGAAGTTTTCAGTTTTCGCATGTTTTATTCCGCACCAATACTTTTCCGTTTGAGCGGCTATTTCTGAAGTATAGCGCAACAGGCCGTTAGCATATCCGCAATAAACGCAATTAATCTTTTCTAATGGATCTAGATATTCCAATTTGTGACGATCTATTTTAATATATTTAGACCTTTCAACAAGCGGGATATTGTAAATAGGAAAACAGATCCTATGGTAAAACTCCATAAAAAAATCCAGAATTAATAAAGGAGCAACAATGCCCCATATAAATGGAACTGTTATTGTATGCATTAGCGATCTCTCGGGATATTTTTTATTCTCCATAATACTATTTATTAATTCTCTTTTTTCTGATTAAGTTTTAATGGCGGAAGGGGCGAGATTCGAACTCGCGAGAGCTTTCACTCTACTTGCTTTCCAAGCAAGCGCACTAGGCCACTATGCGACCCTTCCGAGATATCTTAATCTAAGATACTAATTTCTTGAATGCTTCTCCTCCCTTATACTTTTTTATTTGTTTTTCTCTGAACCAAGCTGTCTTTTTATCTTTAAATTGTTCTCGAGGGACTAAGATCCATAAACCTTTGTTTCGAGTTGAACGGTTAGCACCAGAATTATGATGTCTTAGACGGTCTTCCAAATTGGCCGTCATCCCTATATAGTATTTGCCACTATTCTGACTTTGGATAATATAAACTGTATACATGTGTGTAAATTAGCTTTTCCCGCTTTTAGCGGGACGATCTCTCCGTAGAGTTTTTATTCGGAGATTAGCTTTTTGAATGCCTTTCCTCCTTCATATTTCTTTGTTTGAATGAGTCCTTCGACTATGGTTCGACTTTGCTCACCACAGGCACTCAGGGACTAACATATTGCCTGAGTGGAGTGAAACGGAATCGAAGGCCTACTAATATAATTTTCCTCTTACACTGCCACTGCGGGGCGACCTCTCCTAAAGTATGACCTATTATACTTACTTTAGCATAAAAATCAATACTATAGGGTAATGTCTAAACACATTTGGCACTTTCTACTAATATTAAGTAATGTGTATAAATATGCCAAAGAACATATTAGAAGAGAGAATAAGGTGGGTTAGAATGGTTGATGATGGTAAGGTTAAACTAAAGGATGTGTTGACA